>JAEWKH010000071.1 GCA_023386155.1 Pseudomonadota bacterium
AGAAGGCCTCGACGAGCTACATCCAGCGGCGCTTGCAGATCGGCTACAACCGCGCCGCCTCGCTCATGGAGCGCATGGAGAACGAGGGCATCGTCGGTCCCGCCAACCACGCCGGTAAACGGGAGATTCTGCTTGAAACTCCCGGGATGGGAGAGGATTAAGGCTCCCGGGCATCGATCCCAAACGTGGACTTCCACATTTGGGATCGATCCGATGCTGTTTTTCTCATCTGGCGCATCGTTCAGTGCGGACCCTGAGGGCCGCACGATGCGCTAATGGGAACCTTGGCCGCTGCCCTGCGTCATTCGTGAACCATGTACAATGGTCAGGCAGCGGTCATCATACCCTCTCGCGGAGATTCGTCGGATGCGTCCCCACCCTCTTGCCAGCCTGGCAATGGTCCTGTCCCTCGGGGCGGGTGCCGTGCCGGCCATGGGGCAGACGCTGCCGATCGAGATGATCTTCCCGCCGTCCCGGCCGGCCGCGATTCAAGGCTTCAGCCCGTCGCCCCCGCACCTGCCGACGGCCTCCTTCCACCGCGCCGGGCCCGGCTCCCCGTCGGCCCGGCCGGTCATCCCCCGGCCGGCCAATGCGGAGCAGGTCCTGGCCGCGACCGCGCCGCTTCCGCCGAGCCGCCCTGCCCTGGCGGAGGCTCCGGAAGCGCCTGAAGCGAAGCCCCTCGCCATCGCGCCGAGACCCGTCGTGGCCGCCGCCGCGGAGCCCGTGGCCCTGCGCCAGCCGCTGCCGAACAACCTGGTGGTGGAGCGGGCCAATGCCTATTTCACGAACCTCACCACCCTCGTGGCCGACTTCACCCAGGTCGGTGGCGACGGGCGCCGGCAGGGCGGGACCCTCTACCTCCAGCGCCCCGGCAAGGTGCGGTTCGAATACGATCCGCCCGCCACCCTCCAGGTGATCGCCGACGGCCGGTCGGTCGCCGTGCGCGACCGCAAGCTCGCCACCCAGGATCTCTATTCCATTTCCCAGACCCCGCTGAAGTTCCTCCTGCGCGAGCGGGTGAATCTCGGCCAGGACATCAGGATCACCGGCATCGTCAACGACGGCGATTCCGTGCGGATCAGCCTGGAGGATTCCTCGACGCTGGGTGGCACCTCCCGCATCACCCTCTATTTCGACCCCCAGGTGGAGAACCTGTACCAGTGGCGCATCGTCGATGCGCAGGGCTTCCAGACGGTGGTGGTGCTCGGCCGGGCCGAGCGCGGGCGCCGGATCGACGAGGAGATGTTCAAGATCCAGTACGACATCCTCGTGGGCGGGAATAAGTAACGGATCGTCCGTGCCGATCTTTCGGGGCACGCTCGACGAAGCCGCATCCGCAATGCTCGCCCAAAACCGTGCTCCTCATAAGCCCTCGCCCGGAGGAGCAGCCATCCGGCTGCGTCTCGAAGGGTCAGGGCAGAGATTGACGACTCAGTCTTCGAGGAGGTCGAGAAAGCTGACAACGCCTGAAGCTCACCCTTCCCTCCGGCCCGAATCTGTCGTAGCCCGAAGGCATCTTCCGAAGGGCCATCCCCGTGCAACTGACCGTCTCGACCTGGAACATCAATTCCGTTCGCCTGCGCATCGACCAGGTGGGCCGCTTCCTGAAGGAGCGCCGGCCCGACATCCTGTGCCTGCAGGAGACCAAGTGCCCGAACGACAAGCTGCCCCTGAAGGAGCTGCAGGGCTTCGGCTATCCCTTCGTGGTCCATATGGGCCAGAAGGGCTACAACGGGGTCGCGATCCTGTCCCGCTATCCCTTTTCCGAGACGAGCGTGATGGAGATGTGCGGCCGGCAGGACGCGCGCCACATCACCGTCACCCTGAGCCGGGAGGCCAAGGCGGCCGCCGGCCTCACGATCCATAACTTCTACGTCCCGGCCGGCGGCGACATCCCGGACCCGGAGATCAACGAGAAGTTCAGGCACAAGCTCGACTTCATGGCCGAGATGCGCTCCTGGGGCAGCAAGGCGAAGCCCACCGCGGCGCCCGCCATTCTCGTGGGCGACCTCAACGTGGCGCCCCTCGAGCACGACGTCTGGAGCCACAAGCAGCTCCTCGACGTGGTGAGCCACACCCCGGTCGAGACCGAGGCGCTGGAGGAACTGCGCCAGGAGGCGGAATGGATCGACGCCATGCGGGTGCTGCGCCCCGAGCCGGAGAAGATCTATTCCTGGTGGAGCTACCGCTCGCCCGACTGGGCGGCCGCCGACAAGGGCCGCCGGCTCGACCACGTCTGGCTGTCGAAAGACATGAAAGGCACCCTGCGCTCCATCGACGTGACGCGCGAGACCCGCGGCTGGGACCGCCCCTCCGACCATGCGCCGGTGACGGCCGTGCTGGAGCTGTAAAGACCCGTTCTGGAATTCCTTCTTTTGACGGGTTGTTAACCGCTTTTTGCAAAAGGTTCTGCACGAATTTCCCTAAGGTAAATCACCGTGCAGTTCCTCACCAACCGGAAGCTTTCCCACCTCACGACGGCCGCCATGGTGGCGTTCGTCGTGATGACCGCCGCCGCTCTCTTCGCGGCCGTTTCCCTCCAGACCCGCTCGGACGTCGAGAGCAAGGCGCTGGCCCAGCTGCACTCCAACGTGCGGACCTTCGTGGGCATCCTGCGCGGCTCCATCGATAGCCTTGCGGTGAAGAAGGACGCCGACGGCGCCGTCACGGGCATCACGGTCAACGACGACGCGGTGTTCTACAGCGACGAGCTCGCCGACCGGATCGCCGAGGCGACCCAGGCTCCGGCGACCCTGTTCGTCAAGGACAAGGCCAGCGGCGACTTCATTCGCCGCGCCACCAACATGCGCAATCCCGACGGCTCCCGCGCCGTCGGCACCGCCATGGACCGCAAGGGCGGCATCTTCCCCGTCGTGTCGGCCGGCGGCACCTATGTGGGCAAGGCCACGATTCTCGGGAACGACTATCTCCTCGTGAACCTGCCGGTCTTCGGCCAGTCCGGACAGGTCCTCGGCGTCCTCGGCAGCGGCTTCCAGGTCACCGCGCTCGAAGCCGCGGCCAGCCGCCTGATGTGGCAGGTGGGCATGGTGTCGCTCGCGGCCGTGCTCGTGCTGACGCTCGCCGCGATCCTGTCGGCCCGGATGCTGTTCCGGCCGATCCCGAAGCTGGCCGAGACCATGAACAGCCTGGCCCACGGGGAGACCGGCCTGACCGTTCCCTACGTGGCCTGGAAGAACGAGATCGGCGAGATGGCCCGCGCCGTGGAGATCTTCCGCGACAACACGGTCGAGCGCCAGCGTCTCTCCGTCGAGCAGGCGGCGGAGAGCGACGCCAAGATGCAGCGCGCCCTGAAGCTCGACGCGCTGACGCGCCAGTTCGAGGCCAATGTCTCGGCCCTCACCCAGGGGCTCGCCACCGCGGCCTCGGAGATGGAGGCGACCGCCCGGACCATGACGGACACGGCCGACCGGACCAACCAGCAATCCGTCAGCGTGGCGGCCGCCGCCGAGCAGACCTCGAGCAGCGTGCAGACCGTCGCGGCCGCGACTGAGGAGATGGCGATCTCGATCCGGGAGATCGCCCGGCAGGTCACACAGTCGTCCCAGATCTCCTTCGAGGCGGTGGAGAACGCCAAGCGGACCAACGGCATCGTCCAGGCCCTGTCCAGCAGCGCCGAGCGCATCGGCGACGTGATCACGCTGATCAACAACCTGGCCGCCCAGACGAACCTCCTGGCGCTCAACGCGACCATCGAGGCGGCGCGCGCCGGCGAGGCGGGCAAGGGCTTCGCCGTGGTGGCCTCCGAGGTGAAGAACCTCGCGACCCAGACCGCCAGGGCGACCGAGGAGATCGGCTCGCAGATCGCACAGATCCAGGGCGCGACGCAGGAAGCCGTCGGGGCGATCCACGGCATCCAGACGATCATCGACCAGATCTCATCCATCTCCACCGGCATCGCGGCCGCCATGGAGGAGCAGGATGCCACGACGGGCGAAATCTCGCGCAGCGTGCAGGAGGCCGCCCGCGGCACCGGCCAGGTGACGGACAGCATCGACAGCGTGAAGCACGGCGCCGGCGAGACCGGAGCCGCAGCGACGCAGGTCCTCGGCGCGGCCCAGGAACTCGCCCGCTACGCGGAAAACCTCAGCCGCGAGGTCGACGTCTTCCTGAACGACGTGAAGGCCGCGTGAGGGGGCAATCCCTCGCGTCCCGATCGAACGGCACGGCCGGGATTTGCTCCGTCACCCACAGAGACCGACTCATCAAGCGCTGGTAACCCTCCTCCCCCTTGTAGGGAGGGAAATTGCGCGAGCCCTCACACCACGAGAAAATCGCCGGCGGTCAGCTTGGCCTTGTTGGCGATCTTGATGATCTCGACCGGCTTGTAGCGCGTGCCGGAGCCGTCGGCGTCATAAGACACGATGCCCTTCTTGTAGATGACGTAGTCGTTGGCATCCGTCGCCTTCGTCAGCTTGAAGAACTTCTTGTTCAGGGCGGAAGGGGCTGCTTCCGATCCCTTTCCGAGCTTCTTGAAGATCCTGTTGTCGAGCCAGATCTTGTCCTCGCCCGGCTTGAAGTCGGTGATCGTGTCGAAGTTGACCTTCTTGTTCTGGTTCCTCGGCGTGGTGCCCTTGCCGAGCGCCGTGTTGAACACGAACACATCCGCACCCGCCCCGCCGGTCAGCACGTCGTTGCCGCTCGCCCCTTTCAGCGTGTCGTTGCCACCAGCACCGGTCAGCACATCGCGCCCCTTCGTTCCAATCAGCACCAGAGCTTTGTCAGTTGTCGGAATCGTAGGCATCGTCGGCGTCGAACCCTCGACATCGGACCATTTCGTCGTCCGCCCGTTGTTCGTGACGAAGTCGATGCCTTTTTCATGCAGCTCCCGTCGCTCGGCATCCGTCAGGATGCCGCCTGCAACCGTCAGCGTGTCACCTTCGGCCAGGTCCGCATAGAGCAATCTTGCTATCGACAGGTTGTCGACGATGATCGTCGTGCCGACCCCCCCATATGTGACCTTCGCGAAACCGCCGATCTCGATCCCGCGAAGATCGATGGTCTCGCCGCTGATATGCAGCCTGTCTTCCGCCTGGCCGCCGCCGTCGATCCTGTCGATTTTCGCGATCTGGCCGTCTGATATGTAGATCGTATCGTTTCCACTCGATCCGAGAATGGTTTCAATGCCCTCGAACTTGCTGAGAAAGGTGAAACTTGCCGTTCCACCGGTTTTCAGCTTCAGCGTGTCTGCGCCGGCCCCTCCGTCGATCTCGTCACCCCAGCTGAGCTGGCCACTTTCAATCTCGATGATGTTGTCGGCCGCATCGCCCAAGATGCGGTCCGCCGCAAACAGTGTCGCGTCGTCACCACCGTCGTTGCTGTCGAGGATGACGAGAGACACCGATCTTTCAGGCGACGGCGAGGTTGCAAGATGATCGGTGAAGGTGAGGGCCCTGATGAGCTTCTCCGCCGCAACCCTCAGGGCCTCGATCCCTTCAGGGGATCCCGCCCCCATAAACTCGACGATGAGCCTGTTGCCCTCGTAAGAGTCCACGGTTCCGATGGTGACGCCATCGATCCTGATCGCGCTGCCGGCCTCGAGCGACGTCGTTGAAATCTCGACCACACCTGGCGTGAGCTTGATGCCGAGGGTGGCGTCCGCATCGGTCAAGAATCGAAGCTGCGCGATCGCCGCCCCGTCGGCGAGCGTGACCTGGGCGTCGCCGTCCTTGTCGATCAGCACCGGGACGCCCACGCCTGCCGTAGCGGCGGGCACGAAGAAGTGATCGATATTGAGGCCGAGCAGATTCGTCTCGGTTGCCAGTGGAGCGGACAGGGGGAGATTCATGGCGGTCCCGCCTTTCGGAAGAGATTTCTGCGTTCCTCTCACTTAGAAGGAAAACGTTATAAAAAATCAATTCCTATCCGGCTGCTCGCTCCGCAGGCTCTTTCCGATAGGTCAAAGAGCATCGATCTGCCGTTCGTAACCAACCGGCTCCGAGTCAGAAAGATTGCGCTTTCATGCGCGCTTGAAGATCAGCGATCCTCGTCCGGCGCCTTCGCCGGGATGTCCTCGCCGTCGATGGCGATGAGCTGTTGGCGCACCCGCTCCAGGCCTTCCGTGAGGCGGACGAGCTCCTCGGCCATCGCGTCCTGAATCGCCGCGGCGGCGTCCGGGAACTCCTCGAGCACCCGGCGCATGAGGCTCGGCGTCACGCGGATGATGGACGAGGGCTCGCGGGCCGTGGCGGTGGCGCGGCGCTCGACGCGGGCGAACAGGGCCGCCTGCCCGATCAGGGAACCCGGACCGGCGAGAAAGGCCTCCGGCGCGCCGTCCTCGCGGGCATCGAGCGCGATGGTCCCGCGGCTCACCACATAGCCGCCGTCGGAGCGGTCGCCCCTTTTGAACAGCACGTCCCCTTCCCGGTAGCTCCGGCTCTCCGACGCGAAGGCGACGAGGCGCAGGGCATCCCGCTCCAGCAGGTTGAACAGCGGAGCCTGGCTCAAAACCGCGATGTCGTCGTCGAGCGCCATGGGTTCTTAAGGGATCAGCTTGTAGCCGCCGGGCTCGGTCACCAGGATGCTCGCATTGGACGGGTCGGACTCGATCTTCTGGCGCAGGCGGTAGATATGCGTCTCGAGGGTGTGGGTCGTGACGTTGGAATTGTAGCCCCAGACCTCGGTGAGCAGGGTGTCGCGCCCGACCACGGCCTGGCCGGCGCGGTAGAGATAGCGCAGGATCGCCGTCTCCTTTTCCGTCAGCTTGAGCTTGGACCCCTTGTCGGTGGTGAGCAGCTTCGAGCCCGGGCGGAAGATGTAGGGGCCGATCTGGAACACCGCGTCCTCGCTCGCCTCGTACTGGCGCAGCTGCGCCCGGATGCGGGCGAGCAGCACGGCGAACTTGAAGGGCTTGACCACGTAGTCGTTGGCCCCGGCCTCCAGGCCCATGACCGTATCGGTATCGGACCCCTGGGCGGTGAGCATGATGATCGGGCTGCGGAAGCCGTTCTGGCGCATGACCTTGACCGCCTCGCGCCCGTCCATGTCGGGCAGGCCCACATCCATGATGGCGAGATCGACCCGGTCGCCCTTCACGGCCTCGATGGCCTGCGTGGCCGTCTCGGCGGTCGCGACCTGGAACTCGTCATAGAATCCGAGCTGTTCGGCTAGGGTGTCGCGCAGGTCCTGATCGTCATCGACGACGAGGAGGCGGCTGGCATTCGACATCTCAAACCCTTCACACGATGAACTGCAAAAGTCGCTTAGGGCGGCCTTGGGGAGGCGAAAAACCGCTCGAGCCTCGAGCCGGTTCGTCCGCCCCCTTGTCACCGCGCATGATCCCGACCGAAAAACGCAGCCTGGCCTTTGGTGCATCGTCGGATGCGCCGGCCGGCGCGAGCCTTGAGCTTCGGATCATGCTCGACGCATAAGAGTAGTCATTCCCAGCTTGACAACAAGAGGGACCTTCCGTCCCTTCCACTGCCCATGAAACTCTCTCGCGTCAATGTCATCCGCGTCTTCCGCTCCCCGCTCGACCACCGGCGCGGGCGCCTTGAGGCCGGCAATCTCGTCATGCCCTGCGCCCTGGGGCGCTCGGGGCCCCGGCGGCCCAAGCGCGAGGGCGACGGCGCCTCGCCGGTCGGGCGCTTCAGGATCCTGCAGGCCTTCTACCGCGCCGATCACGGCCCCCGTCCCCGGACGGGCCTTCCTTTGAGGCCGATCCGCCCGGCGGACGGCTGGTCCGATGATGTAAGGGACCGGCGCTACAACCGCCTCGTTCCCCTGCCCTGCCCGACCAGCCATGAAAAGATGTGGCGGGACGACCACCTCTACGACGTGGTGCTGGACATCGCCTGGAACCGCGGCCCCATCCAAAAAGGCCGCGGCAGCGCCATCTTCCTCCACCTCGCCCGCCCGGGCTTCCTGCCCACCGAGGGCTGCGTGGCCGTCGAGAAGCGCATGATCCGGCGGCTCCTGGAGCGGATCGGGCCGAAGACTCGGATCGAGATCGTGGGTTAATCCACCCCCTCACCCGATCACGCTCTCATAAAACACCCCCGGGTCGTCGATCTCGCGCAGCCTGCCCTTGTCGATGAGCAGAAAGCGCGTGCCGACGGTCTGGACGAAGCTGCGGTCGTGGGACACGACGATGCAGGTGGCCTGCTGGTCGAGGATTTCCAATTCGAGCTGCTCGCGGCCCGGGATGTCCACGTGGTTGGTGGGCTCGTCCATGAGGTAGAAATTCGGCTCCGACAGGCGCAGGACGAGCAGGCCGAGCCGCGCCTTCTGGCCCGGCGAGAGTTTTGCGATGGGCAGGCCCTGCCTCTCCAGAGAGAAGCCCGCCTCCGCCAGCACGGCCCGGCTGCGCTGATCGCCGAGGCGGAAACGCGACAGGATGAAGTCGTGCGCGGTGCTTGTCCCGGGCAGCTGCGCCATGTCCTGATCCACATGGCCGAGGGCGAGGCTCGGACTCACGCGGATGCCGGAGAATCCATCGGGCTCATGCATCGCCGCGTGCAGCAGGCGGACGAGCTGCGACTTGCCCGCGCCGTTGCGGCCGAGCACCACGATCCGGTCGCCCTGGGCGACATCGAGCTTCGGCACCGCGAAGAGCCTGCGCCCGTCCGGCGCCTGCACGGTGACGTTCTCCAGCGCCACGAGCACCCGCGCATGGGTGCCGCGATTGGCGAGCCTGATCTCGCCCGGCCGTTCCCGATGCACCGCGCGCGCGGACTGTTCCAGCGCCTCGGCGCGGCGCCTGATCTGGGCGGATTTCACCTGCGCGGCGTCGCTGCCGCTGTTGATGCCGACATTGCGCAGCGCCGAGGCGCTCTGGCGAAGGCGCTTCGCCTCGCGCAGGGTCCTGTCCCGCTGCGTCTGCGCCGCCGCATCGTGCGCGTCGAGGAGCGCGCGGGCGCGCCGGTAGGGATGCGCGAAGGAGACGGATTCCTCCGGCCGCAGGAACAGGGTCTTCGTCGTGCAGGCATCGAGGAAGTCGCGGTCGTGGCTCGCCACCACGATGGGGGCCGTATAGCCCGCCGCGTTGATCCAGGCTTCCAGCTTGAAGAGCTTTTCGAGATCGAGATGGTTTGTGGGCTCGTCGAGCAGCAGCAGGTCCGGCTCGGTGATCCACGCGCGGGCGATCAGTGCGAGCCGCTGCCAGCCACCGCTGAGCGCGCGCATCGGGAGATCGCGCAGCTCGGCCGGCGTCCCGAATTCGTCGAGCACCATGTCGACGCGCCATGCCTGGCCCTCGCGCTCGTCGGGCGGCAGGGCCTGGAGCAGCACGTCGTGCAGGGACAGGTCGCTGAGACGGGCGGGAACGTCCTGCTCCACGAGGGCGACGCGCAGGCCCCGCGAGCGGACGATCTCTCCCTCGGTCGGCTCGGCGAGCCCGGCGAGGCATCTGAGGAGGGTCGACTTGCCGGCGCCGTTGGCGGCGACGAGCCCGAGGCGGTCGCCCTCGCCGATGACGAGGTTCAGGTTTCGGAACAGGGGCGTGGAGGCGATGACGGTGACATTGCGAAGGCTCAAGGAAGCCATGGGAGTATCTCACTGGTACGGCGCGCCCGGGCCGAAGCCTTCGAGGCGCGAAAAGTCTGGAACGTGCCGGACGCGCGGGATCCTTGCGGAGCCGTGGGCGCGATTGAACCGTTCAGAGCTGACCAGGATGAGATGGAGACGGGGCGAGCATCTTCAGCAAAAGTGGAAACCGGTTTTGCGTTTGAAAATGCGGCTTAAAAATCCCGCCCTCAGATCCGTTCGATGGCCGGCCCTGCAACAAGCTGCTGCAGGGCGTGCCAGGGGCCGAACTTGCGTTGATACATCGCTTCAATCATGCAGCCCTCCCTGGTTCGAACGTTGATCGAGGCGGTAAACTTAACCGGAATGTGCTGCGTGTGCAATCTCGAGACTGCTTCGCTTCTTGATGAAGTCCACGAAGGCGCGCAGGGGCGCGGGCATGTGGCGGCGGCTCGGGTAGTAGAGGAAGGGGCCGGAGAAGGGCTGCTGCCAATCCTCGAGCACCGGCTCGAGAGCGCCGCGCTTCAGTTCATTGTCGACAAATCCCGCGAAGGTCGCGATCAGGCCGAGACCCTGGATCGCGGCGGCGATCTCCAGGTCGATGCTGTTGGCGATCACCCGGGCGGTGGGCGTGATCTTCACGGTCTCGCCGTCGCGCTCGAATTCCCAGGGGTGCATGATCCCGCTGGCGAAGCGGTGCCGGATGCAGGCGTGGTTCAGGACATCCTTCGGGTGCGAAGGCCTTCCGTGAACGGCCAAATAGGCCGGCGCGCCGGCGACCATGAAGCGCTGCGTGCGGGGCCCGATGGGCACGGCGATCATGTCCTTCTCCAGCCGCTCGTCGTAGCGGATGCCCGCATCGAAACCGGCCGCCAGGACATCGACGAAGCTGTCCTCGGCGATCACCTCCAGGCTGATGCCCGGATGGGCGGCGAGGAACGGCCCGATGAGGGGCGGCATCACCAGACGGGCCACCGCCGTCGGGACGTTGAGCCGCAATGTCCCGGTCGGCGAATCGCGAAAGCCGTTGACCGCATCGAGGGCGGCGGCGACCTCGCTCAGGGCGGGCCCCAGGCGCTCCAGCAGCCGTTGGCCTGCCTCCGTCGGCGTGACGCTGCGGGTGGTCCGGTTCAGGAGCCGCACGCCGAGCCGCGCCTCCAGGCGCCGCAGCGCCTCGCTCAGGGACGAGGCCGAGACGCCGCGCAGGCGGGCCACGCTGCGGAAGCTCCGCGCCCGCGCCACCGCGGCGAAAGCATCGAGATCCGCGAGGTCCACATCGCTCATTGTTCGGCTCATTGTTCGAAAATCCAAACAGCCCGTTCTGGTTATGCCGGATTATCGCACGGACAGGAAGCGAGCATATTTCGTTCACGCGAGCGGAATGGCGCTCGCCTCAATTCAGGAATAACGCAATGCAACACCGTCAATTGGGAAAAGCCGGCCCCTCCGTGTCCGCGCTCGGACTCGGCTGCATGGGCATGTCGGGCATGTACGGACCGGCGGACAGGACCGAAAGCATCGCCACCATCCATGCGGCCCTGGAGGCCGGAATCACCCTGCTCGACACGGGCGATTTCTACGGGATGGGCCATAACGAGATGCTGATCGGCGAGGCGCTTCAGGGCCGCAACCGCGACCGGGCCCTCATCAGCGTCAAGTTCGGCGCCCTGCGCGATCCGGCCGGGAACTGGCTCGGCTACGACGCCCGGCTCAAAGCCGTCAAAAGCTTCCTCGCCTATACCCTGCAACGCCTGAGGGTCGATCATATCGACATCTACCGTCCGGCGCGGCTCGATCCGGACGTGCCGATCGAGGACACCGTCGGGGCCGTCGCCGATATGGTGAAGGCGGGCTATGTGCGCCATATCGGCCTCTCGGAGGTGGGCCCCGACACCATCCGCCGGGCGGCCGGCGTGCACCCGATTGTCGATCTACAGATCGAGTATTCCCTGATTTCGCGCGGCATCGAGGAGAGCATCCTGCCCGTGTGCCGCGAACTAGGCATCGGCATCACGGCCTATGGGGTGCTCTCGCGGGGCCTGATCAGCGGCCATTGGGAGAAGGGATCCGAAAGCAAGGGCGATTTCCGAAAGCTGAGCCCGCGCTTCCAGGAGGGCAATGTCGAGAAGAACCTGGCGCTGGTCGAGGGCCTGAGGCGCCTGGCCGAGGCCAAGGGCGTCAGCGTCGCCCAGATCGCCATCGCCTGGGTGGCCGCGCAGGGCGAGGACATCGTCCCGCTCATCGGCGCCCGCCGCCGCGACCGGCTGCACGAGGCTCTCGGCGCCCTCGACGTGACACTGACGGCGGAGGATCTCGCCACCATCGAGCGGATCGTCCCGAAAGGCGCCGCCTCAGGCGAGCGCTACCCCGCTGCCCAGATGGCCATGCTGGACAGCGAGAAGGCTTAAGCTGGTCTTACGCCCGTGATCCTGGGAAAGCGAGGGATGCAATTGCTTTCATAACGTGTCTCCCCGCTTTCATTCTCCAGCCATTCTCGAACCCCCTTTGGGTCCAGACCAATGTCTTGGATGAGATAATCTCCGAGGGATAAAAGACGCTCCAGCTCGCGCCGCATGTGACGCGTTCGCCGCTCTTCTAGCCTGGAATGGCGGTCTCGGTGGCAGCGGGAGGCTACAGCACCCCATAAACTCACATGATTCATGCTCAGCCTCCTGATGTGGGAGGCTGCCTATTTTTCTCATGTTTACATAGACTTCAAACGGTTTATCCTGAAGCTAAGATTGACAAAAACTCATATGAACCCGTGCCCCGCCTTCCTTCCCTCAACGCGCTGAAAACCTTTGAAGCCGTTGCGCGGCTCGGCAGCATGAACGCGGCAGCCGATGAGCTGCATGTGACCCAGAGCGCGGTGAGCCGGCAGATCCGGCTGCTGGAGGAGGAACTCTGCATTCCATTATTTCGGCGGGTTCATCGCGGCCTCATTCTCACGTCGAAAGGTCAGGCCTTGGCTTCGACCCTACGGGAAGCGCTCAATTTGATTTCGAGTGGCGTGGAGCACCTCACTCAATCCTCCGAGCGATTGAGGATCAACGTTGCTTCGACATTCGGCATTCGCTGGCTTGTGCCGCGGCTCTCGCGCTTCGAGACCCGTCATCCCGAATGGCGGATCGAGGTCAGTCTGGCCTGGTATAACTTTGAGCCGAAGGACCAGGGATACGATGTGGGCATCATCTATGGTCGTGCCTCATGGCCTGAGGCTTGCCTCACCCCCGTCATGACGGAACGGCTGACGCCGGTCTGCTCTCCGGACTTTCTGGACAGACATGGTCCCCTGAAGCAGGCCAGCGACTTTACGGCCTTGCAGCTCCTGCACTCCCATTATAGCCCGCCAAGCCCAGGTGACTGGCATCGCTGGGCATCGAATTGGGACGGCGGGTTATTCGATACCGATCGTGGCGAGATGTTCGCCACCCTCGACCTTTCCCTACGTGCTGCGGAATCGGGACGAGGAATCGCCATTGCCGATCTGATCATGATCGAGGACGACCTCGCTCTCCAGCGTCTCGCACTACCCTGCCCGGATGCGATAGTACCGGGCGACACCTATTACTTCGTCCAGCCGGAGCCCGAAGACAGCCCTCCGAGTGTGCTGGCCTTTCGTGATTGGCTGCTTGAGGAAGCGCAAGCCTCCACAACACAAAGCGCCTAGCCTTCGCCGCTTCGACCCCGTGCATGATCTCGCCGCCGGGGGCTCTTTACGCATTCTTGGTTCTTACTCCGAAAATCGCGCTGCCCACCCGCACATGGGTGGCGCCGAGCTGGATCGCGGCGTCGAAATCGGCGCTCATGCCCATGGAGAGCCATTTCAGGCCATGGTGCCCGGCGATGGTGTTGAGCAGGGCGAAATGGGGCGACGGCGGGTCCTCGGCCGGCGGGATGCACATGAGGCCCTCGATCTCCAGGCCATACTGGCTGCGGCAGGCCTCGAGGAAGGCGTCGACCTCGCCGGGGATCACGCCGCCCTTCTGCGGCTCCTCGCCGGTGTTCACCTGGACCAGCAGGCGCGGCCTCTTTCCCTGCCTGGCGATCTCCTTGGCCAGCGCCTGGGCGAGGGAGGGACGGTCGAGGGTGTGGATCACGTCGAAGAGCTCCACCGCCTCCCTGGCCTTGTTGGACTGGAGCGGGCCGATCATGTGGAGCTCCACGCCCGGATAGTGCTCGCGCAGGGCCGGCCACTTGGCCTTGGCCTCCTGCACGTAGTTCTCGCCGAAGACCCGCTGGCCGGCGGCGAGCACCGGCTCGACGGCCTCGGCCGGAAAGGTCTTCGAGACCGCCACGAGGGTGATCGAGGACGGGTCGCGGCCATAATCCGAGGCCGCGCGCCGGATGCTCGCCCGCACCTGTTCCAAGCCCTCGACAGCGCTGTTCTCGTTCATGGAATCCTCTTAAAGCCGCCTCTCTCACGCGAAACCGTTGACCGCGCCGGAGAGCTGTGTCCTAGTCCGCCGCAACGTGGCGGCGCAAGCCGCTTGAATCGCGAGAAGCATGATCCGGTGAAGGGGATGCCGGTTCACCGATAGGATCATGCGAGCACAGGAACAAGAGAGCGGGAGCCGTTCCTGCTCGAAAAGACGGATGTATTGAGAAAAATGAGGCCCGAGCGCTACAACGCCAAGGAAGCCGAGCTGAGATGGCGGAAGGTCTGGAACGACCGCGACCTGTTCAGGACGAAGAACGACGACCCGCGTCCGAAATACTACGTGCTTGAGATGTTCCCCTATCCGTCGGGGCGCATCCACATGGGCCACGTGCGCAACTACGCCATGGGCGACGTGGTGGCCCGCTACAAGCGCGCCAAGGGCTTCAACGTACTCCATCCCATGGGCTGGGACGCTTTCGGCATGCCGGCTGAGAACGCCGCCATGCAGAACAAGGTCCACCCGAAGGAATGGACCTATGCCAATATCGCGACCATGCGGGCCCAGCTGCAATCCATGGGCCTGGCCATCGACTGGAGCCGTGAGATCGCGACCTGCGATCCGAGCTATTACAAGCACCAGCAGCGCATGTTCCTGGACTTCCTGGAGGCCGGGCTCGTCGACCGCAAGACCGCCAAGGTGAACTGGGATCCGGTCGATCACACCGTTCTCGCCAACGAGCAGGTGATCGACGGGCGCGGCTGGCGCTCCGGCGCCCTGGTCGAGCAGCGCGAGCTGACCCAGTGGTTCCTGAAGATCACCGATTTCGCGGAGGATCTCGACAGCAGGCTCGACACCCTGGACCGCTGGCCCGAGAAGGTGCGCCTGATGCAGCGCAACTGGATCGGCCGCTCGGAGGGCCTGCTGGTCCGCTTCGCCCTGAAGCCGGAGACGGTGCCGAACGGCGAGACCGAGCTACAGATCTACACCACGCGCCCCGACACCCTGTTCGGCGCGAAGTTCATGGCCGTCGCGCCCGATCATCCGCTGGCGAAGGCCGCGGCCGAGAAGAACCCCGAGCTTGCCGCCTTCATCGAGGAATGCAAGCGCATGGGCACCGCCCAGGAGACCATCGACAAGGCCGAGAAGCTCGGCTTCGACACGGGCATCCGGGCCGAGCATCCGTTCGACCCGGACTGGACGCTGCCGGTCTATGTGGCAAACTTCATCCTGATGGAATACGGCACCGGCGCGATCTTCGGCTGCCCGGCGCACGACCAGCGCGACCTGGACTTCGTCAACAAGTACGGCCTGGGCAACACGCCCGTCGTCTGCCCGCCGGACGTGGACCCGCAGAGCTTCGTCATCACGGACGAGGCCTATGACGGCGACGGCCGGATGATCAATTCCCGCTTCCTCGACGGCATGACCATCGCGGAGGCCAAGGAGGAGGTCGCCCGCCGCCTGGAGACGCAGACCCGCGGCAACCATGCGGTGGCCGAGCGCAAGGTGAATTTCCGCCTGCGCGACTGGGGCATCTCGCGCCAGCGCTACTGGGGCTGCCCGATCCCGGTCATCCATTGCGATGAATGCGGCGTCGTGCCGGTGCCGAAGGGCCAACTTCCGGTTGTATTGCCGGAGGATGTGACCTTCGACGTTCCGGGCAACCCGCTCGACCGCCACCCGACCTGGAAGCACGTGGACTGCCCGCAATGCGGCGGTAAGGCCCGGCGTGAGACGGACACCATGGACACCTTTGTGGACTCGTCCTGGTACTTCGCCCGCTTCACGGACCCGACCCTGACCGACAGGCCGGTGGATCGTGCCACGGTCGATGCCTGGCTGCCGGTCGACCAGTATATCGGCGGCATCGAGCACGCGATCCTGCACCTGCTCTACTCGCGCTTCTTCACCCGCGCGATGAAGAAGACAGGCCATGCCGGCCTGGACGAGCCCTTCGCGGGCCTGTTCACGCAGGGCATGGTGGTGCACGAGACTTACAAGGACCAGAGCGGCGGCTGGGTGCTGCCCTCCGACGTGCGCTTCGAGACGCAGGGCACGCAGCGCAAGGCCTTCCATGTGGAGACCGGCGCCCCGGTGGAGATCGGCTCCATCGAGAAGATGTCGAAGTCGAAGAAGAACACGGTCGATCCCGACGAGATCATCGCGTCCTACGGGGCCGACACCGCCCGCTGGTTCATGCTCTCCGACTCGCCGCCGGAGCGCGACGTGATCTGGACCGAGGAAGGCGTGCAGGGCGCGGGCCGCTTCGTGCAGCGCGTGTGGCGCCTCGTGGGCGAGATCGCCGAGCGTATCGGCGGCGCCGAGGGCGCTCCGGGTGACGGCCCGGTCGCCACCGCCGTGCGCAAGGCCGCCCATAAGGCGCTCGCGGCCGTCGAGGACGATGTGGAGCGCCTGCGCTTCAACCGCTGCGTCGCCCATCTCTACGAGCTCGCGAACTCCCTGCAGGATCTGGCGAGCCAGGCCAAGACCGGCGACGAGCCGGGCGTGAACGCCGCCTTCGTCGAGGCCGGGCGCATCTTCGTGCAGCTGCTCGCCCCGATGATGCCGCATCTCGCCGAGGAATGCTGGGAATCCTTAAGCCAGTCCGGCCTCGTCTCCGAGACGGCCTGGCCTCAGGTCGACCGGTCGCTGCTGGTCGAGGACACGGTCACCATGCCGGTGCAGATCAACGGCAAGAAGCGCGCCGACGTCTCGGTTGCCCGCGATGCGGATCAGGCTACCATCGAGGCGGCCGTGCTCTCGCTCGAGGCGGTGCAGAAGGCTATGGACGGGAAGCCCGCCCGCAAGTTCATCGTCGTTCCCCAAAGGATCGTGAATGTCGTCGTTTAACCTGAAAGGCCTCGCCTCCGTCGTTGTCGTGGCAGGCCTGTCTCTCGGCCTGTCCGCGTGCTTCCGTCCGCTCTACGGCCCGACCGCCTCCGGCGAGTCGCTCCAGACGGTGCTGGCCTCCATCGAGGTGCCGGACATCGACTGGCCGCAATCGCTCGCCAATACGGGCCATTACCTGCGCAGCGAGCTGGTCTACGTCCTCAACGGCTCGGGATCGGACACGCCCAAGCGCTACCGGCTGCGCCTGTCCCTCCGGGAAACCCAGTCGAGCCCGGTGGTCGATATCGAGACCGGCACGGCGAGCTCGGTCATCGTCGGCGGCACCCTGACCTACACGCTGACGAGCCTAGACGGAAAGACGGTCGTCACGCAGGGCACCGCGACCTCGTCGACGAGCTTCGACCGGTTCCCGCAGCGCTTCGCCAATATCCGGGCGGCCCGGGACGCGGAGATCAGGCTCGCCAAGGATCTGGCCCAGCAGGTGAGGACCCGGTTGTCGGCGGCGCTCGCGACCACAAGTTGAGACAATGGTCGCCGTCAAAGCGAATGACGTGGAAGGGGCGCTGCGCCGCCCCGATCCGCGCATCGGCATTTTCCTGTTCTACGGGCCCGACATGGGCCTGATCAACGAGCGCGCCCGCCTCGTGGCCGAGCGCTCGGTGGACGATCCGGCCGATCCCTTCCAGCTCATCCGGATCGACGGCGACGACATCGCGGCCGATCCCGCCCGCCTCGCCGACGAGGCCGGGACCATGGGCCTGTTCGGGAGCAAGCGCGCCATCTGGGTGAAATCCACCTCGCGCAACATCGCGCCGGCCGTCGATGCGGTCCTCAAGGGCGAGCTGCAGGATACGGTCATCGTCATCGAGGGCGGCGATCTCCAGAAATCCTCGCCGCTGCGGACGCTCTGCGAACGTTCGCAGAAGGCGCTTGCCCTGCCCTGCTACGCCGATACTGGCCGCGACCTCGGCACCGTCGTCGACGACACCCTGAAGGCCAGCGGCTTTTCGATCCAGCGCGAGGCCAGGACGGCCCTGATCGCAAGCCTCGGCGGCGACCGGCTCGCAACCCGCGGCGAGCTCGCCAAGCTCATGCTCTATGCCCACGGCCAGCGCGAGATCACGCTGGCCGACGTGGACGCGATCATGAGCGACGTCTCGAGCCTCGCCATGGACGCGGTGGTCGATGCCGCCTTCGCGGGCGAGGGCACCGGGCTGGAAACCGGCTCCCGGCGGCTCGCGGCCGAGGGTGTGAATGCATCCGTGCTGCTCGGCGCTGCTTTGCGCCACGCGCTGATGCTGCTCACCGCCAGACTTTCCGTAGAGGAAGGTCGCCCGATCCCGGCGGTGATGGAAGCCATGCGCAGCCTGCATTTCCGGCGCAAACCCCTGGTCGAGCGCCACCTCCAGCGCTGGACCAGCGACAGCCTCAAGAGCGCCATTGCCCTGCTTCAGGCGAGCCTTCTGCAAACGCGCCGCATGGCCGATCTCGACGATACGATTGCGGCCAAGACCCTGCTCGACATCGCGCGGGCGGCGCGGCGGTAGACGTCGGCTGCTTTCTTTTTACAGAAACTCAACCCTGATCCTGGAAGCCCGGCTTGTCATTCGTTGCGAGGCGCAGATCTGTTTCCCTCCCCCTTGTGGGGAGGAGAGCCTGCCGGCGCTTTTCGAGCCAGACTCTCAAGATGAGGTTGGGTGACGTGGGCGGATTATTGAATTACGGATTCAACCGCCGGCAGAGGCCGTCGAGCTGCTCCAGGGTCTTGTACTTGATGCGCAATTCGCCGCCCTTGCCCTTGTGGTCGATGCTGACGGTGAGGCCGAGCACGTCCTGAAGGGCCTTTTCGAGCGCCCGCGTGTCCGGGTCCTTTTCCCCCTTGGCGGGCTTGGCCGCCTTCTCGGCCTTGTCGGGCGTCGCGTTGTCGGTCTGGGCGATCTCCTCGACCTGGCGCACGCTCAGGCCCTCGTCGAGGATGCGCTTGGCGACCTGGATCGGGTCCTTCACGGACAGGAGCGCGCGGCCATGCCCGGCCGTGAGCTTGCGCTCCATCAGGAGCTTGCGCACCCCGACCGGCAGATCGGCGAGGCGCAGCATGTTGGCGATGTGGCTGCGGCTCTTGCCGATGATCTTCGAGAGGTTCTCCTGCGTGTAGGAGAACTCGACCATCAGGCGCGAATAGCCTTCCGATTCCTCGATAGGGTTGAGGTCGGAGCGCTGGACGTTCTCCAGAATCGCGTATTCGAGCGAGGTCTTGTCGTCGATCGTGACGACGACCACCGGCACCTTGTGCAAGCCGGCCTTCTGCGCCGCGCGCCAGCGGCGCTCGCCGGCGACGATCTCGAATTCCTGGTTGTTGTTGAGGATCGACCGCACCACGATGGGCTGGATGATGCCGCGATCCTTGATCGACTGGGTCAGCTCCTGCAAGTCGTCCTCCTCGAACCGCTTGCGCGGGTTGCGCGGGTTCGGGCGCAGGAACTCCACCGGCACCGAGCGGGGCACGAAGCCCTTGCGCTCGAGATTGCCCATCTCGTCCCCGACCTCGCCGATCAGGGCGGCCAATCCACGGCCCAGGCGCGACTTACCTTCTTCTGCCATTGTCTCTCTCAAATTTCTCAAGCCGCGCGCAGGGCGCGTTCACGCTGAATGACTTCTGATGCCAAACGGAGATAGGCCTGCGAGCCCGCGCATTTCAGGTCGTAGAGCAGGACCGGCTTGCCGTGGGACGGCGCTTCCGACACGCGGACGTTGCGCGGGATCATGGTCTCGTAGACCTTGGGGCCCATGAACTCGCGCACGTCCGCCACCACCTGCCCCGAGAGGTTGTTGCGCGGGTCGAACATGGTCAGCACAACGCCGTGGATCGAGAGATCCGGATTGAGGGCTGAACGGACCTGCTCGACCGTCTTGAGCAGCTGGCTGAGGCCTTCCAGAGCAAAAAATTCGCATTGGAGGGGGACCAGAACCGCGTCAGCAGCGGCCAAGGCATTGATGGTCAAAAGATTGAGCGATGGCGGGCAATCGATCAAAATATAGGTAAAAGGTTCGCTTACCTCAGAGGCCGAAAGGCCCTGGATCGCCGACCGGAGCCGGTGTGTCCGGTTCCGCTCGTTCGCGATCTCCAATTCGACGCCGAGCAGGTCGAGAGTCGAGGGCGCGATCGACAATCCGGGCACCACGGTCTCGGTGATGCTCTCGGCCAGCGACGCTTCGCCGGCGAGGACATGGTAGGTCGAGACCTGGCGGTTCTTCCGGTCGATGCCGAGGCCGGTCGAGGCATTGCCCTGCGGGTCGAGGTCGATGATCAGCACCCGCTCGCCGATGGCGGCGAGCGCCGTGCCGAGGTTGATCGCCGTCGTGGTCTTGCCGACGCCCCCCTTCTGGTTGGCGAGCACGAGAACGCGCGGCTTCACGCCACGCGCGCCTGCTTCGGGTCCGTTGCGGTCGGTCATCATGAATGGCTCTCGATGGAGGTTATGCGAAGAATCCTGGCTTCGGAATCGGTCAGGCTCGGCAGGATCTCTGCCTCGAATGTCCACTTTTTCTGGGCCTCGGTCAATTCGATCTCAACGTCGCGACCCTTGGGAAACAGGCCCATTGTCCCCGCTTTCAACAAGGGGGCGGTCCAATCCAGGAGCATGCTTAACGACGCGAGGGCGCGGGCGGAGACCACGTCGGCCCTCCCGACGAAGCTTGGCACCACGGTTTCCAGCCGCGCTTCATGCACTGTCGCCGACACGCCGGTCAGCCGGGCGATGTGGCGGAGGAAGGCGCATTTGCGCGAATTGCTCTCGACAAGGTGAACCTCAAGGCCCCTCTCCGCCCCCGCGATGGCGATAACGAGGCCGGGAAATCCGGCGCCGGAACCGAGGTCGATCCAGGTCCGGGCCTCGGGCGCGAGATCGAGAAGCTGGAGCGAATCGACGATGTGGCGATCCCAGATTTGAGTGAGGGTCGCCGGGCCGACGAGGTTCTTGATGGCCTGCCAGCGGCGAAGCTCGCGCTCCAGCAGTTCGAGCTTCTCGAATGTTTCACGTGAAACATTCAGGTCCGAGGCAGTAACCGAGGCGGGTTTCGTCACGACAAAGCCTCGACCGAACGGGGATTCCGGCCCTGCCCTTTGCGGGCATGGGCGGCGAGCAGCGTCAGGGCCGCCGGCGTGATGCCCTCGATCCGGGCCGCCTGCCCGAGGGTCTTGGGACGGACCAGATCGAGCTTGGCCTTGATCTCGTTCGACAGGCCCGGGAGGCCCTGGAAGTCGATGCTCTCTTCCAGCACCACGCCCTCGTCGCGACGATAGGCGGCAATGTCCGCCTGCTGCCGGTCGAGATAGACCGCATAAGTGGCATCCGTTTCGAGCCGCTCGCGCACCGGCCCGCTCACGGCGGCAAGGTCTGGCCAGACCCGTGCCAGGTCCGTCCAGCCGATGCTGGGATAGGAGAGGAGCTGATAAGCGGAGCGGCGGATGCCGTCCTGGTTCAGGTCGAGACCATGGCGGGAAGCTTCCTGTGGCGTCAGCGTGAGGGCCTGGAGGCGCTGGCGCGTCTCGCGGATCTCCTCCTGGGAGCGCTGGAAATGCCTCTCGCGCTCAGAGCCGACGCAGCCGATTTCCAGGCCCTTGCCGGTCAGGCGCTCGTCCACATTGTCGATGCGCAGGCTCAGGCGATACTCGGACCGTGAGGTGAACATGCGGTACGGCTCGCTCACGCCGCGGGTGATCAGGTCGTCGACAAGCACGCCGATATAGGATTCGGCCCGGTCGAACACGATGCCGTCCTGGCCGGCAGCCCGGCGGGCGGCGTTCAGGCCCGCGACCAGGCCCTGGGCGGCCGCTTCCTCATAGCCTGTCGTGCCGTTGATCTGGCCCGCAAGGAAAAGCCCCTGCACGACCTTGGTCTCGAGTGCGGCATTCAGGTTGCGCGGATCGACGTAATCGTACTCGATGGCATAGGCGGGCTGGAGCATCCGGACCTTCTCCAGGCCCGGAATGTGCTTCAGGAACGCGAGCTGAACCTCCTCCGGCAGGGAGGTCGAAATCCCGTTCGGATAGACGGTCATGTCGTCCAGCCCTTCGGGCTCCAGGAAGATCTGGTGTCCGTCCCGGTCGCCGAAACGGACGACCTTATCCTCGATGGACGGGCAATAGCGCGGCCCCCTGCCCTGGATCTCGCCGGAATACATGGCCGAGCGGTGCAGGTTGTCCCGGATCAGTTCGTGCACCTTGGCCGTTGTGCGGGTGATGCCGCACTCGATCTGCGGGTTCGCGATCCGGGTGGTGAGCAGGGAGAACGGCACCGGCTCGTCGTCCGCCGCCTGCTTGTCCACGCCGGCCCAGTCGATGGTGCGACCGTCGAGGCGGGGCGGAGTGCCGGTCTTCAGGCGTCCGAGGGAGAAGCCGAGCCGCGCGAAGGTCTTCGGCAGGCCGAGCGACGGGCGCTCGCCCATGCGGCCGGCCGGGATCTTCTTCTCGCCGATATGGATCAGGCCCGACAGGAAGGTGCCGGTGGTGATGACCACGGCTCCCGCCGTCAGGATCCGTCCATCGGTGAGCAGGAGCCCGGTAACGCGGCCATCCTGGACCACGAGATCGTCCGCCTCCCCTTCCACGATGGCGAGGTTCGGAGTCTGCTGCAGTTCGGCCTGCATGGCACGGGCGTAGAGCTTGCGGTCGGCCTGGGTGCGGGGGCCACGCACGGCCGGGCCCTTGCGGCGGTTCAGCAGACGGAACTGGATGCCGGCCCGGTCGGCGATGCGCGCCATGACCCCGTCGAGGGCGTCGATCTCGCGCACGAGATGACCCTTGCCGAGGCCGCCGATGGCCGGGTTGCACGACATGGCGCCAACGGTCGCCAGCTTGTGGGTGACGAGGGCCGTGCGTGCGCCCATGCGCGCCGACGCGGCGGCCGCCTCGGACCCCGCGTGGCCGCCGCCCACGACGATCACATCGAACACCTGGTTCATGAAAGGCTCCTTTTCCTGCCGGGCAGACGCCAGGCACGGAAAACCGAAAACACGTTGTTTCGCGCGATACGCAGGGATCTAATGACCCGAGCGCCGGAGGTCAAAAGGGCAAAATGTTTCACGTGAAACATTCTGGACCGTCCCCCGGTTCTGCACATGCCATTCACAGGCTGTGCCCTGCCGATTCAGCACCGTTCCACCGATTCGTGAACAGCCGAAAAGCGAGTCTCACAGATTCGATTCAAAGTTACCGTGGGCACCCAGCGTCGCCTCACTTAGCTCCGCTGTCATTCCCGCTGGCCTCAAAGCCTGGCTCGTCAAACTCCCACCTCATCCTGAGGGCTCAAGTCGCGACCGTCGAAGGAGACCCATCGCAATAGAGCCTGTAAGTGGAACCCCTTCCCGGTCCTGCGGGCCGCCGGAGAGGACACCCAGGCAAGTCGGATCACTTTCCGATGCAGAAGCTGGAGAAGAGGCGATCCAGCATGTCCTCCACATCCACCCGGCCGGTGATCTCCCCGACGGCGCGGGCGGCGAGCCGCACCTCCTCGGCCGCCAGCTCGAGCGGCCCATGGGTCACGAGCATCTCCTTCGCCCTGGCCAGGGCCGCATGGGCGCGCTCCAGGGCCCTCCGATGGCGCTCCCGCGTCACGAGGGCATCGCCCTGCCCCATCAGGGACGAGGCTTCCGCTTCGAGGCGGGCGATCAGCTCCGGCAGTCCCTCCCCGGTGGCGGCCGCGACCGTCAGGTCGCAATCGGACCGGACCCGGTTCAGATCCGCCTTCGTCCCGACCCGAAGGATGCGGCGGGCCTGCGGCGGCGCGCTTTCGTCCCCCTCCGGGGGCACGAGCCAGAGCACGAGATCCGCATCCTGTGCCCGGGCGCGGGCGCGGGAGACGCCCTCCTGCTCGATCAGGTCGCCGCTGTCGCGCAGGCCCGCCGTATCGACGACGATCACGGGCAGGCCGCCGAGGTCGCAATGGACCTCGATCACGTCCCGGGTCGTGCCGGCAATCGGCGACACGATGGCGACGTCCCGCCGGGCGAGCGCATTCAGCAGGGTCGACTTGCCCGCATTGGGCGGGCCCGCCAGCACGACGGTCAGCCCCTCGCGCAGGCGCTCGCCGCTGCGGTTCTCCATGACCCGGCCGATCTCTTCCCTCACCTGGTCGATCATCCGGAGGATCTCCGCCTCCAGGTCCTCGGGCACATCGCCCTCGTCGGAGAAGTCGAGGCTCGCTTCCAGCAGGGCCAGAACCTGGAGCACGCTCTCGCGCCAGCCCTCGGCGGCCTGTCCCAGCCGTCCGCCGAGCTGGCGCATGGCCTGACGGCGCTGCGCCTCCGTCTCGGCATCGATGATGTCGGCGAGGCCTTCCACCTGCGAGAGGTCCATCCGCCCGTTGAGGAAGGCCCGGCGGGTGAACTCCCCGGCCTCCGCCGGACGGCAGCTGTCGAGGGAGCCGAGGGCGCGCAGCACCGCCGCCCGGGTTGCCAAGCCGCCATGGATGTGCAGCTCCGCCTGATCCTCGCCGGTGAAACTCCGGGGACCGGGCATCCACAGGACCAGCGCCTGATCGAGCGGCTCGCCGGTCGCCGGATCGCTCAGGGTCCGCACGATGGCCCGCCGGGGCTCGGGCACCTGTCCCGCCATCCGCTCCAGGATGGCGCGGCTTTCCTTTCCGCTGATCCGGATCAGGCACACGGCGGCGCGGCCGTGACCGGAGGCGATGGCGAAGATGGTGTCGTCCGAACGCATGAGGGTGAACCTCGTTGAACCGAAGAGGCTTTATGGTTGATGAAGTCTTAACAGATCGAGGCGCGGTCAGGATCGGTTCCGGTCCGAATCGACCGTCTCGACGCCGGAGCGGATACGATGAACCGTCTGAAAGAGGCCAGCTCCCCCTACCTTCTGCAGCACAGGGACAATCCTGTCCATTGGTGGGAATGGGGTCCCGCGGCCCTGGCCGAGGCCAGGCGGCTCGACAGGCCGATCCTGATCTCCATCGGCTATGCCGCCTGCCACTGGTGCCACGTGATGGCCCATGAGAGCTTCGAGGATCCCGACGTGGCGGCGGTCATGAACGAGCTCTTCGTCAATATCAAGGTCGATCGCGAGGAACGGCCGGACGTGGACCATGTCTACATGAGCGCGCTCCACCTGCTGGGCGAACCCGGCGGCTGGCCCCTCACCATGTTCCTGACGCCGGACGGCGAGCCGTTCTGGGGCGGCACCTATTTCCCGAAGGAGCCGCGCTTCGGACGGCCGGGCTTCGTCGGCGTGCTGCGCGAGATCAGCCGCCTGTATCACGCCGAGCCGGAGCGGATCCTCAAGAACCGGGACGCGATCAAGCATCACCTCGCCAAGGTGGAGCGGGACGACGGCGGCACCCTCGGCCTCGCCGATCTTGACCGGATGGGCTTGCGGCTTTCCGAGCTGATCGACACGGAGAACGGGGGCCTGCAGGGCGCCCCGAAATTCCCCAACCCGCCGCTCCTCGAATATCTCTACCGCTATGCGGGCCGCAGCGGCGACGCGGAGGCGAAGAGGCGCTTTCTCCTGACGCTCGAGCGGATGGCGCTCGGCGGCATCCACGATCACCTCGGCGGGGGCTTCGCCCGCTATTCCGTCGACGAGCGCTGGCTCGTGCCGCATTTCGAGAAGATGCTCTACGACAATGCGCAGCTCCTGGAGCTCTACGCCCTCGCCTATGCGGAAACCGGCCGCGCCCTCTTCCGGGACGCGGCCGAGGGCATCGTCGCCTGGCTCCAGCGGGAGATGACCATTCCGGAGGGCGCCTTCGCGTCGAGCCTCGATGCGGATTCGGAGGGCGAGGAGGGCCGCTTCTATGTCTGGAGCCTCGCGGAGATCCGCGAGACCCTGGGCGAGGAGGATGCCGCCTTCTTCGCCAAGATCTACGACATCACCGAAGAGGGAAACTTCGAGGGCCGCAACATCCCGAACCGCCTCCTCTCCGGCGAGGCCCCGTCCGCCGTCGAGGAGCGGCTCTCCGCCATGCGGGCCCGGCTCCTGGAGCGGCGCGGCTCACGGGTCAGGCCCGGCCTCGACGACAAGGTGCTGGCGGACTGGAACGGCCTGATGATCGCAAGCCTCGTGCGGGCCGCCCCGCCCCTCGGCCGGCCCGACTGGCTCGGCCTCGCGGCCCGGGCCTATCGCTTCGTCGCCGGGTCCATGAGCCGCGACGGCCGGCTCGGCCATTCCTGGCGCGGCGGGGCGCTGATTATACCGGGCTTCGCCCTCGACCATGCGGCCATGATGCGGGCGGCGCTCGCCCTCTTCGAAGCGACCTCCGAGCCCGCCTATCTCCGGGACGCGCAGAGCTGGCGCGACGGGCTGCTCGACGAGTACAGGGTCGAGGAGACCGGCTGCCTTGCCATGACCGCCCGGGGAGCGGATCCCCTGGTCGTACGTCCCCAGCCGAGCGCGGACGATGCGGTGCCCAACGCCAACGGGGTCTTCGCCGAGGCGCTGGTCCGGCTGGCCCAGATCACGGAGACCGAAGGCGATCTCCAGCGGGCCTCGGATATCCTGGGCCATCTCGTGGGAATCGCGCGCGCGGCCCCGCTCGGCCACACGTCGATCCTCAATGGCCTCGACCTGCACCTGCGCGGCCTGAGCATCCTCGTCACGGGACACAACGCCGAGGCGCTGTTCGAGGTCGCCCTCAAGATCCCCTACCCCGAGCGCAGCGTTCGGCGGCTGCGCGGGGACGAGATCCTCGACGACAACCACCCGGCCAAGGCCCTCGCCGCCTCGACCCCGGAAGCCCAGGCCCTCGTCTGCGCCGGCATGCGCTGCTCTCTTCCGGTCACGGATGCGGAGGGGTTGAAGGCGCAGGTGGCGGAGATGCTGGCAGCGAGAAGCGAAACTTAAAGCGAGCGCGAGAACTTCCTCCTCGCCATCTGGGGCACTCTCTTTCCCAAGTTGGGAACACCCGACTTGGGTTGGGGTGGAGTTGGAGGCGACGGTACCGGCGATAGCTTCTCAAGGTGAGGCGGCGCCACTGTCGTCTCTGGTTCTCGCCAATAGTGGGTAAGCTCATCAACAATCCGGCTCCCCCCTCGCCGCCTCCCGCTTCAGATGCCCTAACGGCAGGGCCGCGTCGGATTTCACGCGGGTCAGGGCGAAGTTCGACCGGATGTCGCCGATCATCGGCAGGGTCAGGATCTTTTCCGTCAGCAGCCGCTCATAGGCTTTGAGATTGGTCACCACGATCTCGGCGATGAAATCGGCCGTGCCGGAGACCATGTGGCAGGCCACCACCTCGGGCATGGCGGCGAGCGCCTGCTGGAGCGCCTGCGCGTTGTCGCGGGAATGCCGTTCCACCTTGATCTCCACGAAGACCGTGAGGCCGAGGCCGACGGAGTCCCGGTCGAGCACGGCCCGGTAGGTGCGGATGAAGCCGTCGCGCTCCAGGCGCCTGACCCGCCGCAGGCAGGGCGAGGGCGACAGGCCGACCAGGTCGGCCAGCTCCTGGTTGGTGAGCCGCCCGTCGCCCTGTAGGGCGTTCAGGATCCGCAGGTCGATGGCGTCGAGATTGATATACGGCATGGCTGCGTGAAAACCCCGCTTCACGCAATATTCTGCCAAGAACGAGCAATCATCAAGCCGGACTTCGCAAGGACATGCCCCGCCCTGAAAGCTTATGCTCAGGGCAATCTTGGAGGTTCGTCATGTCCGATCTTGTCTCTCCCGCGCTCCGGGCGCTAATCCGCCCCGCCCTGACCGGCTGGCTCGCCGCCTTCGCCACGGTGACGATCTGGGCCGTCTGGGCGGTCGCCACCCGCCACGCGGTCACCCATGACCTGCCGCCGGCCGCCCTCGGGCTCCTGCGGTTCGCGGTCCCGGCCCTCCTGCTGCTCCCGATCAGCCTGCGGATCGGCCTCCTGCCGAAGGGGCTTGGCTTCCGCAAGGGAATCGGACTCCTCGGCTCCGGCGCCCCGTTCTTCCTCGTGGTGGCGCTCGGCATGCAATTCGCCCCGGCGGCGGAGATCGGGCCGCTCCTGCCCGGCACCATGCCGCTCTTCGTGGCCCTGATCGGCTGGCTCGTCTTGGGCGAGCGGCTCGGGCGGATCAGGATCGCGGGCTTCGCCCTCATCCTTATCGGCGTGATCTGCATCGGCGGCCATGGGCTGCTGGTGGCCGGCAATGGTGCCTGGCGCGGGCATCTCCTGCTGCTCACCGGCGCTTGCCTGTGGGGAATCTACACCCATGCCTATCGCCGCAGCGGCCTGTCGGCCCTCCAGGCCGCCGCCCTCATCGGGCTGTGGTCCTTCCTGATCCTTCTGCCCTTCGGCGCCCCGTCCCTGGTCCGCGCGCTCGGCGAGGGACTGGCCGGTCCCATCGTCCTTCAAGCGATCCTGCAGGGTTTCCTGTCGGGCGTCGTGGGGATCATTCTCTACGGCATCGCCGTCGACCGTCTCGGCGCCTCGCGGGCCGCCGCCGTCTCGCCCCTGTCGATCGTGCTGGCGGCCCTGATCGCGATTCCCGTTCTCGGCGAGTTCCCGGATGCCGCCGCGATGATCGGGATAATTCTGGCGACGCTCGGCGTTGTCCTGGCAAGCGGCGTCCTCGGTTCCACAGCGCGGGAATGACGCGGACGCCCGTCACGTCACCGGGAGCAACGATGTTCTTTTTCTTCTCGAACCGGCTGGGCTGCGCAGGCTCGCTCCTGATTTCCGCCGTGCTGACCCTGATCGTGCTGTGGCTGATGGGTGTATTCTGACCGCAAACAAAAACCCCACCCTCTCGGCTTGAGAGGATGGGGCCAAAATTCCGGACGCGGACGGTCCGCGTCAGGTGTTCATCGAGTCGAAGAACTCCTGGTTCGACTTGGTCTGGCGCAGCTTGTCGAGCAGGAACTCGATGGCGTCGACCGTGCCCATCGGGTTGAGGATGCGGCGCAGCACGTACATCTTCTTGAGCGTGTCCGACGGCACCAGCAGCTCTTCCTTACGGGTGCCGGAGCGGGTGATGTCGATGGCCGGGAAGGTGCGCTTGTCGGCGACCTTGCGGTCGAGGATGATTTCCGAGTTGCCGGTGCCCTTGAACTCTTCGAAGATCACCTCGTCCATGCGCGAGCCGGTATCGATGAGCGCGGTCGCGATGATGGTGAGCGAGCCACCCTCCTCGATGTTGCGCGCCGCGCCGAAGAAGCGCTTCGGGCGCTGCAGGGCGTTGGCGTCGACACCGCCGGTGAGCACCTTGCCGGATGACGGCACCACCGTGTTGTAGGCGCGGCCCAGGCGCGTGATCGAGTCGAGCAGGATGACCACGTCGCGGCCGTGCTCCACGAGGCGCTTGGCCTTCTCGATCACCATCTCGGCCACCTGCACGTGGCGGGTCGCCGGCTCGTCGAAGGTGGAGGCCACGACCTCGCCCTTCACAGAGCGCTGCATGTCGGTCACCTCCTCCGGGCGCTCGTCGATGAGCAGCACGATGAGGTAGCACTCGGGATGGTTGGTGGTGATCGACTGCGCGACGTTCTGCATCAGCACGGTCTTGCCGGTGCGCGGCGGCGCGACGATGAGGGCGCGCTGGCCCTTGCCGATGGGCGACACGATGTCGATGATCCGCGGCGAGAAATCCTTTCTCGTCGGATCGGCGATTTCGAGATTGAAGCGCTCGTGCGGGAAGAGCGGCGTCAGGTTGTCGAAATGGACCTTGTGCCGGATCTTCTCGGGATCCTCGAAATTGATGGTGTTGACCTTGAGGAGGGCGAAATAGCGCTCGCCTTCCTTCGGGCCGCGGATCGGGCCGTCCACCGTGTCCCCGGTGCGCAGGCCGAACTTCCGGATCTGCGAGGGCGAGACATAGATGTCGTCGGGGCCGGGCAGGTAGTTCGAATCGGCCGAGCGCAGGAAGCCGAAGCCGTCCTGCAGCACCTCGACGACGCCGGCGCCGATGATTTCCACGTCGCGCGCCGCCAGCTGCTTGAGGATGGCGAACATGAGCTCCTGCTTGCGCATGGTGCTCGCGTTCTCGACCTCGAGTTCTTCGGCGAAGGTGATGAGTTCGGTGGCGGATTTGGATTTCAGGTCTTGAAGCTTGATTTCCCTCATCGGGGAACACTCTCGGGGTAAGATCGCGGGCAGGATGGCTGTACGCGGGGAGATCGGGGAACGTTGGACAGGGCCGCTCAGTTCACGAGGGGTGACTTGAGAGAGCCCTGGGGGCCCCGTGCAGCGCACCTGTCTTTGGAGGAAGAGGATTCTTATTTAGCCCTATTCGCGCCAGGGCTCAAGGGGGTTTGGGACACGACTTCGCGAATGGAGTCTCGGAAGGCGAGGTGGGAGGCGGGAACGGGTGCAGAACGAGGCACAGGATCACCTCTCCCCATGGGAGAGGTGATCCTGTGCCACATTCGTCCAACGATCCCGGATCTCCGCGACGCTTCGTCCGGGATGACACGATCGGCAAAAATCAGAACGGCTTCACGATCACCAGGATCACGATCCCGATCACAAGAATCGTCGGGACCTCGTTGAGGATGCGGTAGTATTTCGCAGGCCTCGTGTTCTTGTCGGCGGCGAATTCCTTGAGCCGGCGCACATAGACCCCGTGCAGGCCGGACATGATCAGCACGAGCAGAAGCTTGCCGTGCATCCAGCCGGATTTGTACCAGGCGCCGTCCCATAGCAGGTAGAGCCCCAGCACCCAGGTCACCACCATGGCCGGGTTGATGATCGCCTTCAGGAGGCGCCGCTCCATGATCTTGAAGGTCTCCGACTGGATCGAGCCCTTGGGCGCGTCGCAATGGTAGACGAAGAGGCGGGGCAGATAGAACATGCCCGCCATCCAGGCGATGACGGCGATCACGTGGAACGCCTTGATCCAGAGATACAGCATGTCATGCCCCCCGCACGCGAGCGATCAGCTGCGCGACATGGTCGATCGGCGTCTCCGGCAGGATGCCGTGCCCGAGATTGAAGATGTGCGGGCGGCCGCGCACCGCCTCGAGAATATGATCCACGCCCCCGGTCAGCGCCTCGCCGCCGGCGATCAGCGCCAGAGGATCGAGATTGCCCTGGGTCGCGACATTGCCCGGCAGGGTCGGCAGCACGACGGCCGGGTCGAGCGTCCAGTCGAGCGCCAGGGCGTCGCCGATCCCGGCGGCCGCGAAGCGGTGGAGATTGGCACCGCCGCCCCTGACGAACACGATGGCCTTGGCCTGCGGCCGCGCCGCCTTGAGGCCCGCCACCATCCGGCCGATCGGGTGCAGCGACAGCCGGTCGAAGAGCGCGGGCGGCAGGGCCGAGCCGAAGCTCTCGAAGATCTGGACCGCCTCGGCGCCCGCATCGATCTGGCGGATGAGATAGGCCGTGGAGGCGTGCACGAGCTTCTCGATCAGCGCATCCATGAAGGCCGGGTCGCGATAGGCGGTGAGCCGGGCCGGCGCCTGATCGGGCGTGCCCTTGCCGGCGATCATGTAGCTCGCCACGGTCCAGGGGGCGCCGCAGAAGCCGAGGAGCGTCGTCTCCCTGGGAAGGGACTGCCTCAGGCGGTCGAGCGTCTCGAAGACCGGGTTCAGCCGCTCCAGCGGCAGCTCGTCGGCGAGCCGCGAGAAATCCGCCTGCGAGGTGACCGGATCGAGCTTGGGCCCCTCGTTCTCGACGAAACGCACGTCCTGGCCCAGCGCATGGGGGATGACCAGGATGTCGGAGAACAGGATCGAGGCGTCGAAGCCGAAGCGGCGGATCGGCTGGAGGGTCACCTCCTCGGCGAGCCTCGGGTTGTAGCAGAGGTCGAGGAAGGAGCCGGCCTGCTTCCTGGTCTCGCGGTATTCCGGCAGATAACGGCCGGCCTGGCGCATGATCCAGATCGGCAGCGGCCAGACCGGCTCGCCGTTCAGCACGCGAAGAATCGCTTTGGTGGGACGCTCGCTCACAGGCCCTCTCTTAAAAGAATAATTCTTGAATCTAAGAATCTGATGTTTCTCTTGGGCCGTGAATCACAAAGCCGCAACCCCGTCCACAGCCGGTCCACACGGGCCGCGCCGTTAACGGGTCATTAACCGATGGGGCGGACGCGCCACAATCCTTTCCGAATTCTTAAACCTTAACAGCCCGTTAACGAAGCTTAACCAAACCTGAATCGAAAACCCGAGGGTGATTCGTGCCGGATTCTCCCAATTCGCCACTGCGGGACTCGCACAAGGACGAGCGCTGTTGATGGCTTGCGACGAATCCCACAGGCCCCCGCGCTGGACCTCCGGGGCGAGCCGTCTTATCCACACTGATCGACTCCTTCCGTGGATGATCTGAGAGGCTGGCTCATCAGACTCTCACCTCATCCTGAGGAGCAGCGAAGCTGCGTCTCGAAGGAGGATCCAGTGTGCGCTGGAGACGCCCTGATCCTTCGAGACACCGCCTTTGGCGGCCCTCAGGATGAGGGCTGTGGAAGATGCCGAATATTGGGCCAGACTCTGAGGAGAACCCGGGCCGTGGGACGCAGCTATTTCCATCTTCATCTCGTGTCGGATTCGACGGGCGAGACGCTCATCACGGTCGCCCGCGCGGTAGTGGCGCAATACGAGGGCGTCGCCGCCATCGAGCATGTCTATCCGCTCGTGCGCTCCAACACGCAGCTGGAGCGCGTGATCAGCGAGATCGAGACCGCGCCCGGCATTGTGCTCTACACCCTGGTGGAGCAGGACCTCGCGCACAGGCTCGAGGAGGTCTGCCGTGCCACCGGCTCGCCGCATCTCTCCGTGCTCGAGCCGGTTCATGCCCTGCTCTCCTCCTATCTCGGCACGCATTCGACGGCGCGTCCCGGCGCGCAGCACATGCTGAACGCGGAATACTTCAAGCGCATCGACGCGATGAACTTCACGCTCCTGCACGATGACGGGCACCTGCCGCACGATCTCGACGAGGCGGACGTGATCCTGGTCGGCGTGAGCCGTACCTCGAAGACGCCGACCGCGATCTATCTCGCCAATCGCGGCCTGAAGACGGCGAATATTCCTCTTGTTCCCGGGGTGCCGCCGCCGGCGGTCCTGGAGACCGCCAGGAAGGCGCTCATCGTCGGCCTCGTGGCGACGCCGGAGCGCATCGTGCAGATCCGGCAGAACCGCCTGCTCAGCCTTAACGCCGACGACGACACCTCGTATGTGGACCGCGACGCGGTGGCCGAGGAGCTCGCGGCCTCGCGGCGGCTCTTCGCCCGCAACGGCTGGCCGGTGATCGACGTGACCCGCCGGTCCATCGAGGAGACCGCTGCGGCGATCATCGACCTCTACCGCGATCACCGCCTGCGCTTCATCGCGGAATAGAATCATGCCCGCCCTGTGGACCCATTCCGAAAATCTGCTCCTCGCCTCGACGAGCGCGACCCGGCTCGCCCTGCTCGTGAGCGCGGGGCTTTCCGTCGAGACGCAGAATGCCGGCATCGACGAGCGCGCCGTCGAGGCGGCGGCCGCCCGGGAGAGGCTCTCGCCGCCCGCCCTCGCGGCCCGCCTTGCGGCGGAAAAGGCGCTCGCCGTCAGCCGCCGCCACCCGGACCGGGTCGTGCTCGGCGCCGATCAGGTGCTCGCATGCGAGGGCGAGGTTTTTCACAAGCCGGAGGATCGCGCGGCCGCCCGGGCCCAGCTGACGAGGCTGTCCGGACGCACCCATGCCCTGCATTCGGCCGGCGCCATCGCCATCGGCGGCCAGATGGCCGAGGAATTCTCTGACAGCGCCACCCTCGCCATGCGGCCCCTGACACAGGAGACGGTCGATCTTTATCTCGACCTTGCCGGGCCCGATGTGCTCAAAAGCGTCGGCGTTTACCAGCTCGAAGGGTTCGGGGTTCATCTGTTCGAGTCGGTCGAGGGAAACCATTCGACGATCCTGGGCCTCCCCCTCCTCCCGCTGCTCGCGTCCCTGCGCCGCCTCGGCTGCCTGGCTCTTTAAGGATTGTTCTTCATGACGAAGGCCTTCGTCGTCGGCCATCCGATCAAGCATTCCCGCTCGCCCCTGATCCACGGCTACTGGCTGAAGCGATACGGGCTCGACGGCTCCTATGAGCGAATCGACGTGGCGCCTGTGGAATTCGGGGATTTCCTGAAGGGCTTCCGGTCCCGGGGCTTTGCCGGCGGCAACGTCACCATTCCGCACAAGGAGATGGCATTCTTGAGCGTCGAGCGCCGCACCGCGCAGGCGGAGCGCGTGGGCGCCGTGAACACCCTCTGGATCGAGGACGGCATGCTCTGGGGCGACAACACCGACGTCACCGGCTTCATGGCCCATCTCGATGCGAGCCTGGGGACAGGCTGGGAACAGGATGTGGACACAATCCTCGTGCTCGGCGCCGGCGGGGCCGCCCGGGCCGTGGTGGCCGGGCTCCAGGACCGGCCTTGCAGGCGCATCTTCGTGGCGAACCGCACCCTGTCGAAGGCGGAGGACCTGGTTCGCGATCTCAGGCGCCACGGCTCCGTCGCCCTGGAGATCTCGGCCTGGGAGGCCCTCCCGCGGGTGATCCCGCATGCCCGCCTCATCGTCAACACCACCTCGCTCGGCATGGCGGGCCAGCCGCTGCTCGCTCTCGACCTGTCGCAGGCGCCGCGCGAGGCCGTCGTGGCGGACATCGTCTATGTGCCGCTCGAGACGCCGCTCCTGGCCGCGGCGGCGGCACGGAACCTGAGAACCGTCGACGGGCTCGGCATGCTGCTCCATCAGGCGGTGCCCGGGTTCAGGCGCTGGTTCGGCGTGACCCCGGAGGTGACGCCCGAGCTGCGGGCGCTGGTCCTGGCCGATATCGAGGCGCATCGATGACCTTCGTGCTCGGCCTCACCGGCTCCATCGGCATGGGAAAATCGGCTACGGCCGATCTCTTCCGCCGGCTCGGCGTGCCGGTCCACGATGCCGACGCCACCGTGCACAGGCTCTATCGCGGCCGCGCCGCCCCGCTGATCGAAAAGGCCTTCCCGGGCACGGTCCAGGACGGCGCCGTCGACCGGGCGAAGCTCGGCGCCGCCGTCCTCGGCGATCCGGAGCACATGAAGCGGCTCGAGGCCATCGTGCATCCGCTGGTGCGCGAGGAGGAGAAAGCCTTCCTCCGGCGGGTCCCGGATCTCTCGCCGGTGGCCGTCCTGGATATCCCGCTCCTGTTCGAGACCGGCGGCGAGGCGCGCTGCGACGCGGTTCTGGTCGTCACCGCGCCGGCCTGCGTGCAGCGCGACCGCGTCATGGCCCGACCCGGCATGACGGATGAGAAATTCCGTGCCATCCTGGCCAGGCAGATGCCGGACGCGGACAAGCGCGCCCGGGCCCATTTCCTGGTCGATACCAGCCGCGGCTTTTCGTCCGCCGAGGCGCAGGTGCGGTCGATCCTCGCCTGTCTCGCCGGCCGGCCGGGCCGCCGTCGCAGTGATTGATGAAGAGTTGTCCTGATGTTGCGTGAAATCGTCCTCGATACCGAAACCACCGGCACCGACCACGCCAAGGGCGACCGGGTGATCGAAATCGGCTGCGTCGAGCTCCTCAACCACATCCCGACCGGCAAGAGCTATCACGTCTATATCAACCCGGAATGCCCGGTCTCGCCCGGCGCCTTCGCGGTCCACGGGCTCTCCGACGAGTTCCTCAAGGACAAGCCGGTCTTCGCGGCGATTGCGGACGAGTTCGCCGCGTTCGTCGACGACGCCCGGCTCGTCATCCACAACGCGGCCTTCGACATCGGCTTCCTCAATGCGGAATTCGCCCGCACCGGGCACCGGCAGTTCATCCTCACCGACGCGGTCGACACCCTCTCGATGGCGCGGCGCAGGCATCCGGGCGCGGCGAACAACCTCGATGCGCTCTGCGCCCGCTACGGGATCGACAATTCCAGGCGCACCAAGCACGGGGCGCTGCTCGACGCGGAGATCCTGGCGGAGGTCTATATCGAGCTGATCGGCGGCCGGCAGGTCGGCTTCGACCTGTCCCTTCAGCCCGCCGCCCGGGCCGGCGCGTCCGGTCGGGGAGCCGGGGCGGCCCGCGATGCGCGCCCGCGCACCCTGATCTCGCGGCTGACCGAGGCCGAGCGTGCGGCGCACGAGGCCTTCATCCAGTCGCTGGGACCGAACACGATCTGGCGCGACTATCTCGGCGAGACCACGCCGGAGGCCTCCTGATCATCCTGCGTTCAGCCCACAAAAAGGGCGAGACGGAAACCGTCTCGCCCGACTGAAAAACCGAAAGCTGGAAAGATCGCTTACGACAGCGTCTGGCCGCCGCCGTTCTGCTGGCCCTGCATCTCTGCGGCGCGCTGGCGGTAGAGGGCCACGAAGTCGATCGGGTCGATGTAGAGGGGCGGGAAGCCGCCGTTGCGCACCGCCTCGGCCACCATCTGGCGGGCGAAGGGGAAGAGCAGGCGCGGGCATTCGATCATCACCACCGGGTGCAGCTGCTCCTGCGGGATGTTCTGGATCCGGAACACGCCCGAATAGGTCAGCTCGAAGGCGAACAGCACATCCTTGCCGCCGATCTTGGCATCGCCCTCGAGGGTGAGGTCGACCTCGAAATCGGCCTCGGCGAGCTGCTTGGCGTTCACGTTGACCTGCAGGTTAATCTGCGGGCCTTCCGACTGCTGCTGCAGGGAGCGGGGCGCGTTGGGGTTTTCGAAGGAAAAGTCCTTGCAGTACTGCGCAAGGGCGTTGAGCGCGGGCGCTCCGTTGTTTGCCGGGTTCTCGGCCATGGTTCATGCTCCCTAAGGGGTGTCTTATCGGGCCCGGACGAAACACGTCGTCAGGCAAAGCGCCGGCTCGCTTCGGGCCATGGATCTTCGCGCTACCAGCTTCTCCGGCATGAAGCAAGATTTCAGCCGACTCAATCGCTTGTCGGGGGCGGAGGTGGATGTTACGACCTCAGGACCCCATATGCGAAGGATGAAACCTTCGCCTCCTTGATACGACGCCCGGTGACAGCCGGGTACGGGCAGGCTCACAACGGATCGACGATGCAGGATTCCTTCGACATCACGACCCTCATTTTTATCGTACTCGCCGTTTTCGTGATCTGGCGTCTCCGCTCCGTCCTGGGGCAGAAGACCGGCAACGAGCAGCCCCCCTTCGATCCGATGTCGCGCCGGGATGCGCCCCTTCGTCCCGGCAACGCGCCGGCCGAGCCGGATCACAATGTGGTGCGCCTGCCCGGCGCCAACGGCGCCCGCCCTGCCGAGGCTTCCTCGGCCGAGCGCTGGAAGGACTTCGCCGAGCCCGGCACGCCCATGGCCCAGGCCCTCGACGGCATTGTCCGGGCCGAGCCGGGCTTCAACCCGGCCGAGTTCCTGGAAGGCGCCAAGTCCGCCTATGAGATGATCGTCACCGCCTTCGCCCAGGGCGACCGCAGGACCCTCAAGGATCTCCTCGCGAAGGAGGTCTACGAGGGCTTCGAACGGGCGATCACCGAGCGCGAGCGCCGGGGCGAGACGGTCGAGACCACCTTCGTGTCCATCGACAAGGCCGAGATGGCCGGGGCCGAGCTCCAGGGCAAGACGGCCCAGATCGTGGTGCGCTTCCTCTCCAAGCTCATCACCGCGACCCGCGATGCCTCCGGCACCGTGGTCGACGGCAGCCCCGAGACCGTGGCCGACGTCACCGACGTGTGGACCTTCGCCCGCACGCTGGGCAGCCGCGATCCCAACTGGCAGCTCGTGGCGACCGAAGCGGGGCAATGACGTATGCCGGGCGGACCCTCCTCGCTTGCTCCCTCGCATGGGGCTTGAGCATGTCCGCCGGAACGGCATCGGGCCTGAAGGACCAGGCACGCCTGGATCCCCTGCCCTTCGCGGATCTCGCAGGCTGGGAGGCCGACGATCACGCGGCCGCCTTCCAGGCCTTCCTGCGTTCCTGCCGGGCTCTCGATGCCGCCCCCCTGCGCCCGGCCAAAGAGCCCCAGGGTGACCTCCTGGCCGCCTGCCGCGAGGCCCTGAAGACGCCCGGTCTCGACAAGGCCGGGGCCCGGCGCTTCTTCGAGACGCATTTCCAGCCCTTCGCCGTCACGCCCCCTTCCGGGAGCGGGTTCCTGACCGGCTATTACGAACCTGAGTTCCAGGGCTCGCGCAGGCCGGACGCCACCTATCGCGTTCCCCTGCTCGACCGGCCCGAGGATCTCGTCACCATCCCGCAGGGTGAAACCCTGCCCGGCCTCGAGAAGGGCCTTCAGGCCGCCCGGCGCACCCAGGACGGCTACGAGCCCTATCCCGACCGCGCCGCCATCGAGGACGGAGCCTTAGGGAACTTCGCCCGGCCCATCGTCTATCTGCGCGAGCCGGGCGAGGCCTTCATCATCCATGTGCAGGGCTCGGCCCGCATCCGCCTCGCCGACGGCTCGGTGATGCGCGTGGCCTATGCGGGGCGCAACGGGCGGCCCTACACGTCCATCGGCCGGCTGCTGGTGCAGCAGGGCGAGATGAACCTGGAGACCATGACGCTGGAAAAGCTCATGGGCTGGCTGAAGGACCATCCGGAACCGGCCAAGGCCCTGATGCGGCAGAACCTTTCCTACATCTTCTTCCGCGAGGCGAGCGAGCTCGCCCCCGGGGACGGGCCTGTCGGCGGCGCCGGCACGCCGCTCGTGCCCGGCCGGAGCCTCGCGGTGGACCGTTCCCTCTGGGCCTATGGCCTGCCCGTCTGGCTCGACGGGCAATTGCCGCTCGCCCTCGACCGGGCCGAGCCCCTGCGGCGGCTGATGATCGCGCAGGATACGGGCTCGGCCATCGTCGGCCCGGCCCGCGGCGACTTCTTCTTCGGCAGTGGCGAGGAGGCGGGGCGCCGCGCCGGCCTCCTGCGCCATCCCGTGCGCTTCGTGGTTCTGCAGCCCAAACCCCGTTCATGACCAAGAGAAGCCGTACCCGCCAGCTCAGCCCCGAGGAGAAGCGGCTCTGGTCCCATGTGGCCAGGCACGTGCAGCCCATGAAGGGCAAGCGCCTGCCGCCCGAGCCGGAACCCGACGACAAGCCCGCCACGGCGCCTGCCCCGCAGGTTGCCGCCCCGTCCTCCGTCCTGCCCCCGCTCCCGCCCCAGGCGAAGCCGGCCCTGCCGCCGCTCGCCCCCGTGGAGCGCAGGACGCTCCAGGCCCTGCGGCGTGGCCGCAAGGACGTGGACAGCGTCATCGACCTGCACGGGATGCGCCAGGAGGAGGCCCATTTCGCCCTCCTCCGCTTCCTGTACCGGGCCCAGGGTTCCGGCCACGGGCTCGTTCTCGTGATCACCGGCAAGGGCGGCGCGGCCGTGAGCCCCGGCCTGTTCGAGGAGCGCGGGGTGCTGCGCCGCATGGTCCCCCACTGGCTTCGCCTGCCCGACCTCCGCTCCCTGGTGATCGGCTTCGAGGAGGCCTCTCCCCAGCACGGCGGATCCGGTGCACTCTATGTCAGGCTCCGCCGCCGGCGGGGTATGGAATAGGCACATGACCCCCTTCGGCGAACGGGTGCGGCAGCTGCGCCAGGAGCGCGGGCGGATGTTGAAGGACATGGCCGCCCATTTGGGCGTGTCCAGCGCCTATCTCTCGGCGCTCGAGCGCGGCGAGCGCGGCAAGCCCACCTGGGCCCTGATCCAGGGAGTCCTGCAATATTTCCACATCATCTGGGACGAGGCCGACGAGCTGATGCGCCTCGCCGACCTGTCCGACCCCAGGGTGAGGATCGACACGGCCAATGCCGACCCCAGGGCGACCCTTCTGGCGAACCGCCTGGCGCGGGAGATCCGGGGCATGAACCCGGAGGAGCTCGACCAGATGCTCGCCGTGCTCGATCGGGCGCAGGAGCGGGAACGGAGAGCTGGTGCCCCCATCGAAGCCCTCCCGGAAGCCGTCCACGATCCTGCGCCCTGATCGCGAACAAAGCATTCCCGAACGGCACGTTGCCCCGCTCGTTTCTGGCGATTAACCCTGCACCAAGCAGAGGGTAAGTTGCATGATCCGAGAAGCCACGCTCACCGATGCGAGCAATCTAGCGGCCCTATCGATCCAGGTCTGGCTCCATACCTACGCGAAGGCTGGGCTTAGAAACGCGCTATCCGATTATGTCCTATCGGAGTTCACCGTGCAGCGGCTCGCGACAAGCCTCGCCGACGACAACGAACTCTTTCTTGTCTGCGAGGAAAACGCGCATCTTGTCGGCTATCTGAGGTTGCTGTTGAACTCGCCTTCTCCGGCTGATGCACAGGCGCGTGTCGAAATCGCTAGACTCTACGTGCAGGAGCACTTTCTCGGGAAAGGCATTGGAAGCGCCCTTCTCGAGCATCTTTACGCGTATTGTGGCAGGATCGGAATTTCGGGCGTCTGGCTTGCGGTCAATCACGAGAACACACGTGCGATCCGCTTTTACGAGCGACATCGCTTCGAGCGCAGGGGCTCGACATTCTTCCATCTGGAGAACGAACGGCACGAGAATTTCATTCTCTACAAGCCGATTGCATCACCCCCACCGAAAAGCTCCTGCCCTTGACCTCCCTCAGCGTGGATGCGAAAGCGCCCCATCGTCTCACAATCCCGGTGGCTCATGTCCCAGACCCGCATCGACGTCCTCACCCTCGGCAACGCCATCGTTGACGTGCTCTCCCATACCGATGAGGCCTTCCTGATCCAGAAGAAGGTCCACAAGGGCGCCATGCAGCTCATCGACGAGGCGCGCGCCGAGGAGCTTTACGGCGACATGGGCCCGGCGATCATCGTGTCGGGCGGCTCGGGCGCCAACACGGCGGCGGGGGCCGCCTCCTTCGGGGTCAAGGCGGGCTTCATCGGCAAGGTCAGGAACGACGAGACGGGCAAGCTCTTCGCCCACGACCTCAAGGCCATCGACGTCCATTACGACGTGAAGCCCGCCGAGGACGGCCCGGCCACCGCCCGCAGCTTCATCCTGGTGACGCCGGACGGCGAGCGCACCATGAACACCTATCTCGGCGCCTGCCAGAACCTGACCCCGGACGACGTGAATCCCGAGACGGTGCGCGCCTCCTCCATCGTCTATCTCGAAGGCTATCTCTGGGACCCGCCGGCCGCGAAGGAAGCCTTCCGCAAGGCCGTGAAGATCGCCCACGAGGCCGGCAACAAGGTGGCGCTCACCCTGTCCGACGCCTTCTGCGTCGACCGCTACCGCGACGAGTTCCTCGGTCTGATGCGCGACGGCAGCCTCGACATCCTCTTCGCCAATATCCATGAACTGCAGAGCCTCTACGGCACGGCGTCGGCCGACAGCGCGCTCTCGGCCCTGCGCGAGGAGAACGTGCTCGGCGCCATCACCCGCTCGGCCGAGGGCGCGCTTGTGGTCAGCCGGGGCGAGACGCTGAGCGTTCCCGCCTTCCCGGTCGAGCGCGTGGTCGACACCACCGGAGCCGGCGACCTCTTCGCCTCCGGGTTCCTCGCCGGCCTCGTCAAGAATCTCGACCTCATCGATTGCGCCCGCCTCGGGGGACTGGCCGCCGCCGAGATCATCAGCCATCTCGGCGCCCGCCCGCAGGTAAGTCTCAAGGAACTGGCGCAGCAGGAAGGATTGCTCGTCTGAGGGAAATCTCGGGAAACGACGCCATGGCGGTAAGGTCGCGGCATCACCTGTCCGCCATCTCGTCGATCCTTGCCGCTACGAGCTTCTGCAAGCGCCAGAGGTTGCTGTCGTGGATGCCGTGCTCTTCCAGATGCATGACCGTATTGTGAAGATATTCGGCGCCTGAACCCCAATGTCCGCAGGCGCTGGCGAGCACGTCCGCCACCTCCTCGGGCTGAAGGCGTCCGACATAAGCCGGCGCCTTACGGTTCATGACGAAAGCAAGGGCGGTCAACGGGCCGTCTTCCGTTACGACTCCGATCCAGCGCGGCATGCTGTTGGGCGGCTTCACGGTGAACTCACGGCGGAACAGCTTTCCCAATTGGGCCTGCAATGATGCGCTCGGAAGTCGGTAGAGAATTCCCTGGCATTGCCCTCCTCGGTCGAGTGCCATCATGAGGCCAGGTCGATCCTTCGTCGCGCGAAAGCGGGTGATCCTGAAACAGAAGGATCGGTGCCATCCATGGGCTGTTCCCCGCCGCGCCTCCACATGATCCACTTCCGGTTTCCAGATCAGGGAGCCATAGGCGAAGAGCCAGGCGTCCTTGCCCACAGGATGCGACGACAGCATGGCTTGGACGATCGCATCGTAATCATCCTCGGTGTGATAAACGAGGCCGGGTTCGGGGCCGGGATCGTCCAGGACACGATGAACGAGCGCCACAAGGTCGCGCGAGAGGGCCATCTGCCGGGTTTTCATTGGATCAACCCTTTTACCGCGAGGCTTCAAGCGGCAAAGATTACCGCAGAACAGGACTCTGTCCAAAGTGGCAGAGACTGCCCTCAACTCCCGCCTGCCCGCCCAAACCACAGCCCGAACAAGGCCGCGAGCGAGACAAGCGCCAGAAATCCGTTGAACAGGACAAGAAGGAAGGGCGGGATGCGCTGCACGTCCGGATGCGGCGGCTGCGAGCCGGTGAAGACCTGACGCCAGACGGCGGCCGCGAAGCAGAAGGCGCTGAAGAGGATCAGGACCGAGCCGGTGGAAAGGATCATCCATCCGGGCACCACGCCCGCCAGGAGCTTCTGCGCACCGATGCCGGAGGCGAGCGATGCGAGGCCTGTGCGCACCCAGGCCGCATAGGTACGCTCGGCGGCAAAGACCGTACGGTTGGCGGCCAGTTCCGTGCGCCGGTCGGCGCTGTCCTTCATCTGCTCGCTGGCGACAGCGGTCGTCTTCGCGGCCGCCTGGGTGTGCTCCGCCGCTTCCTGCGTCTGCTCGGCGGCCTCCTGGGTCTGGACAGCCGCCTCCTTGGCGTGCTCGGCGCTGCGCTTGAGCTTCTCGTCGACCGGCTGCGTCATGGGGCCTCCATTGATCTGGAGGCACAACGCCTACGGTTGTGAAAAGGTCGGCGCGATCAAAGCCTTCGCAGGGCCACCGTCTCGATCCGGTGGCTCGGGCCCTTCTTCAGGATCAGGCTCGCGCGCTGGCGGGTCGGCACGATGTTTTCCCGCAGGTTCACCAGGTTGATGCGGTTCCAGAGGCCGTCGGCGGTGGCGATGGCTTCCGCTTCCGCGAGTTCCGCATAGCGCCGGAAATAGGAGAGCGGATCGCGGAACGCCGTGTGGCGCAGGCGCAGGAACCGGTTCACGTACCAGCGGTGCAGGTCTTCCTCGTCGGCGTCGATATAGACCGAGAAGTCGAAGAAATCGGACACGAAGGGAATGGCCTCGCCGTCCTTGGGCATGCGCGCGGGCTGGAGCACGTTCAGGCCCTCGACGATCAGGATGTCCGGCCGGTCGACCACCGTCTCCTCGCCCGGCACCACGTCATAGACGAGGTGGGAATAGAGCGGGGCCTTCACGTTGCGCTTGCCCGCCTTGATGTCGGCGAGGAAATGCAGGAGCTTTCCCGTGTCGTAGCTTTCGGGAAAACCCTTGCGCTCCATGAGGTTGAGCCGCGTCAGCTCGGCATTGGGCAGGAGAAAGCCATCGGTCGTGACGAGATCGACCTTCGGGGTGTTGGGCCAGCGGGCGAGAAGGGCTTTGAGCACCCGGGCCGTGGTGGACTTGCCGACCGCCACCGAGCCCGCGACGCCGATGATATAGGGCACCTTCTGCTCCTTCTCGGCGAGGAGGAAGCGCTGGGTCGCCTTGAACAGGCCTTGCGTCGCCGCGACGTAGAGGGAGAGAAGGCGCGAGAGCGGCAGGTAGATCGCCGCGACCTCGTCCAGCGAGATCGGATCGTTGAGGGATTGCAGCTGAACCACCTCGTCGGCGGTCAGGGTCATGGGCGCATCGGCGCGCAGCTTGGCCCATTCGTCGCGGGAGAAGGCGCGATAGGGCGAGAGGCCGTCATCGTCCTCGTCGAAGGAGATCAGGTTGGGCTGGTCCATGCGAACCACCTTTGCAAGGTTTAGGTCCTGCGCGCGGCCTTTTCCGCAAGACCCGACTGCGCCGTGCGGCGCTCCAATTCGGCCATTACGTCACTTAGCGGAATGTTTGCGCCCTGCAACACGACCAAAAGATGATACAGCACGTCCGCCGCCTCGGCCGTCAGGTTCGGCCGGTCGCCCTGCACGGCCGCGATGGCGGCCTCCACCGCCTCCTCGCCCAGCTTCTTGGCCGCCTTGGCCGGCCCGCCCCCGATGAGCTTGGCCGTATAGGATTCCGAGGCCGGCGCCGCGGCCCGCTCGGCCACGATGCGGGCGAGATCGTCGAGGGTGAAGGAGGTCATGGTCGTTTCGCTGTCATTCTCAGGCCAAGGGAGCGAGGGAAGGGAAACCGTTCGCCTGGACTGTCTGATGGATCACCCCGGCCCTGCGGGTCGCCGGGGATGACGAAAGCATTGTCGTGGTTCAGGCCGCCTTGTCCAGCCGCATCTTCAGGCCCTTGTCCGCCATGTATCCCTTGGCTTCCGCAATCGTGTGGGTGCCGAAGTGGAAGATGGAGGCCGCGAGCACGGCGCTGGCATGGCCGTCCTTCACGCCATCGACCAGGTGGTCGAGAGTGCCGACGCCGCCGGACGCGATGACCGGCACGGAGACGGCATCGGCGATGGCGCGCACGAGGGCGAGGTCGTAGCCGCCCTTGGTGCCGTCCCGGTCCATGGAGGTGACCAGCAGTTCCCCTGCCCCCAGTTCCGCCACCTGCCTGGCGAACGCGATGGCGTCGATGCCGGTGGCGTTGCGTCCGCCATGGGTGAAGATCTCCCAGCGCGGCTCCTCGCCCTCCCCCGACACCTTCTTGGCGTCGATGGCCACGACGATGCATTGATTGCCGAACTTCTCCGCGGCCTCGCGCACGAAGTCCGGGTTCTTCACGGCTGCGGTGTTGATCGACACCTTGTCGGCGCCGGCGAGCAGCAGCTTGCGGATGTCCTCGACCGTGCGCACGCCGCCGCCGACGGTGAGCGGCATGAAGCAGGCCTCGGCCGTGCGCCGCACCACGTCGAGCAGGATCCCCCTCGCCTCGTGGCTCGCGGCGATGTCGAGGAAGCAGAGCTCGTCGGCGCCTGCCGCGTCATAGGCCTTGGCGGCTTCGACGGGATCGCCCGCATCGACTAGATCGACAAACTGCACGCCCTTCACGACGCGCCCGTCCTTCACGTCGAGGCAGGGTATGAGACGCACTTTCAGCATCAGGCGGGTTCCTTGCGCACGGAGCGGAGCAGCGCCAGCGCCTCTTCCGGGTCGATGCGCCCGTCATAGAGGGCGCGGCCGGAAATGGCGCCGTCGAGGACCGCGCAATCGGGCTGGGTCAGGCGCTCGATATCGGCCATGGAGGCGAGGCCGCCCGAGGCGATGACCGGGATCGAGACGGCGCGGGCCAGCCCCAGGGTCATCGGGAAGTTGAGGCCCTTGAGGATGCCGTCGCGGGCGATGTCCGTGTAGATGATCGCGGCCACGCCCGCATCCTCGAAGCGGCGGCCGAGCTCCTCCGCCGACAGGGTCGAGGTCTGGGCCCAGCCTTCCACGGCCACGAGCCCGTCCTTGGCGTCGATGCCGACCGCGATCCTGCCCGGATGGAGGCGCGCGGCCTCGCGCACGAAGGCGGGGTCGCGCACGGCGGCCGTGCCGATGATGACGCGGGACACGCCCTTCCCGAGCCAGCCCTCCACGGTCTTCATGTCGCGGATGCCGCCGCCGAGCTGCACCGGGATCGCGACCCGCTTCAGGATGGTCTCGACGGCCGCCGCATTCATCGGCTTGCCGGCGAAGGCGCCGTCGAGATCGACCACGTGCAGCCATTCGAAGCCCTGGCGCTCGAAGGTGGCCGCCTGGTCGGCGGGATCGTCGTTGAACACGGTCGCCTGGTCCATGTCGCCCTGGACGAGGCGGACGCAGCGGCCTTCCTTGAGATCGATGGCAGGATAGAGGATCACGGGCGCCACCTTAAAAAATTGGCGATGAGCTTGAGGCCGAGCGCCTGGCTCTTCTCGGGATGAAACTGGGTGCCGACGAGATTGTCCCGTCCGACGATGGCCGTGACCGGGCCGCCGTAATCGGCGGTCGCGATCACGTCGGACGGATCGGCAGGCGTCAGCGCATAGGAATGCACGAAATAGGCGTGCAGCCCGTCGGGCCCGGTCGGAATGCCGTCGAGCAAGGGGTGCGGCCTGAGCTGCTGGAGCGTGTTCCAGCCCATGTGGGGGATCTTGAGGGACGGATCGCTCGGCGTGATCGCCTTCACGTCGCCATGGATCCAGTCGAGCCCGTAGCTCGTGGTATGCTCGAGGCCCCTGGTCGCCATGAGCTGCATGCCGACGCAGATGCCCAGGAAGGGGCGCTTGTCCTCATGCACGCGCCGCTGCAACGCCTCCACCATGCCGGGCACGGCATCGAGGCCGCGGCGGCAATCGGCGAAGGCGCCGACCCCCGGCAGCACGATCCGGTCGGCCCTGGCGACGAGGGCCGGGTCGGACGAGACCGTGATGGAAAGATCGAGTTCCGCCTCCCGCGCCGCCCGCTCGAAGGCCTTGGCGGCGGAATGCAGATTGCCCGACCCATAATCGATGATAACGACGCTCACCGGGGACGCTCCGCATCGGGGAAGAGGCCGATCACCGGCTCGGACCTCCGGGGGGTGGACAGGACCGGCGAGGCGGCCGGGCCGCGGGGCAGGGTGGCTGGTCTCGCTTCTGGCCTCGCTTGGAGCCAGCGGGCGAAGGCCTTGGCCTCCGCCTCGTCCTGGTCCTCGGCCGTCACCGCATCGACCATGGGCAGGCCACGGCGGCCCAAGGTCCAGCGCCGCAGGCTGTTGGCCTCGAGCCCGATCAGACCCTGCAGCAGGAGCTGCGCGACGGAGCCGGCCAGGGGATGCACGTCCAGGAGCGCCATGAGGCCGCCGAAGGCGAAGACCAGGACCAGCACGCCGATCCCGGCGAGCCAGAGCCGGTGGTAGAAGAACCAGAGGAAGGTGAAGAAGAAGGCCCCCCAGGAAAAGGCGTCCTTCACGAGTTCGGACTCGTCCAGGGCGGCCGGGTCACCCGGCCGCGCATCGCGCGGAAGGTGCAGGGTATAGGTGGTCATGGCGACGTTCCTCAGGTCCTGTCCGGTGAGGTGATGCTGGCGTGCTCGCCGGACAGGCATCTCTTCGAGCATCGGACCCAAAAGTGGATTCCACTCTTGGGATTGATCCGACGCTCAATTCCTAAGATGGCGCATCGTTTGGCGCGGAAAACCGGTGTCCACTTTTCCGCACGATGCGCGATCGATTTAGAGCGTACCCTTGGTGGAGGGAACGCGGCCCTCTTCCCTTGGGTCCAGTGCTACGGCCTGACGCAAGGCCCGTGCCAGGCCCTTGAAGCAGCTCTCGGCGATATGGTGGCTGTTCTCGCCGTAGAGCGTCTCCACATGCAGGGTCAGGCCCGCATTGATGGCGAACGCCTGGTGGAACTCGCGAACCAGCTCGGTGTCGAAGACGCCGATCTTCTCGGTCGGGAAGGTGGTCCGGAACACCAGGAAGGGGCGGCCCGATATGTCGAGAGCCACGCGGGTCAAGGTCTCGTCCATCGGGAGATGGATGTCGGCATAGCGCGAGATGCCCTTTTTATCGCCAAGCGCCTGCAGGATGGCCTGACCCAGCGCGATCCCGGTATCCTCGGTCGTATGATGCTGGTCCACATGCAGGTCGCCGGTCACCTTCACGGTCAGGTCGAAGAGACCGTGCCGGGCGAACAGTTCGAGCATATGGTCGAGGAAGCCGACCCCCGTGGAGATCTCGGCCTTGCCGGTGCCATCGAGGGCAATCGACACGGCGACATCGGTCTCGGCGGTGCGACGGCTGACGCTCGCGGAGCGCATCATCAAAATCCTTTGCGGAACAAGAGACGAGGCCTTCTAGCAAGGAGCGCGGAGAATTGCCACAGGGCGGGTGTGTTTCTCTCTCCCTTGCGGGGAGGGGAGCATCCGCGTTGCTTTCGAGCGATGAATGACTAGAGCATCGGACCCAAAAGTGGACCCACTTTTGGGATTCGATCCGATGCTCAATCCCTCAAGCGGCGCATCGTTGAGCGCGAAAAACCGGGTCCACTTTTCCGCACGATGCGCTAAGTGAGGGTCCGAAGATCCTTATCCTTCCCGCCCCTCCGGAGTTTGACCCTCGTGTCCGAAGACGCCACCCCCCGCATGCACGCCACCACGATCCTCATGGTCCGCAAGGGCGGCCGCGTCGTCATCGGCGGCGACGGGCAGGTGAGCCTGGGGCAGACCGTGGTGAAGGGCAACGCGCGCAAGGTCCGCCGCCTCGCCAAGGGCGGGGTGATCGGCGGCTTCGCCGGTTCCACGGCCGATGCCTTCACCCTGTTCGAGCGCCTCGAGGCCAAGCTGGAGCAGTATCCTGGCCAGCTCACCCGCGCCTGCGTGGAGCTCACCAAGGACTGGCGCACCGACCGCTACCTGCGCCGCCTGGAGGCGATGATGCTGGTGGCCGACAAGGATGTCGGCCTGCTCCTCTCCGGCGCCGGCGACGTGCTGGAGCCGGAAAACGGCATCATGGCCATCGGGTCCGGGGGCAATTACGCCCTCGCGGCGGCGCGGGCGCTCGCCGATTCCGACATGGACGCGGAAGCCATCGTGCGCCGGTCTCTGGCCATTGCCGCCGAGATCTGCGTCTATACCAATGCGAACATCGTCATCGAGACCCTGGATGAGACCTGATATCCGTCATGGCCGGACGTGTCCCGGCCATCCGCGTCTTGAGAACCGCCGCGCCGCAAGGCGTGGATCCCCGGACCGGGTCCGGGGGATGACGACAAAGAGCCAAGAGATCCCATGACCACCTTTTCCCCCCGCGAAATCGTTTCCGAACTCGACCGCTACATCGTCGGTCAGAACGACGCCAAGCGCGCGGTCGCCATTGCGCTCCGCAACCGCTGGCGCCGGCAGCAGCTCGAAGGCTCCCTGCGTGAGGAGGTGGCACCGAAGAACATCCTCATGATCGGCCCGACCGGCTGCGGCAAGACCGAGATTTCGCGGCGGCTGGCCAAGCTCGCGGGCGCGCCCTTCATCAAGATCGAGGCGACCAAGTTCACGGAGGTCGGCTATGTGGGCCGCGACGTGGAGCAGATCGTGCGCGATCTCGTGGAGATCGGCATCGGCCTCGTGAAGGAGGAACGTCGCCGCCAGGTTCAGGCCAAGGCCCATGTGGCGGCGGAAGAGCGCGTGCTCGACGCCCTGGTCGGCTCGACGGCCAGCGCCGTGACCCGCGACTCGTTCCGCCGCAAGCTGCGCGCCAACGAGCTCGACGACAAGGAGATCGAGGTCGAGCTGCAATCCGGCGGAGGGCAGGGGATGCCCATGTTCGAGATTCCCGGCATGCCCGGCGCGTCGGTCGGCGCCATCAATCTCTCCGACATGTTCGGCAAGGCGTTCGGCGGCGGACGCGCGAAAACCCGCCGCACCACCGTGCGCGAGGCCTATGAGCCGCTGGTGACCGAGGAGGCCGACAAGCTGATCGACCAGGACGCCATCGTCCAGGAGGCGCTGCGCCAGGTGGAGAACAACGGCATCGTGTTCCTCGACGAGATCGACAAGATCGCCGGCCGCGAGGGCCGCACCGGCGCCGACGTCTCCCGCGAGGGCGTGCAGCGCGACCTGCTGCCGCTGATCGAAGGCACCACGGTCTCGACGAAATACGGGCCGGTGAAGACGGACCACATCCTCTTCATCGCGTCCGGCGCGTTCCATGTGTCGAAGCCGTCGGACCTGCTGCCGGAACTGCAGGGCCGCCTGCCGATCCGCGTCGAGCTCGCGCCGCTGACGGTGGATGATTTCAAGCGCATCCTCACCGAGACCGAAGCGAGCCTCATCAAGCAGTCGGTCGCCCTGATGGAGACCGAGGGCGTGAGCCTCGTCTTCACGGACGACGCCATCGATGCGCTCGCGCAAGTCGCCGTCGACGTGAACAACTCGGTCGAGAATATCGGCGCCCGCCGCCTTCAGACCGTGCTGGAGCGCGTGCTCGACGACGTCTCGTTCACGGCGCCCGACCGCTCGGGCGAAACGGTGACCATCGACGCCGCCTATGTGCGCGGCGAGGTGGAGTCGCTGGCGAAGAACACGGATCTGAGCCGGTTCATTCTTTGACCGCTCCTACTGTCATTCCGGGCCCGGTTCTTACGGACCGCCCCGGAATGACGGTGAGGATCGGAACGGAACCACTGTCCCGATTCGCGACTTGCCTGGGGATGAATCCGGACCTGCAGGACCTCAAGGCCAAGGCGCTGGCGATCCATCGGCGCCTCTGCGAGGTCTATGACTGCCCGGTTCCGTATTTTCATTCCTTCGATCCGCTGAGCGAGCTGGTTTCCTCTCTCCTCTCCCATCGCACCCGCAACGCGGATTCCGGCCGCGCCTTCAAGGCCCTCAGGGCACGCTACGCCGATTGGCGCGCGATGATGAGCGCGCCCGCTGAGGACGTGGAGGCGACGATCGCGGGGGTGACCTGGCCGGAGCAGAAGGCGCCGCGCCTGCAGGCGGTGCTGCGCGCCATCGACGAGCGGCATGGCAGCCTCGCGCTGGATTTCCTCGGCGCCATGCCGGTCGAGGAGGCGAGGGCGTGGCTCGAAAGCATTCCAGGGATCGGCCCGAAGACGAGCGCGGCGGTGCTGTCGTTCTCGCTGCTGCGGAAAGCCGCCCTTCCCGTCGACAGCCATCATCACCGCGTCGCGCAGCGCACCGGGCTCATCCCGCAATCGATGGCCGTCGGGCCGTCTCACGCGACACTCGCCGCCCTGCTGCCGGAGGATTGGGACGCCCAGGCGGTCTATGACCATCACGAGGTCATGATGCTGCACGGCCAGCGCTGCTGCTTCTTCAAGAGCCCGGCCTGCGGACGCTGCGCGATCCTCGATCTCTGTCCGACCGGGCAGGGGCGTGCGGAAGCCGGACGCCCCGTTGCCCTGAAGCCCGAAAGCATTCCGGAGGAGCATGGGTCCTCACGTTCCCGCGAGAGATAGACCGAAATTCCTCGAAAAGGGAACGACCGGCGGGTCCCCGGCGTTCGCCCCCACGATCGGAGGAGTTTGCTCATGCGTAAGTTCATCCTGGCTGCCGCTGTCACGGCAGCCTTCGGCCTCGCCGCTCCGGCTTCTGCCGCCGAGGTGCGGACCACCCCGCTTCATGCCCTCGCCGCCGCGGTACAGAACGGTGACGTGAACGTCACCTACGTGCAGGATTACTATCGTCCTCGCGGCGTCCGGAACAATTATCGTGCCGCTCGCCGTTACGCGGGGCCCGGCCGCTATTATCGCGGCGACCCGCGCTACGTGCAGCGTCGCTATTATGGCCCCGGCCGCTACGGCTATTACGGGCCCCGCTATTACCGCCGCGATTACGGCTCGGCCGCAGCAGCGGGCGCCCTCGGCCTTGCGACCGGCGCCATCGTCGGCGGCGCCATCGCCCAGTCCCAGGCTGCCCCGGTCTATCAGGGCAACGCCTATTGCGCCCAGCGCTTCCGGTCCTACGACCCGGCTTCGGGCACCTATCTGGGCTATGACGGTCGGCGCCATCCCTGCCCGTAAGACGGGCGAAGGATCAAAGAACGAAGCGGGCCATTCGGCCCGCTTCTTTTTCGAGGATGTCGGAAGCTTACTTCGCCGCGATGACGGCGATCTCGACCTTGAAGGCCGGCGCCGCGAGCTTCGCCTCGACGGTCGCGCGGGCAGGGGTGTTGCCGGCCGAGACCCAGGCATCCCACACGGCGTTCATCTCCTGGAACGTGCCCATGTCGGTGAGCCAGATATTGGCCATCAGGATCTTCGACTTGTCGGTTCCGGCCTCGGCCAGAAGGCTGTCGATGATCGAGAGGATCTCCTTCGTCTGCTCGGTGACGCTTTGCCCGGCGGTCTGGTTGGCGACCTGGCCGGCGAGATAGACCGTGTTGCCGTGAACGACGGCGCCGCTCATGCGCGGACCGGGCTTGATGCGTTGGATCGTCATGGAATGTCCTTGTGCCTTTTTCCGGAACAGGTGAGATCTGCCTTTTCGGGGGCAGGGGGCTTCAGGTCAAGAGCATCGGTATCAGTAGAGAGTCGTACGCTGCCGTTCCGGCAGCGCCCTGTCGTAGGCTTCCCCCCCCGCCTGGTTGTCCGACAGGGCCGCGAGGATCTGGCCGGCGCTCGGCAGGGAGCTCCGCGCCACGTGCCTGTCCGGGTTCCACAATTCCGAGCGCAGGATCGCGCGGGCGCATTGGAAAAAGACCGCTTCCACCGCGATCGTGATCACCGATCTCGGGGCCTTGCCGTCGACGGCGAAGCTCTCGAGCAGGGCGGGCTCGACCGAGATCGCCGCTCGGCCGTTGACCCGCAGGGTCTCGCCGATGCCGGGAATCAGGAACAGCAGGGCAATTTGGGGATCGCGCACGATGTTGCGCAGCGAATCGATCCGGTTGTTGCCCCGCCGGTCCGGCAGCAGCAGGGTTTTCTCGTCCTGGACCCGCACGAAGCCCGGCCCGTCGCCGCGTGGGGAGCAGTCGAGCCCCTCCGGCCCGCGCGTCGCCAGCGCCACGAAGGGCGCGGCCGCGATGAAGGCGCGGTACGCGGGAACGACGCGGTCCGTTTCCTTCAGGAGCGACGCCGCGCCGACCTCGCCATAGAGCGATTCGAGTTCCGTGAGGCTGTTGATGATGTGGGACATGATTCGCGCCGTGATCCTGACGCCCCCTGACTGACACGAAAGGGCAGGATTGATCAAAGGGCTTCCGCTTCAGGTTACGTCAACGTCCTCGGGAGAATGCGTTATAATGAAAAATATAACCGCCGAACGCTGTGCTCTCCGCCTCACGCGCGTCTCGTTCTGCGTCCACATCCACCTGGACGACGAACTCAGCCTCGATGCGTGACGTGGCTGTGCCGGGATTTTCCGAATGTGGCTTGAGCAGAAACTGATGAACAGCAGGCCTCACTTGGAACGATCAACAAAGACTCTATTCCAATAATCCAGGCCTGTTTCCTGATCCAACGTCACCATACCCGCATGAGATTCAACCCAGGCAAACCTGACAGTGTCTTGAATATCCGGCTTACTTTCAGGCACCTCGGCACAAAGCACCACGTGTACATGACGGAAATCGGTCGAATCAGCATAACGATTTGACAGGTACAGATGGTTGCCCGTCACTCCTTTAAGGGTCAAAGGAGCGTCGAGGCGTACGAGCACGCCATGAGGAGACATTTTCTCAACGACGCCTTCGTATCCGATCCCGCTCTGCAACCATAGTGGGTCCATATCGTAGCCGCCAAATATGAAAACCCGATCATTGAGACTGACCATGAAGAGGCTCTCGTTCGGAACTGGATTCAAAAAAACCCTCGCATCGTAAGATGCGAGGGTTTGTTTTTGTACGAAGCGCTTGGCTTACTCCCCGGCCGCCTTCTGCTGATCGCGCTGGGCGCGCTCGGCGTCGCGTTCGGCCTTGAGCTGTTCGGTGATGTCCTCGCCGGTCTCCTGGTTGACGACCTTCATGGAGAGGCGGACCTTGCCGCGCTCGTCCATGCCGAGGAACTTCACCTTCACCTTGTCGCCTTCCTTGACCACGTCCGTCACCTTGCCGACGCGGTTCTTGGCGAGTTCGGAGATGTGCACGAGGCCGTCGCGGGAACCGAAGAAGTTCACGAAGGCGCCGAATTCCATCACCTTCACGACCGTGCCCTCGTAGATCACGTTGACCTCGGGCTCGGCGACGATGGAACGGATCCAGTTATAGGCCGCCTTGATCGACTTGCCGTCGGCCGACGCGATCTTGATGAGGCCGTCGTCGTTGATGTCGATCTTCGCGCCGGTCTTCTCCACGATCTCGCGGATGACCTTGCCGCCCGAGCCGATGACTTCGCGGATCTTGTCGACCGGGATCTGCATGGTCTCGATGCGCGGGGCATGCTCGCCGAGCTCGGCGCGCGGCGCCGTCAGGGCCTTGTTCATCTCGGCGAGGATGTGCGTGCGGCCGGCCTGAGCCTGCTCGAGCGCAACGCGCATGATCTCCTCGGTGATGCCGGCTATCTTGATGTCCATCTGGAGCGAGGTGATGCCCTGCTCCGTTCCGGCCACCTTGAAGTCCATGTCGCCGAGATGATCCTCGTCGCCGAGGATGTCGGACAGGACCGCGAAGCGCTCACCTTCGAGGATGAGGCCCATGGCGATGCCCGCCACCGGACGGCGCAGGGGAACGCCCGCATCCATCAGCGCCAGCGAGGCGCCGCAGACGGAAGCCATCGACGAGGAGCCGTTCGATTCGGTGATCTCCGACACGACGCGGATCGTGTAGGGGAACTCGTGCGACGCCGGCAGCATCGGGTGAATCGCGCGCCAGGCGAGCTTGCCGTGGCCGATTTCGCGGCGGCCGGGCGAGCCCATGCGGCCCGTCTCACCGACGGAATAGGGCGGGAAGTTGTAGTGCAGCAGGAAGGTTTCCTTGCGGGTGCCTTCCAGCTCGTCGATGAACTGCTCGTCCTCGCCGGTGCCGAGCGTGGTCACGACCAGCGCCTGGGTCTCGCCGCGGGTGAAGACGGCCGAGCCGTGAGTGCGCGGCAGGACGCCGACTTCCGACAGGATCGGACGGACGGTCTTGAGGTCGCGGCCGTCGATGCGGGAGCCCGTGTCGAGGATGTTCCAACGCACGATCTTGGCCTGGACTTCCTTGAAGACGGCCTTGACCTTCTCCGGATCGAACTTGGCTTCGCCCTCGGCGGGAACCAGCGCGTCCATCACCTTCGCCTTCACGGTGTCGACGGCGGCATAGCGGTCCTGCTTGCGGGTGATCTTGTAGGCTTCGCGCAGGTCCTTCTCGGCGATGTCGAGAACGGCCTTCTCCACCTCGGACACGTCGGCCGGCTGATAGTCGCGCGGCTCCTTGGCGGCCTTCTCGGCGAGGCGGATGATCGCCTCGATCACCGGCTGGAAGTGCTTGTGGCCGAACATCACGGCGCCGAGCATCACGTCCTCGGCCAGCTCCTTCGCCTCGGACTCGACCATGAGCACGGCGTCGGCGGTGCCGGCGACCACGAGGTCAAGGGAGGTCTGGTCCATCTCCTGGAGCGGCGGATTCAGCTTGTACTGGCCGCCGATATAGCCAACGCGGGCAGCGCCCACTGGCCCCATGAAGGGAACGCCGGAGAGGGTGAGGGCAGCGGAAGCCGCCACCATGCCGACGATGTCGGGATCATTCTCGAGATCATGCGACAGCACGGTCACGACGACCTGGGTGTCGTTCCTGTAGCCCTCGACGAAAAGGGGGCGGATCGGGCGGTCGATGAGGCGGGAGACCAGGGTCTCCTTCTCGGTCGGACGGCCTTCGCGCTTGAAATACCCGCCCGGGATGCGGCCGGCCGCATAGGTGCGCTCCTGGTAGTTCACCGTGAGCGGGAAGAAATCGATGCCGGCCTTCGGCTCCTTGGCCGACACGACGGTGGCGAGAACGGTGGTTTCACCGTAGGTGGCGACGACGGCGCCGTCGGCCTGGCGGGCCATCTTGCCCGTTTCGAGCACGAGCTTGCGCCCGGCCCAGATCAGTTCTTCGCGTTGAATATCGAACATAGCGTGTCTTTCATGACAGCGGGGCGGGGGCTCGATGCCATGAGCAAGACGGCAAGAGGCTCGCCAGCGGGCAATCCCGCCTTACAAGCCCCTTGCGATCCTGCCATGGACATCGTGTCTGCCGCCTCCTTAGAAAACACCGGGGCTGAGAAGCCTCGCAGTGTTGGAGAAACCGTCCGGAGCCGGGCTCCGGACGGAAGTTTTTCAGGAAAAGCTTAGCGGCGGATGCCGAGCTTCTCGATCAGCGTGCGGTAGCGGCTCTCGTCCTTCTTCTTCAGATAGTCGAGAAGCGAACGGCGTGCCGACACCATCTTCAGAAGACCACGGCGGGAATGGTTGTCCTTCGTGTGGCTCTTGAAGTGGCCGGTCAGGTTGTTGATACGCTCGGTGAGAATGGCGACCTGCACCTCGGGGGAGCCGGTGTCGCCAGCCTTCTGGGCGAATTCCTTAACAAGCGCGTTCTTGCGCTCAGCCGTAATCGACATCGTCAATCCTTTCAGGTTTGTTTTGTCAGGAGACCTTGACCTTTCAGGGCTTCAGGTCGGGGCATCCGGAAGGGCCGGGCCGGGATGTCGTCCAGCGCGGTCCGAGTTCGGACGCGTCTTTCGGGGCATGATCCTCGAAAAGATGGCGCACCATACACGAAAAGCGCGCAAGCGCCAGAGAAATCATTTTTCCCAAGCATAGCAATGGGATGCGCCGTCCGGGCCCGGGCTCCGGCGGAACATGTTCCCCCCGGCGGTGGTTGACGAGCCAGTCATCACTCACATGGAAAGCCCGCAGCATGGTTGCCACCACAGCCGATCTGGCATCGTCCGAAACCGTCAAGAACATCTTCATCACCGGCGTCCAGAACGCCCATGCTCTCGAAAAGGAAGCCCTCCAGCTCATGCAGCGGCAGGTGGAGCGCTTCAAGAATTATCCGGAAATGTCGCAGATCCTGCGCACCCATATCGCGGAGACCGAGGGGCAGGTCCGCCGCCTCGACGAGATCCTGCACACGTTCGGCGAGGACCGCTCGATCCTGAAGGACATGGCCACCCAGTTCATGGCCAACATGGCGGCCGCCGGCCACATGCCCATGGCCGACGAGGTGATCAAGAACACCTTCGCCAACCACGCCTTCGAGAATTTCGAGATCGCCGCCTATACGTCCCTGATCGCCATGGCCGAGGCATCCGGCCATCAGCGCTTCGTCCCCGCCCTCGAGGAAACCCTGCGCGAGGAGCAGAAGACCGCCCAGCTGATCCGCGACCAGATCGTGCCGATCACGCAGAAATACCTGATGCGCGAGGCGCAGGGGCTGAAGGCGGACCGGTAGGGCCTACCTCGGATACTCTCACGTCATGGCTGTCCCTGGATCAAGTCCGGGGATGGCCATTCCGTTTGGGGGAGCGCAGCGTTCTGGCCTCAACCGCCCAGATTGAACACCCGGTGCGGAACGAGTTCGCCGCGTTCCACGTCGCCGACGGCGATGAGGATCCCGTTGCAGGTGGCATAGACCTTGCCGGACAGGGGCGCCTCGCGGCCGCGCAGGATGATCGACTGGCCCCGCATCAGGCGGCCGGCCATATCCCGGCTCACGGGAATCGAGGGGATCTCGCTCAAGGCGATCTCGACCGGGCGGAGCGCCGCCGGATCGGTGGCGACCGCATCCACCGTGACGGCATCCTGTTCGGTGAACGGGCCGACGCGCGTGCGCCGCAGGGCCGCCACATGGCCGAGGCAGCCGAGGGCACGGCCGAGGTCGCGCGCGATGGCGCGCACATAGGTGCCCTTGCCGCAATCGGCTTCGATCACCGAGCGGTTGCCGGCATGGTGGACCAGGGACAGGCGGTCGATCTCCACCGTGCGCGGCTGGAGTTCCACCGCTTCGCCGTCCCGGGCGAGGTCGTAGGCGCGCTCTCCCTGGATCTTGATGGCGGAAAAGCGCGGCGGCACCTGCTGGACCTGGCCGGTGAAGCGGGGCAGGAGGGCCTCGATCTCGGCCGGGTCCGGCAACCTGTCGGTCCGCTCGACCACGTCGCCCTCGGTATCGTCCGTGGTGGTCTCGGAGCCCCAGGCCACGGTGAACACGTAGGATTTGCGCCCGTCCATGACGAAGGGCACGGTCTTGGTCGCCTCGCCCAGCGCAATCGGCAGGATCCCCGAGGCGAGCGGATCGAGGGTGCCGGCATGGCCTGCCTTCTTGGCCGAGAGGCCTCGCTTCACCACCGCGACCGCGTGGGTCGAGGTCATGCCCACGCCCTTGTCGAGGATGATCCATCCATTGACGTCACGCTTCTTCGGACGGTCGCCGTGCGGCCTCCGCTGTGGGCGTTCTTCGCTCATCGCTTGCTACTCGCTGTCGTCGTCGGAGGTGTCGGTTTCCGGCTTGCCCGTGTCACGGGCCACGCGTTCCGAGCGCAGCAGCGCATCGATACGGGCCGCCTCGTCGAAGCTCTCGTCGCGGAGGAAGCGCAGGTCGGGCGCGAATTTCAGGTTCACCCGCCGGGCCACTTCCTGGCGCAGGATCTTCCTGTTCTTGTCGAGCGCCTTGAGCACGGCGTCCTCGTCCCGGCCGCCGAGCGGCATGACATAGGCGGTCGCGAGCTTCAGGTCGGGGGACATGCGCACTTCCGGGATGGTGACGACGTTGCGGGTCAGAACGTCGTCCCGCAGGTCGCCGCGGGAGAGAACCTCCGCGAGCGCATGACGGACGAGCTCGGCCACGCGCTGCTGGCGTTGGGAAGGCCCGGTGGTTTGTTCGAAACGTTTAGCCATTTTACTTCTCCGGGATTGGACCGGATCACAAAGGGATGTCATGGCCGGGCTTGTCCCGGCCGTCTCGGTCGAAGAGATGCGCGCCCATCAAAGCGAGATCACCGGGACGAGCCCGGTGATCTCACATTGTTCAGGGTCAGAAGGAGCGAAGCGGAGATCAGAGGGTCCGCTTCACCTCTTCCACGCGGTAGCACTCGATGAGGTCGCCGACGCGCATGTCCTGGTAATTCTCGAAGGACATGCCGCATTCCTGGCCGGACGTGACCTCGCGGGCATCGTCCTTGAAGCGCTTGAGCTGGCTGAGCTTGCCCTCGTGAATCACCACGTTGTCGCGGATAAGGCGGACATGGGCGCCGCGCTGGACCACGCCGTCGAGGACGCGGCAACCGGCGATCTTGCCGACCTTGGACACGTTGAACACTTCGAGGATCTGCGCCTCGCCGAGCCGCTCTTCGCGCAGCGTCGGAGCGAGCAGGCCCGACATCGCCGCCTTCACGTCATCCACGAGGTCGTAGATGATGTTGTAGTAGCGGATCTCGATCCCGGCCCGTTCGGCCGCCTCGCGCGCTTCCTTGTGGGCGCGCACGTTGAAGCCGAGGATGATGGCGTTCGAGGCTTCCGCCAGTGTGACGTCGGATTCCGAGATGCCGCCGACGCCGGCCTGGATGATGCGGGCGGCGACTTCCTCGTTGCCGACCTTCTCGAGCGCGCCGACGATCGCTTCCGCCGAGCCCTGCACGTCCGCTCGGACCACGAGCGGGAATTCCTTGCGGCCCGCTCCGGCCTTGAGGTCGTGCATCATATCGGCGAGGGTGCGCCCGGCCGATCCCATGCGGGCCGCCTGACGCTCGCGCTTCTGGCGGGTGCGGTATTCGGTGACCTCGCGGGCACGAGCCTCGGACTCGACCACCGCGACGCGGTCGCCGGCCTCCGGGGTGCCGTTGAAGCCCAGCACCTCGACCGGAACCGAGGGACCGGCCTCCTTCACGTTGGCGCCGAGATCGTTGATCAGGGCACGCACGCGGCCCCATTCGGCGCCGGCCACGACGATGTCGCCGGTGTGGAGCGTGCCGCGCTGCACCAGCACGGTCGCCACCGGACCGCGGCCGCGATCGAGCTTGGCCTCGATGACGGTGCCCTCGGCGGAGCGCTCCGGATTGGCCTTGAGATCGAGGATCTCGGCCTGGAGCTGAAGGCCCTCGAGCAGGGTGTCGAGGCCCTGGCCGGTCTTGGCCGAAACCTCGAACTCGAGCGTCTCGCCACCCATCGATTCGACCACGATGGAATGCTGCAGGAGCTCGGTGCGGACCCGCTGCGGGTTGGCGTCGGGCTTGTCGACCTTGTTGATCGCCACGATCAGCGGCACGCCGGCCGCCTGGGCGTGGGTGATCGCCTCCACGGTCTGCGGCATGACGCCGTCATCGGCCGCCACCACGAGCACGACGATATCCGTCACCTTGGCGCCGCGGGCGCGCATGGCCGTGAAGGCCGCGTGGCCGGGCGTGTCGATGAAGGTGATCTTGCCGCCGAGCGGCGAGGTCACCTGATAGGCGCCGATATGCTGCGTGATGCCGCCGGCCTCGCCGGAGACCACGTTGGTCTTGCGGATCGCGTCGAGCAGCGAGGTCTTGCCGTGGTCGACGTGGCCCATGATGGTCACGACCGGCGGGCGGGGCGAGAGGTTCTCGTCCACGTCCGGCGTATCGAACAGGCCTTCCTCGACGTCCGATTCGGCGACGCGCTTCACCGTGTGGCCGAGCTCCTCCGCGACAAGCTGCGCGGTATCGGCGTCGATCACGTCGGTGATCTTGTGCATCTGTCCCTGCTTCATCAGGAACTTGATCACGTCCACGGCGCGCTCCGACATGCGGTTGGCGAGCTCCTGGATGGTGATCGTCTCGGGAATCGTCACCTCGCGGGCGATCTTTTCCTTCTGCTCCACCTGGCGGTGGCCCATGAGACGCTGATTGCGGCGGCGGAAGGAGGCGAGGGAACGGGTCCGCTCCTCCTCGCCCGAGGTCGCAGTGGCCAGGGTCAGGCGACCGCGGCGCTTCTCCTCGCCGGGCACGCCCTTGGGCGTCTTCGGCAGAGCCGCGGGCTTGGCCGCGACGCCGGGACGACGGATGGTGCGTGCACCCTCCTCCTCGTCAACCTCGACGGCGCGCGCCGCGACCGGCGGAGCCGTGCGGACCTTGGGCTTTGCCGTTTCCGGATCGGGCGCCGCAGGGGCAGCCGGGCGAGCCATGTGATTCAGGCTCGGCGGACGGCCGCCGGTGGTGCCGACGCCGGGGCGCGAAGGGGCGTACCCGCCCGAGCGCGGAGCGCCGGAGCGAGGTCCATCCGTACGGGGGCGATCGGAGCGGGCTCCGTCCTGACGCGGGGCGCCGGGACGGGCTGCCGGAGCTGATCCCTGCGCCGGACGCGGCGGAGCGGCCTCTTCGCCCAGACGGCGGCGGGCCTCGTCCTCGGCGCGGCGCTTGCGCTCGTCGTCCTGGCGGCGGCGCTCGTCCTCGTCGCGCTTGCGGGCCTCGGCGGCTTCGCGATCCTTGGCCTCGGCGGCCTCGCGCTCGGCGCGGCGGGCCGCTTCCTCGGCCTGGCGGCGACGCTCCTCCTCATCGCGGCGGCGGGCATCGACCAGCGCGTTCATGCGCGCATCGCGCTCCTGCTCGGAGAGCGTCTGCAGCACCATGCCGCCGGACCGGGGGGTATTCGGAGCCGGGCGCGACGGCCGGCCGCCCTGAGCGGGCGCTGCCGGCTTCGGGGCCGGAGCGGCGGCTTTGGGCGCGCTCGCGGGCGCCGCGGCCTGTTGCGGCGCGGGCCTGTCTTCCTTGGCCCCTCCGGGGCCGACAGCAGGGCGACGCTTGACGGTCTCTACCACGACCGACTTGGACCGGCCATGGGAGAAGCTTTGGCGCACCGTGCCTTGCTCGACGGGTCGCTTCAGAGACAGCGTCTTGGACGACACATGGAGAGTCTTGTCGCCCTGGTTTTTCGTATCACTCATTCCGCCTCAGTTCCTGCGGGTTTCAAAATCGTGGGTTCGCCGGTCTCGTTACCGAGGCCAGTTTGATCGGCGCCGATGCCGCGATAGGAGCGGTAACGATGCCAGCGGTTCAGAAAGCCGTCGCTCCCAGCGCCCGCGACGAGGGCAGCATGTATCACATGTGACCGGCCTAATGCCAAATCCAATTCGTCATTCGGCAATTCTTGGATGACCGGAAAGCTAGATATTGCGTCGCCGAGGCGTTTTCGCAACTGGTTCGCCAATTTTCTCCGCCCATCTTCGGCCGCCTCTGCGGCATGAATAAGGGCAACGATGGGCTTATCCGTGATCGCCGACTCGACCTTGTGGAAGCCGGTGATCACCGCGCCGGCCTTGTTGGCCAGGGCCAGGCCCTGGCGAAGATCGTCCCGGAGCAGGCGCTCGATGTCCTGGGCGAGGGTCTCCGGGGCCCTGGCCTCGGTCTTGAAGGCGCGGGAGAAGAGGCGACGTTTGGCCGCCTCCGCCACCATGTCGGCACGGGCCGTGACCCAGACGCCGCGACCCGGCAGCTTGTGCCTGAGGTCGGGCACGACCTGGCTGTCGGGCCCGAGCACAAAGCGGATCAGCTCCGCGGGGCCCTTGGCCTCGCGGGTGACGATGCAGGTGCGCTCCGGTTCATGCCGCGGCACGGGTGCTGACCTCGCTTCCTCATAGCCGTGTTAGGAGGGTTGAGCCTCGGTCTCGGCCTCCTCGGCCGATCCCTCGGTTTCAACTGCCTCTTCCGGCTGCTCGATCCAGCCCGCCTTCACGCGGGCGGCCATGATCATGTTCTCCGCATCGGCGCGGGAGACGTCGAAGCCGTCGAGCGCGCCCTTGTAGCGGGTCGCCTCGGGGCCCCGGCCCTCCGTCCAGCCGACGAGGTCGTCGGTCGCGCAGCCGGCCAGGTCCTCGACGTTCCTGATGTCGTTCTCGCCGAAGGCCACCAGCATGGCGGTGGTGACGCCGTCGATCTCCTTCAGGTCGTCGGAGACGCCCAGCTCCGTGCGGCGGGCCTCGTTCTCGGCCTCGATCCGGGACAGGTATTCCTGGGCCCGGCTCTGGATCTCGGCGGCCGTATCCTCGTCGAATCCTTCGATGGAGGCGACTTCCGACGCGTCCACATAGGCGATTTCCTCGACCGAGCGGAAGCCTTCCGAGGCCAGGAGCTGGCCCACGACCTCGTCCACGTCGAGGGCGTTCATGAACAGATCGGTGCGCTCGGCGAACTCCTTCTGCCGGCGCTCGGACTCTTCAGCCTCGGTGAGGATGTCGATGTCCCAGCCGGTGAGCTGCGAGGCGAGGCGCACGTTCTGGCCGCGGCGGCCGATGGCCAGCGAGAGCTGGTCGTCGGGCACCACCACCTCGATGCGGTCGGCCTCCTCGTCGAGCACCACCTTGACCACTTCGGCCGGCTGGAGCGCGTTGACGATGAAGGTCGCCTGGTCCGGCGACCAGTGGATGATGTCGATCTTCTCGCCCTGGAGCTCGCCGACCACCGCCTGGACGCGGGAGCCGCGCATGCCCACGCAGGCGCCGACCGGGTCGATGGAGGAATCGCGCGAGGTCACGGCGATCTTGGCGCGGGAGCCCGGGTCGCGGGCGACGGCCTGCACCGACACGATGCCGTCGTAGATCTCCGGCACCTCGGAGGCGAAGAGCTTCGCCATGAACTGCGGGTGGGTGCGCGACAGGAAGATCTGCGGCCCGCGCGCCTCGCGGCGCACGTCGAAGAGATAGGCGCGGATGCGGTCGCCCGGACGGAAGGTTTCGCGGGGAATCAGCTCGTCGCGGCGGATGATGGCCTCGCCGCGGCCGAGATCGACGATCACGTTGCCGTACTCGACGCGCTTGACCGCGCCGTTCACGACCTCGCCGATGCGGTCCTTGTATTCCTGGTACTGGCGGTCGCGCTCGGCGTCGCGCACCTTCTGGACGATCACCTGCTTGGCCGACTGGGCCGCGATGCGGCCGAAATCGAAGGGCGGCAGGGTGTCGGCGATCACGTCGCCCACCTGGGCCGCCGGGTTGTGGCGGGTGCGGGCCTCGGACAGGGTGATCTCGCGGGAATCGTTCTCCACCGCGCCGTCCTCGACCACGAGGAGGTGGCGGGCCAGGCGCAGCTCGCCGGTCTTGGGGTTGATTTCGGCGTGGATGTCGGTTTCGGCGCCGTAGCGGGACCGGGCCGCCTTGGCGATGGCGTCCGCCATGGCGTCGAGCACGATCTGCTTGTCGATCACCTTCTCGCGCGCGACCGCATCGGCGATCTGCAAGAGTTCAAGCCTGTTGGCGCTGATAGCCATCGAGGTCGCTCCTTAATTCTGTTTCGTCTTCTTGGACGGGTCGCCCGGCTCGGGCGCCTCCACCACATCCGTGTCTTCGTCAAGGTCGTCCGTGGTCGGCGCCGTTCCGCGGCGCAGCGATTCACGAATCAGCTCATCGGTGAGAACGAGGTGCGCCTCGCCGAGATCCGTCAGGGGCACGCGGGCGATGGGCTCGAGGCCCTCCTTCACGTCCGGCAGCTCGATCACGAGCATTCCGTCCTCGACGCCCCGAAGGAAGCCCCGGAAGCGCTTGCGGCCTTCCACCGGCACCGCCATCTCGATCTTCGCGTCATAACCGGTCCAGCGCTCGAAATCGCTGGCGCGCACGAGCGGCCTGTCGATCCCCGGCGAGGAGATCTCCAGGTGATAGGCCGTGGCGATGGGATCCTCAAGGTCGAGAACCGGCGAAATCGCCCGGCTCACGGCCTCGCAATCGTCCACCGACATGGTGCCGTCCGGCCTCTCGGCCATGATCTGCACGGTGCAACCGTTCGTGCCGGTGACCCGCACGCGCACGAGGTTGAAGCCCAGATCCTCGATCACCGGCTCGACGATGGCCGCCACCCGGGCAGCGACGCCGTTCTCCGTGATCAGCCGCTTGTCGCGTTCGTTTGTCATGGCACTCCGCACGCCCCGGCGTTCAAGCAATAAAAAAGAGCGGACCCCGGGGGGCCCACTCTCGACCAGCAGCTTGACGCTGCAACCAGAGCTGACACCAGAGATATACCGATTCAAGTCAAAAAATGCAAGGGTCCTGTAAATGCAAGGGTCCTGTCGGCATCCGTGGCAGGGCCCGGTTGTCGGCACCTCCGGAAAGCTACGCTATCGTGGCCTGCCTCAAGCTGTGATAGTCAGGGCCCCCTTCGGAGGATCATGCCTTGAAGATGTCGCGTCTCGTCCTGCTCGGGATCGGGCTGCTGGCAGCCGCCGCGGCCTATTGGCGCCTCAGCCGGCCGCCCGAGGTCGCCATCGTTGCGCCGAAGCGCGGAGACGCGGCCGAGATCGTCTATGCGACCGGTGTCGTGGAGCCGCGCACCTGGGCCAAGGTGGCGCCTCTCCTGCGGGAGCGGATCGTCGAGCTGTGCAATTGCGAGGGCGAGCCGGTGGAACGGGGAGCGGTGCTCGCCCGCCTGGACAGCCGCCAGCCGGAAGCCACGTTGGCGGAACTGAGGGCCCGGCAGAAGCTGACGACCGCGGATTACGACCGGATCGCCGCACTGGTGGAACGCCGTGTGGCCAGCGATCAGGCCCTCGACCGGGCCCGCAGCGAACTCGGCCAGATCGAAGCCCTCATCGCAGGCCAGGAGACGCGGCTCGAGTCCTACGTCCTGCGGGCGCCCATGAGCGGGGTCGTCCTGCGCCAGGACGGGGAGGTGGGGGAGGTGGCCGAGCCCGGGACGGTGCTGTTCTGGGTCGGAGAGCCCAAGCCCCTGCAGATCGAGGCCGACGTGAACGAGGAGGACATCCCACGCGTCGCGGTCGGCCAGCGCGCCGTTCTCAAGGCCGACGCCTTCCCGGACCAGGTCCTCGAAGCGAAAGTCAACTCGATCACGCCGAAGGGCGATCCGGTCGCCAAGACCTACCGGGTTCATTTGGCCCTGCCGGACGACACGCCCCTGCGCATCGGCATGACCGTGGAAGTGAACGTGATCGCCCGGGTCGAGCCCGGCGCGCTCCTGGTCCCCGCCAATGCCCTGCGCGGCACCAGTCTTTTCGTGCTGGATGGCGACATCGCCCGCAGGCGCGAGGTCAAGGTCGGCATCCGCGGCGCCAGCAACACGCAAATCCGGCAAGGCCTCGCCGAGACGGATCGGGTGATCGCCCCCTACCCGGACGATCTCGCCGATGGAGCGCGCGTTACAGAGAAGCGAGGCTGACATGCGCCTCATCCTCGAACTCGCCCTGACCCACCTCGCCGGACGCGGCCGGCAGACCGTCGTGGCGATTCTCGGCGTCGCCCTCGGCGTCGGCTTCTCCATCGCCATGGCGGCCTTGATGCAGGGCACCGAGAAGGATTTCATCGCTCAGCTCGTCGACACCATGCCCCATGTCCAGATCACCGACGAGTATCGTGCGCCGCGCCGGCAGCCGGCGGAGGACCTCTTCGCCGCGGCGCAGTTCGAGGGCCTGCGGCCGAAGGAGGATCGCCGGGGCATTCTCAATCCCGCCGCCGCCACGGCCTCCTTAAGGGCCTGGGTGCCCGGTCGCCTGGCACAGAGCCTGCGGACGCAGGGCGTGGTGCGCTACGCGGGACGGGACGTGGGCGTCACCGTGATCGGCATCGAGCCGGAGATCGAGGCTCAGGTCTCGTCCGTCGCCGGGGATTTCGTCGAAGGCAGCTTCGACGCGCTCCGGGCCGGCGGGAACAACATCATTGTGGGCGACCGTCTTGCGCAGAGGCTCGGAGCGTCGACGGGCACGACGGTCCAGGTCGTTGCCCCGACCGGCCAGTCGCGAGGGTTCAGGATCGTCGGACAGTTCCATACCGGCACCAATGCCCGCGACGAAGGCGAGACCTATGTGCTGCTCAAGAACGCGCAGATCCTGAGCGAGCGTCCCAATGCCATCAATGACATCCGCCTGCGCCTCGACGACCCGGAGGCCGCACCCCGGGTCGCCCGTCAGGCGGAGGCCGAGCTCGGCTACAAGGCGGTGCCCTGGCAGGAGGCGAACGAATCGCTCCTGGAAGCCCTGGTGGTGCGCAACGTGGTCATGTACACGGTGGTGGGCGCGATCCTACTGGTGGCCGGTTTCGGCATCTTCAACATCATCTCCACCATCACCCACGAGAAGGCGCGCGACATCGCGATCCTGAAGTCGCTCGGCTTCACCCAAGGCAACATGCGCCGGCTGTTCCTGATCGAGGGACTGGCGCTGGGTTTCGCCGGCTCGGTGGTCGGCTGGCTTTTGGGCTTTCTCCTCTGCTTTGCTCTGGCGCAGGTCGAGTTCAAGGTCTCCGGCGCGGCCATCGGGCGCGAGATGACCAACCTGCCCCTGTTCTGGTCGCCCTGGCACTACCTGATTGCGGCGGGCTTCGCCCTCGCCTCGGCGGGCGTGGCAGGCTATCTCCCGGCGCGTCAGGCCGCCCGGCTCAATCCGGTCGATATCATCCGGGGCGCCACATGACGCCGCTCATCGAAGCCGAGGATCTCACCCGCATCCTGCCCGCCACGGTGCCGGTCACCCTGGTGCGGGATGTGTCGCTGACGGTGGGCGAGCGGGAGTTCATCGCCATCACCGGCCCGTCCGGGTCCGGCAAGTCGTCGCTGCTCTATCTGCTCGGCCTTCTTGATCGTCCGACGAGCGGCACTTTGAAGATCGACGGACGGGATACCTCGACGCTCGACGACGATGCGCTCGCCCGGCTGCGGCTCGAGCGTCTCGGCTTCGTGTTCCAGTTTCATTTTCTGCTGCCGGAATTCTCCGTCCTGGACAATGTAAGGCTGCCCATGCGCAAGGCCGGCCGTCTGTCGTCGTCCGAGATGCGTGACCGCGCCGCGAGCCTTCTGGAGGAGCTCGGCCTCGCCGGTCATCTCGACAAGCGGCCCGACCAGCTCTCCGGCGGCCAGCGCCAGCGGGTCGCTGTCGCAAGGGCGCTTGCCAACGATCCCCATGTCGTCCTGGCCGACGAGCCGACGGGGAGCCTCGACAGCAAGAGCTCCGAGCAGGTGTTCCAGATCCTGCGGGATCTCGTGCACAAGCGCGGCAAGACGGTCATCGCCGTCACCCACGACATGGACATCGCGGCACGCGTCGACCGGCGCATCCATCTCGTCGACGGCAAGGTGGTGAGCGACGAGCGCGTCGCTCCGGCGGCCGTCTGAGGATCAGAACCGCACGAAGGTCAGGTAGCTCGGCACCCGGCCCTCCCGAATGGCCTTGGCCTCGTAGCGGGTGCCCGGCCAGCCCTCATAGGGCCTGCGCCAGTCGTCGGCCCGGGTCGCGGTCCAGCGGAAATGCCGGGATCGCAGGGCGCGGGCGAGCACCCAGCCGATATAGTCGTCGATGTCGCTGGCGAAGCGCAGCTCGGCTCCGGGCTTCATCACGCGGGCGAGCATGTCGAGGGTCTCGTCGGAGACGAGGCGGCGCTTGCGCTGCCGGCGCTTCGGCCACGGGTCGGGATAGAGGATATAGACCCGGTCCAGGCAGGCATCGGGCAGGGTGGGCAGGAGATCGGTGACGTCGTCGTCCCAGACCCGGATGTTGTCGAGGCGCTCGTGCTCGATCACGGCCAGGAGCTTTGCCATGCCGTTCACGAAGGGCTCGCAGCCGACGATGTTGACGTCGCGGTGGGCACGGGCCTGGGCGGCGAGGTGCTCGCCGCCGCCGAAGCCGATCTCGAGCCAGGTCTCCCGCGCATGGCGGTTGGGAAACTGGGCCGGGAGATCGCTGCCGGGAACCACGCGGATCGCGGGCAGCAGGTTCTGGACCAGCTCGTCCTGGCCGGCACGAAGCTTCTTGCCCTTGCGGCGCCCGAAGAAGGCGCCAGCCCGTTCAGCGGCTTCGCTCATCGGACACATGCTCCTGAAGACATCACGAGCCGGGTCGCGGCGCCCGGCGCTCTATACATCGAGAGCCGGTCCCTCTCGGAAACCGGCTCTTCTTGGAAATCTCGATGCCGCGGAAGCAGGTCCTGCGGCCGGAGACGGTTTAGCGGAAGGCTGCCTTGAGGCGGTCGGCGAGGTCCGTGCGCTCCCAGGAGAAGCCGCCGTCGGCGTCCGGCTTGCGGCCGAAATGGCCATAGGCCGAGGTGCGGGCATAGATCGGCCGGTTGAGGCCGAGATGCGTGCGAATGCCGCGGGGCGACAGGTCCATGGCGTCCATGAGGACGGCCTCGAGCTTGCCCTCGTCCACCTTGCCGGTGCCGTGAAGGTCCACGTAGATCGACAGGGGCTTCGCCACGCCGATGGCGTAGGAGAGCTGAAGGGTGCAGTTCTCGGCCAGGCCCGCCGCCACCACGTTCTTGGCGAGATAGCGCGCGGCGTAAGCGGCCGAGCGGTCCACCTTGGTCGGGTCCTTGCCGGAGAAGGCGCCGCCGCCATGGGGCGCCGCGCCGCCGTAGGTGTCGACGATGATCTTGCGTCCGGTAAGGCCGCAATCGCCGTCGGGGCCGCCGATCACGAACTTGCCCGTGGGGTTCACGTGCCAGATGGTCTGGGCCGAGATCCAGCCCTCGGGCAGGGTCTGGCGGATATAGGGCTCGACGATGGCGCGCACGTCGTCGGAGGAGAGGGACTCGTCCAGGTGCTGGGTCGACAGGACGATCTGGGTCGCCGCGACGGGCTTGCCGTTCTCGTAGCGCAGGGTGACCTGGCTCTTGGCGTCGGGGCCGAGCTTGGCCGCATCGCCGACCTTGCCCTTGCGGGCGGCGGTCAGGGTCTCGAGGATCTTGTGGGCGTAGTAGATCGGCGCCGGCATCAGCTCGGGCGTCTCGTTGCAGGCATAGCCGAACATGATGCCCTGGTCGCCCGCGCCCTCGTCCTTGTTGCCGGACGCGTCCACGCCCTGGGCGATGTGCGCCGACTGGGCATGCAGGTAGACATCGACCTCGGCCTTCTGCCAGTGGAAGCCTTCCTGCTCGTAGCCGATGTCCTTGATGGCGTCGCGGGCGAGTTGGATCACCGTGTCCTTGGTGATGGAATCGGGGCCGCGCACCTCGCCGGCGATGACGACGCGGTTGGTGGTGGCGAGCGTCTCGCAGGCCACGCGGGCCTCCGGCTCCGCAGCCAGATACGCGTCGACGACGGCATCGGAGATCCGGTCGCAGACCTTGTCCGGATGCCCCTCGGACACCGACTCGCTCGTGAAAAGGTAGCTCGAACGCCGCACGATGGAATTCCTTCAGGCAATGGAAATCGGCACTGCAGTCTGGCGCAGGCCTCAAAACATGCTCATGGCGCAGGTCAAAGGAAAGGTCAAGCGAACGCGTTCTTTATGCCGAACCCTCTACCTCTTCCTGGGCGGCGAGGGCGGCCACGAGCTGGACGATGGTCTTGCGAACCCTGGGGCTCTTGATGCTGGCGAAGGTCCGGACGAGCTGCAGGCCTTCGGGGGTCGACATCATGTCGGCCACGTAGGGAGGGGCGCCGCTTTCGGCGAAGCCCGCCTCGTTCCTGCCGGCCTTGATGCCGTCGAAGAAGAAATCGATGTCGACATTGAGGATCCTGGCGATCTCGACGAGGCGGGCGACGCTGATCCTGTTCATCCCCTTCTCGTATTTCTGGACCTGCTGGAAGGTTAGGCCAAGCATATCGCCGAGTTTTTCTTGACTCATACCGATAGAAACGCGGCGCATGCGCACTCTGCTTCCGATTTCCTTATCGATGGAGCCCGTCGATTTCTTCATTATGGCCTGTCCCCTTGCCAGAAGTGAGGCAACGTCAAGGCATGTTTTACTTAAGTAAGAATGATTGGTGCCTGCGACGTGCAATCAAGGTCATTAAGCAGATCGCAAGCGTGGCCGTCAAAGAAAACCTGCCCCACTTCCTATAAAGAGTAAGGGGTTCCGCAACTGGAAGAGCAGCGTCGATCACCCCTTCAACTCCCAATGGAAGTTGGTCCGTGATTCGACCAAAAGGATCGACGACGGCCGAGATCCCGGTATTGGCGGCCCTGACCAGGGGCATCCCTTCCTCGACCGCCCGGAGGCGGGCCTGGGCGAAGTGCTGATAGGGCCCTGGCGTCTGGCCGAACCAGGCATCGTTGGTCACGTTGAGGATCAGGTCGGGACGCGGGCCCTCGGCCAGGAGCTCGCCGGGAAAGATGGCCTCGTAGCAGATGACCGCGGCGACCGGAGGAAGACCCGGAACCTCCAGGGGCGTGCGTTTCCCGCCCGGCTCGAACCCGCCCGGGATCTGCACGAACTGGCGAAGGCCCGCGGCCCGGATGAGGGCATCGAGGAAGTCCGGCACGTATTCGCCGAAGGGCACCAGATGGACCTTGTCATAGGCACCGAGGATCGTGCCCTTCTCGTCGATCACCTGGATGGCGTTGTAGAACTTGCCGGCCGCCTCGCCCGGCAAGGGGGCGTCCATGCGGGCGGCGCCCGTGACGAGCACGGAGCCCGGCCCGAGCAGGGCGGCGATCTGCGCGAGAGCGCCGGCATCGCGGTGGAGAAGGAAGGGAAAGGCCGATTCCGGCCAGATGACGTGGGTCGGCGTGGCGGCCTCGCCATCCCGGCCCGGACGCGCGCTCAGGCTCAGGTAATGCCGCATGATGGCGTCCCGATTGCGCGGATTGAACTTGGCGTCCTGGGGCAGGTTGGGCTGCATGATGCGCAGGCGCACGTCCGCGACCTTCGCCGAGGCTTCGGGCGGAACGCGCCAGAAGCCGAAGGCCGCCAGGCCGACGAGAAGGCCGGCGGCGATGCCCGGGGCCGTCCAGCGCGCCCACATCGTCCTTCCCGTGAGCGCCACGGCGGGCGCGGCGCAGATGGCGATGCTCAGGAAGGTCAGGCCGTAGAGGCCCACCAGCGAGGCCGCCTGCATCAACCGGAGATCCTGGCCGAGGGCCATGCCGGGATTGTTCCAGGGAAAGCCCGTGAAGAGATTGCCCCGCAGGACTTCGCTGACGGTCAGGCCGAAGGCCAGCGCCAGGATCCGCCAAGCATCGGGCAGCCAGAGCAGGCGGGCGAGCGCGAAGCCGAAGGCGGTGAAGAAGGCGAGCAGGGCGGGCAGGCCGAGGACGCCGAAGGGCATGGCCCAGGCGAACTGATCCGCCTCCACGAGAAAGGCGGCGCCGAGCCACCAGAGTCCGGCGACGAAATAGCCGAAGCCCCAGACCCAGCCGAGAAGGGCGGCGGACCTGAAGGGGGTCCATGGCGAGAGACCCTCCTTGAGGGTGCCGTCCAGGAGCCAGACCGCGGGGACGAGGGAAAGAGCGAGCGCGGGCAGGAAGCCGAAGGGCGGCATGGCCAGGGCGCCGACGGCTCCGGCCGCGAAGGCCACAAGCCACCGGCGCCAGCCTCGCAGGAGGCTGACGCGCTTCGCCAGGAGCCTCATTCCGCCGCAGCGCTTTCAGGACGCAGGGCGTTGGCCGGGCCTTCCCCGGCCTCGTTGGCGGGAGCGAATGTGCGGCGATGGACGCGCAGGCGCTTCACGCGCCGCGGATCCGCGTCCAGGACCTCGAATTCCAGGCCCGACGGGCCCTCGATCACCTCGCTGCGGGACGGGACGCGTCCCGCGAGGGTCACGATGAAGCCGCCGATCGTGTCGATGTCCTCGGCGCCTTCCTCCTCGGTGAGATCGACGCCGAGCACGTCCTTGACCTCGTCGAGGCTGGCGCGGGCATCGGCGATGTAGGTGCCGTCCGCGGCCGGCACGATGGCGAGGGTGGAATCCTCGTCGTGCTCGTCCTCGATGTCGCCCACCACCATCTCGACCAGGTCCTCGATGGAGACGAGGCCGTCGGTGCCGCCATATTCGTCGATCACCAGGGCCATGTGCGTGCGGGTCGCCTGCATGCGCACCAGAAGGTCGATGGCCGGCATGGAGCGCGGCACGAACAGGACCGGACGCAGGATATTGGCGGACGAGAGGGCCATCGACAGGTCGATCTGGCCGAGGCTCGGCAGGGGAGCCTCCGCGCCCGCCTCCGGGGCGCCGCCATCGGCCCGCATGGCGATGAAGTCGAGGAAGTCGCGGATGTGGACCATGCCCTTGGGATCGTCCAGTGTTTCGCCATAGACCGGCAGGCGGGAATGGCCGGCCGTGCGGAACAGGCTCAGGAGCTCGCCCAGATTGGTGTCGGCCGCCACCGCCACGATGTCGGCGCGGGGCACCATCACGTCCTCCACCCGGATCCGGTGGAAGGAGAGCACGTTCTTGAGCATCGCCCGCTCCTGGGGCGAAAAGTCCGTGTCCGCGACGGTTTCCGCTAGGACATCCTCAAGATCGTGGCGAATGGAATCGCGGGGTTTCAGGCCCAGCCGGGTCAGAACACGGTCGTACCAATGTTCTCGGGGGTCTTCATCGTCCGAAAGCGCTCGGAGAGGGCGGTCGTTACGACTTCGATCTTCGTTCATTGCTCTGGGTTGTCAGCCGTTCAAGCTGCCATATTGCGATAGGGATCGGCGATGCCAAGGGTGGCGAGCGCCTTCACCTCAAGACCTTCCATGATCTCCGCCTCTGCCTCGACCTCGTGGTCGTAGCCGAGGAGGTGCAGGACTCCATGGACGATCAAATGGGCAAAATGATGCGCGAGCTCCTTAGATTCCTCCTCGGATTCGCGCACCAGCGTCTCGTAGGCTAAAGCAATATCGCCCAAATGGCGAGGGCCCGTCGCGCTGGGCTGCTCGGGAGCCGGAAAGGACAGCACGTTGGTGGGCTTGTCCTTGCCCCGCCAGGTGCGGTTCAGCTCCTGGATCCGGGCATCGTCGGCAAGCATCACGCTCGCCTCGAAATCCCCGTCCGCCTCGTAGGTGACGGCGAGCGCGGCCTCGGCCGCCTTCCGGGCCAGGGCCTCCACGTCCTCGAGGCGGTTCCAGTCTCCCGCCTCGATCATGATGTCGAGCTCGATCACGGCCTGCGGTCCCGGTAATCCTGGCGCGCCGGCTCGGGCGGTGCCTCGCGGGCGGCCTTGTCGTAGGCCGTCACGATCCGGCGCACGAGGTCGTGGCGCACCACGTCGGCTTCCTTGAAGGTGACGCGGGCGATGCCCTCGACCCCGCTCAGGATGCGCACCGCCTCGACCAGGCCCGATTTCTGCCCGGGCGGCAGGTCGATCTGCGTGGGGTCGCCGGTGATGATCATCCGGGAGCCCTCGCCGAGGCGGGTCAGCAACATCTTCATCTGCATCGACGTGGTGTTCTGCGCCTCGTCGAGCAGCACCAGGGCGTTGGTGAGCGTGCGCCCGCGCATGAAGGCGAGGGGCGCGATCTCGATCATGCCGGTCTGCAGGCCCCGGTCCACGTGGCGCGCCTCCATGAAATCGTAGAGCGCGTCATAGATCGGGCGGAGATAGGGATCGACCTTCTCGCGCATGTCGCCGGGCAGGAAGCCGAGCCGCTCGCCCGCTTCCACGGCCGGGCGGGAGATGATCAGTCGGTCCACCTGTCCCTGCTCCAGCAGCGAGACCGCATAACCCACGGCGAGCCAGGTCTTGCCGGTGCCGGCCGGGCCTTCGGCGAAGACGAGCTCGTTCGTCTTGAGCGCCTTGATATAGGTGTTCTGGGAGGCGTTCCGCGCGCGGACAGGCCCGCGCCTGCGGGTGGAGATCTGGTCGAAGGAGGTCATCCCCGGAACGGGCTGCGCTTCGGGGGGCGGGAAGAGGCTGCCCTGGAGCGTGCTTTCCTCGATGGCGCCGTCCACGTCGCCCGGCCCGAGCGCGCCGCCCTGGCGGGCGCGCTCGTAGAGCCCTTCCAGGACCCGACGGGCCATCTCGGAGGCTTCCGGCGTGCCTTTGACGGTGACCCGGTTGCCGTTGGCGATGGCCGTCACGTTCAGGCGCCGCTCCAGATGGGCGAGGTTCTGGTCGTATTGTCCGAAGACGAGGCTGGCGAGGCGGTTGTCGTCGAAGGTGAGGACGATCTCGGCCTCTTCGACGACGCCAGGATGCAGGCTGCTGGTGTTCCGCCCCTTCTGGGCTCGTGCGGTCACATTGTCCGCTGGGCTCAAATGCCTCTCCTCTGAATGCCGGCCGCGCGCCGTGCGGCCACCGGATATGGGGTTTCGCCGGGCAAGGATCTAGGCCGCGGCCTGGCTGCCGGATCCGACCCATTCGCCGAACAGGCTGTTGGACCCGGCCTGGGTGATCCGCACCGTGACGATCTCGCCGACCGCGTGGCGGTCGGTCTCGAACTGCACGGCCTGCAGATAGGGCGACTTGCCCGCCATCTGGCCCGGATGACGACCCGGCTTCTCCAGGAGAACGTCGAGGGTCTGCCCCACGGTTCCGTGATTGAAGGCTTGCCGCTGCATTTCCAGGAGGCCCTGAAGCCGTGCCAGACGCTCGGCCTTCACGGCCTCGGGCACCTGCGCGTCGATCTCGGCCGCCGGCGTGCCGGGCCGGGGGCTGTACTTGAACGAGAAGGAGCTGGCGAAGCCCACGTCGGCAATGAGCCGCATGGTCTCCTCGAACTCCGCATCCGTCTCGCCCGGGAAGCCGACGATGAAGTCGGACGAGAGGGCGAGGTTGGGCTGCGCCCTGCGGATGCGCTCGATCAGGCGGCGATACTCGTCGCCGGTGTGCCGGCGGTTCATCGCGTCGAGGATGCGGTCGGAACCGGACTGCACCGGCAGGTGCAGGTACGGCATCACGGCGGAAAGGTCGCGATGGGCGGCGATCAGCTCGTCGTCCATGTCGCGCGGGTGGCTCGTGGTGTAGCGCAAGCGAGCGATGCCGGGGATCTCGGCCAGGCGATGCAGCAGGCGCCCGAGGGACCAGACGGAGCCGTCCGGACCCTCGCCGTGATAGGCGTTCACATTCTGCCCGATCAGCGTCAGCTCGCGCACGCCCGCATCGGCGAGGCGCAGGGCCTCGTCGAGGATCTTAGGCACCGGCCGCGAGACCTCCGCGCCGCGGGTATAGGGCACCACGCAGAAGGTGCAGAACTTGTCGCAGCCTTCCTGGATGGTGAGGAACGCGGACACGCCGCGATTCCGGATCGCGGCCTTCGAGGGCTTGGGCAGGTGATCGAACTTGTCCTCGACCGGGAATTCCGTGTCGACCACGCGCTCGGCGCGGGACTTCTTCAGGAGGTCCGGCAGGTTGTGGTAGTTCTGCGGGCCGACCACCACGTCGACCGCGGGGGCGCGGCGCAGGATCTCCTTGCCCTCCGCCTGGGCGACGCAGCCGGCCACGACGATCTTCGTCTCCTGGCCGTGCGACTCGCGCTCCTTCTTCAGCTCGCGCACGCGGCCGAGCTCGGAATAGACCTTCTCGGCGGCCTTCTCGCGGATATGGCAGGTGTTGAGGATGACGAGGTCCGCCTCCTCCATCGCCTTGGTTTCGCTGTAGCCCTCGGTCGCCAGCATGTCCGCCATGCGCTCGGCATCGTAGACGTTCATCTGGCAGCCATAGGATTTGACGAAGACTTTTTTCACGAGGTCGGCCTGTTCTGCTTGCAATCGGCGGTCAAAGTTCGAGCGCCCTTTTAAGCCTTTTGTGCGTGCAAGAGAATAGCGGCCGTTTGGCTCGAGTTTTTTCGATCGGAGACGACCTGGCTCAATCCCGAAAAGCGCCCTCCACGGGAGCCGACAATCGCGCATCGGCGGCCAGGATTTCCCCGACAACCCTCGCGAAAGCCGGGCGCGCGGCGAGCCGCTCATACCATCCGGCCAGGGCCCCGTGCCCCTTCAGCGAGGGTCCGCCCAGGCGGCGGGTCCAGAACACGGCCATGAACACGGCGATATCGGCGGCCGAGAACGCGCCACAGAGATAATCCCTGTCCCGGAGCGCCCGGTCCAGCTCGGAGAAATGGCCGGCGAGGACCGGCTCGGCCTCCCGGGCCTTGGCCTCCCTGGCGTGCCAGCGCTCCAGGTCGGTCGGCTTCGGCTCGGTGCGATGCATCAGGGAGCGCAGCGGGGCCAGCATGACCTCGTCGCCGAACAGGTCGAGGAGCCGGCAGCGGGCGCGCTCCCGGGCCGGCCTCGGGTAGAGCGCGGGCTCGGGATAGGCGTCCTCCAGGTATTCGAGGATCACGGTCGAATCGTAGAGGGACAGGTCCCCGTCGACGAGGACCGGGACCTGTCCCTTCGGATTGATGGCGAGCACGTCCGGGTTCCTGGGGCTGTAGCCCTCCGTCTGCGTGAACGGCACCAGGATCTGCTCGAAGGGCAGCCCCTTCTCATGCAGGGCGATCTCGACCTTGCGCGAGAAGAGACTCACAGGACCGGAATAGAGCTTCATCAGGGTGCCTTTCGGGGATGTCAGCGGGTGAAGGGCCCCGGCAGGTGATCCTGCCAGGAGGCGACATTCAAGCCTTCCACGTCGGCCCGCGACAACCCGATATCGGTGAGCGCCCGGTCGTCCAGCCTGTACAGTTCCTTCGAGGTCCGGCGCCGGTCGAGCCATGACTCGAAACGCAGGAGGATCTGGAGCAGGGTAATCCTGCGCTCGCGGCGGGTGGTGTGAAACCCAAGATTTGCTGCGGCATATCCGATCGCCATGGCGGATCTCCTTCAATGGCGTTTCATTGAAGACAATGTGCGCCCGTGATAGGTTACAGGCAAACGAGAAGTTCTTGCGCCATGCCCAAGGAAAGCTTGGGCAAACCACTTCCGGATCCCCCATGTCCCGTCGCCGTCTCCCGCCCCTCAATGCCCTGCGCGCCTTCGAGGCCGCCGCCCGACACCTGAACTTCGAGAAGGCGGGCGACGAGATCGCCGTCACGGCGAGCGCCGTGGGCCAGCAGGTGAAAACCCTGGAGGCCTGGCTCGGGCGTCCCCTCTTCGTGCGCCAGCCGAGCCGCGGCGTGGCGCTGACGCCGCTGGGCGAGCACTACGCCGCCTCCCTGTCCGACATCCTCGACAGGCTCGACAACGCGACCGCCCAGGCCCTGCGCTCCGACCGCTCCAACGTGATCACGGTAAGCTCCATGCCGAGCTTCGCCATCGGCTGGCTCATTCCCCGGCTGGGCACCCTCAAGGCACAGCACCCCGACCTCGAGGTGCGGGTCTCCGTCGATACCCGCCTGACGGATTTCGCCCGCGAGGACGTGGACGTGGCGATTCGCTTCGGCCGCGGAAACTATCCCGGGCTGCGCACGGACCTTTTGATGGAGGAGTTCTTCTTCGCGGTCTGCAGCGCGTCGCTGCTGAACGATCCGGCCCGCCCCCTCAAGGAGCCGGCGGATCTGCGCCACCACACCCTGCTGCACGAGACCGTCGAGAGCATCCTCGACTACACCACCTGGGAACGCTGGCTCGCGGCCGTGGGGGTGACAGGAATCGACACCTCCCGCGGCCCGCGCTTCACCCACACCTATCTCTGCCTCCAGGCCGCGGCCTCGGGACAGGGCGTGGCCCTGGCGACCAACGTGCTGATCGGCGATTACCTGCAGGCCGGCCGCCTGGTTCAGCCCTTCCCGCAGCAGGTGAAGGGATCCTATCAGTATTACGTGGTCTGCCCGGAAGCCACCGCCGACCGGCCGGCGCTCGCGGCTTTTCGCGCCTGGCTGTTGGAGGAGGCGAGGACTCCGGCTGCGTAGGATTGCAAGGAATAAGCAGCCTTCCGATAGTCTACTTCGGGGAAGGCCAGTTTAGCACCCAACCCTGTTCTTTGAGTACTGCGTCGGTTTCGACGCTGTGGGCTTCATCGTATAGCGGAAACACCTTAAACACGACTCGACTTTCGCCATCCCAATCTATCGCATTCCAACCTTCAGGAAGTGCATTTTCGGGAGCCTTGTAGCGGAATTCCTGCTTCGCCTCACCGCCTAAGATTGACCAGATACTTACCTCGTAGGTGGGGTCGTAGTCCTCGTCCTTGAATGCGACGAACCGCTGCCCGGAGGGCGAGAAGATAGGTATCGTGGGCAGCCCCAGAAGCTCCCCTGTTTTCGTGCTGACCAATATGGCTCCCCGCCCTTCATACGCGGCCCATTCTACCACGTAGAGTCTTTGAGTAGGCCGATAGGAGCGAAGCTCGTAAACCATACAATTGTCCGCATCGTCGTTCTCACAAGCCTGCCGATTCGTTTTGAAGTTGGTGACCTGCCCATTGTCGAGCGTCAGGATTAGTACATCGCCGTCACGACGTACTTTTTCCGGCAATTTGATAAGGCAGCCACTTTCCTGATCACAGGAGATGGGCTCCTGGCTTGCAGAACTCGTCTGAGCAAGCACGGGACTTGCCAGAAAAAGGGAGAGAAGAATTGTAGAGCGCCACATAGCCATGCCTGAGAAGATCGGCGGTTATCGTTACAAGATAACGGGCTGACTTCAAGCGGCCCCCAGCGCCCTTCTCACCTCGGCCTCGGCGAAGGCCGTGGCCTGCTTGCGGTTGCCGTTGAAGGGGATCGGCTCGCCCCAGGTCACCACCACGTCGAGGGGCACGCCGCGCACGAACAGCTTCAGGTGCGGCGCGAGGTCCATGTCGCCGTACCAGGCGATGAAGGGGCGCTCGCGGCGGGTCACGGGCAGGCCGTTGCGGCGGGTGTAGGAGATGGCGAGGGGCTGGAGAAAAACCCGCTCGACGCTGTCGTGCATGAGGGCCGTCTGGGCCGCGCCCACGAGGGAGGAGCGGAAGGGCAGGAGGCGGTTGCCGTCGCTGGTGGTGCCTTCCGCGAACAGCACGATCACCTCGCCCTTCACCAGCCTATGGGCGAGCTCGTCGTTCACCTCCGCGGTGGCCTTGCGGCGCTGGCGATCGATGAAGACCGAGCGCTGGAGCCTTGCGAACAGCCCGACCACGGGCCAGCCCTCGACCTCGGATTTCGCGATGAAGGAAAGCGGATGGAGCGAGCCGATGACCGGGATGTCGAGCCAGGAGACATGGTTCGACAGCACGATGGTCGCCGCCTCGGTCGGCGGCGTTCCCCGCTCGGTCACCCGCACGTTGAAGATCCTGAGCAGCGCCCTGTGGAACCACAGGGGCAGGCGATGCAGCATCGACGACCAGCCGAAGCGCAGGGCCAGCATCTGCGATGGCACGAGCACGAGGCTGCACAGCCCGAGCAGCAGGAGCCGGAAGGCGACGCCGATTCCCGTCACGCGTCGTCCTTGTCCAGGGGCACCGCGTAGAGTTCGAGCCGGTGATACACGACCTTGTAGCCGAGCCGCTTGGCGATCTCGTTCTGCAGCGCCTCGATCTCCTCGGAGCGGAACTCGATCACGTCGCCGGTCTCGAGATTGATGAGGTGGTCGTGGTGCTCCCGGGCGGCCTGCTCGTAGCGCGAGCGCCCGTCGCGGAAGTCGAGCCGCTCGAGAATGCCCTCGGTCTCGAACAGCTTCACCGTCCGGTAGACCGTCGAGAGCGAGATGCGGTCGTCCACCTCGGCCGCGCGCCGGTGCAGCTCCACCACGTCGGGGTGGTCGTCGGCGGAATCGAGAACCTGCGCGATGATTCGGCGCTGGCCGGTCATGCGCAGGCCCTTGTCGCGGCAGGCGCGCTCGATGGCGTCCGATCGGCGCGGTTTGGCGGATGTGCTGTTCCGAAGTGCCAAGGCTCGTCTACTCCTTGCCGAGGCTTATACGGGACGCAAGCGGGGCGGGCTATAGGTCCAAAGCCATGGTGAGGGCCGCGGCCCTCGTCCCGTCGGCCTTTCGATAATAACCCTCCCGCCGGCCGATGTCCTGAAAATGCAGGCGGCGGTAGAGGGCGATGGCCGGGGCGTTGCCCTCCTCGACCTCCAGATGCACCCGGGCCACCCCCCGGCGGGAGAGCTGGTCGAGATGGTGGGAGAGGAGCGGGCGGGCATGGCCCTTGCCCCTGGCCTCCGGGGCGATGGCGACCGTGATGATCTCCGCCTCGTCGAGGACGATCCGCGACAGGACGAAGCCGGCCGGCCGGGTGGCGCGTCCGAGGAAGAGGCCGTCCGCCACGACGCCGCGCTCGACCAGGAGCCGCTCGAAATCGAGCGTGCTCCAGGCCTGGGCGAAGGCCGAGGCATGGATCGCCGCAAGGCGGGCGGCGGACTCCGTTCCGACAGGCTCGACGCGGGGAGCGGGCGGATGGATGAAGCGGTCGAGAATGCTCATTGCGAGAATTCTCACTGCCTGGCGATTCGCGCCCCGTCCTGCGGCTTGGCATCGGGCTCGCGCAGGTAGAGCGGCTTCGGCAGGGCCTGATTCGGATCGGCCAGCGCCCCGAGCCGGGCCACCCAGGCGATGTCGGGAAAGCCCGAGACGTCGCCCACATGGGCCTCGACCCCCTGGGCGCGGGCCTCCGCGGCCAGCATGGCCGAGGCCGATCCGGCGATGAGGATCGGACCGGAGCCGAGGAGCCGGATCGCCTCGCGATAGGTCATCAGCCCGGGCGGGATCACGGTGCGCCCGCCCGGCGCGATGGCCTGGATGTAGATGTGGCCGTGCCTGGCATCGATGGCGGCGGTCAGCAGCCCCCGCCTGTCGCCGGCCATGAGCGGGGCGAGAAAGGCCGAGAGGGTCGCGACGCCCACCACCGGAATCCCGGCCGCCAGGCCGATGCCGCGGGCGGCGCTGATGCCGACCCTCAGGCCCGTATAGCTGCCGGGCCCCACCGTGACGGCGACCCGGTCCAGGCTCTCGAAGCCGCCCTCCATCTGGGCCGACAGCCGGTCGAGCAGCGGCATCAGGGCCTCGGCATGGCCGCGGTCCATGGGGATGGTCTCGGCCGCCAGGGGCACGGTCTCGCCGGCGTCGACGATGCAGGCCGAGCAGGCGCCGAGGGCGGTATCGATGGCAAGGACGCGCAACATTCGTCTCCGTCAGGTCTGCAGAATCCTTTAGCGCATCGTGCGGAAAAGTGGACCCGGTTTTCCGCTGAAACGATGCGCCGGCTCCGCCTTGTCTCACGCGATGGCGCAGAATTCCTCGAAGGCCAGACGGGGCTGGCGCGGATGGAGCTTCTCGGGGATGCCGTAGCCGAGATTGACCAGGAAGTTCGACCTGCACCGGCCGTCCGGGAAGAAGGCCTCGTCCACGCCCCGGCGGTCGAAGCCGCCCATGGGCCCGCAATCGAGCCCGAGCGCCCGGGCGGCCATGACGAGATAGGCGCCCTGGAGGCAGGAGCCCTGGAAGCCTGCCCGCTCGATGGCCTCCGGCTTGCCGGCGAACCAGCCGCGTGCGCCGGGGCTGTTCGGGGCCAGACGGGAGAGCTTTTCGTAGAACTCCGTGTCGTAGGCGACGATCACGGTCGCGGGCGCGCTCATGGTCTGGCGCACATTGCCCTCGTCGAGATGGGGCCTGAGCCTCTCCTTCCCCTCCGGCGACACCACGAAGACGAAACGGCCGGGCGAGGAATTGGCGCTCGTCGGACCGAGCTTGGCGAGCTCGGCGACCTGGCGCAGGATCGCGTCCGGGATCGGCCGGTCCTGCCACCAGCGATGGGTGCGGGCGTCGCGGAAGAGCTGGTCCAGGGCGGCGTCGGGCAGGGCGGGCAACACGAAACTCCAACGAAAAAGCGCGGCTCGAAAGGCCGCGCTTCGATAGCTGAACTCCAGAGGTCAGATCAAACGGCCTGCACCTCGCGCACGTCCGGCAGGAAGTGGCGCAGCAGGTTCTGGATGCCGTGGCGCAGGGTGGCGGTCGAGGAGGGGCAGCCCGAGCAGGCGCCCTTCATGACGAGGTAGACCGTGCCGTCCTTGAAGCCGCGGAAGGTAATGTCGCCGCCGTCGCCGGCGACGGCCGGGCGGATGCGGGTTTCGAGCAGTTCCTTGATGGTCTCGACGGTCGCGGCATCGGCATCGTCGAAGAACTCCTCGCCGTCGTCCTCGGTCACGCCGTAGCCATTGGCGAAGACCGGCGCGCCGGTCATGAAATGCTCCATGATCGCGCCGAGAATAGCGGGCTTGAGGTGCTGCCACTCGCCGTCCGCCTTGGTCACGGTGACGAAGTCGTAGCCGAAGAACACGGCCGTGACGCCCGGCACGGCGAACAGGCGCTGGGCGAGGGGCGAAACCTCGCCCTGCTCGGGGGTCTTCGCCTCGAACGTGCCCTCCGGCATCACGACGCGGCCGGGCAGGAACTTCAGGGTGGCGGGATTCGGGGTCGCTTCGGTCTGGATAAACATCGCTTCTTTCGTCCTCTGCGCCGGTTCAAGGCCGGCCGAGCATGGGTGTTAGAATCGTTCTAACAGGTTCCAGCCTCAATGTGGAATGGATCGGGGCGGATTCCAAGGGGAGGAGAGCCGCCACAGAGGCGTGAACAATCTTGTTCGTAAGACGGAATGAGACTTTATTCCGTTAATATAATTCTATAACAGTGCATAATGTGAAACGCGGGTAATGGAATGCAAGAACATCAGTTAATCCTGAGGAAAATCCTAGTCATTGGTACTGGCCTCATCCTTGGGATCTCCCTCATAGGCATTTCCTTTGAAATAGAGAAAGAGCCAGGTTACCTAGCTTTATCCGGTATAGTAGTAATGGCTATACTTGGATTCACATCGGCAAGATGGATACTTGCTGCTATTGAGAAGGTCACAGGCTTTACTTTTTTCTTGTCTATTCGCGCCTTGATGTTCATTTTTGCTATGGGTATCGGGCTAGCGCCACTGATACTGCCCCTGGGAATTATTGTCCTCTTGATCCAATACTTCTTAGCTCGCCGGCGCTACCTTCAAGAAGCTTCGCTCTCAAGCTAACTCTTTGGCAAGAGCATATATGAGCTTGGCAATTCATTAACCCGCCAGCGCGTCGATCTCTTCGTCGGACAGGCTGCCTGGCACGATGACGATCGGCACCGGGAAGGAGGCGGCGGCGCGGCCGGCGAGGGTCGAGACCAGGGGGCCCGGGCCGTCCTTGCCGCTGCCGGCGGCGAGCACGAGGAAGGAGATGTCCTCGTCCTCGTTGATGAGCTTGATGATCTCGTCCGCCCGGACGCCGACGCGGATCACCTGCTCGGGCTCGACGCCCGCGGCGCTGCGGGCCTCGCGGGCGGCGGCGTCGAGCTGTTTCTGGGCCTCCGCGCTCGCCTCCTCGATCATGGCCTCGCCGACGCCGAGCCATTCGAAATTGTCGGGCGGGTCCACGACGGCGAGCATGATCATGCTCGCGCCGGTGCGGACCGTCCGCCGCGAGGCGAAGTGGACCGCCCGGGCGCATTCCGGGGTCTGGTCGACCACCACCATGAATTTCGGGCGGTGGCCCGATTCGTAGGATCGGCGCTTGCCGCTCAAAGCCGGCTCTCCTGCATCAGCGCATCGTGCGAAAGAATGAACCCGGTTTCTCGCATCCAACGATGCGCTCTTCAACGAGTAGAGCATCGGAATGGATCCTGAAAGCGAACGACATGTTCAGGTCCGATGCCCTGGCGGATGCTGCCCTGCCGCAACGGCAAGAGCAAGCCCCGCATCAGCCGTCAATGCAGGCATCAGCGCGAGCGCACGAACCCGACGATGTCCTTGACCGCGTCCATGGTGACGGACGCAAGGGTGCGGGCCCGTTCGGAGCCGTCCGCCAGCACCGCATCGATATGGCCGGGATCGGCCATGAGGCGGCGCATCTCGTCGGCCACGGGAGAGAGCTTGGTCACCGCCACGTCCACGAGGGCGGCCTTGAAGCCGGAGAACTGCGAGCCGCCGTGCTGGCGCAGCACCTCTTCCGGCGTGGTGTCCATGAGGGCGGCATAGATCGCCACGAGGTTCTCGGCCTCGGGGCGGGCCTTCAGGCCCTCGACCTCGCCCGGCAGGGGCTCGGGATCGGTCTTCGCCTTGCGCACCTTCTGGGCGATGGTGTCGGCATCGTCGGTCAGGTTGATGCGCGAGTAATCGGACGGGTCCGATTTCGACATCTTCTTCGAGCCGTCGCGCAGCGACATGACGCGGGTCGCGGGGCCCTGGATCATCGGCTCGGTCAGCGGGAAGAAGGCGTCGCCGAAGCCGTGGGCGGCGATCGACTCGGCCCAGTCGTTGTTGAACTTCTGGGCGATGTCGCGGGTCAGTTCCAGGTGCTGCTTCTGGTCCTCGCCCACCGGCACATGGGTGGCGCGGTAGACCAGGATGTCGGCCGCCATCAGGCTCGGATAGGCATAGAGGCCCACGGAGGCGTTCTCCCGGTCCTTGCCCGCCTTGTCCTTGAACTGGGTCATGCGGTTGAGCCAGCCGAGGCGGGCCACGCAGTTGAACACCCAGGCGAGCTCCGCGTGCTGCGGCACCTGGGACTGGTTGAAGACGATGTGGCGCTTGGGGTCGATGCCGGCGGCGAGGAACGCGGCGGTCACCTCGCGGATCTGGCGGGTGAGGTCGGCCGGGTTCTGCGGCACGGTGATGGCGTGCATGTCCACGACGCAGTAGATGCAGTCGTAGTTCTCCTGCATGGCGACGAAGCGCTTGATGGCGCCGAGATAATTCCCGAGGTGGAGATTGCCGGTGGGCTGAACGCCCGAGAACACCAGCTCCTTGAACTGCGCCATCGTGTTGAAGCTCCTACAGAGGCCAGGTGCAGGTTTCAGGCAAGACCGCCAACCGCCCCGATATCGTCCGACTGCTATTCTTAGAGCATCGGATCCGATGCTCCGCTCTATGATGAGCGCATCGTCGAGTGCGAAAAACCGGGTCCACCTTTCGCACGATGCGCTGGGAGCAGACCCGAGGCGGCTCGCCTGAGATCGCTCCGTTGAGGCGCGGGTTATGACAGGGCCGCGCCACGATGCAAGGGCTCTCGCGATTTTTTCGGCCCCTCACGATTCTTTCGTGAGGGCGGCCCAATCGTCGCGGGTCACGGCGCCGGTCGCGAGGGAGGCGGCCAGATAGACCGCCAGGCCGCCCAGGCAGAGCGCCGCGAGCCACAGGGGCCCGGCCCGCGGGACGACGCTCGAGGCCGCCGCGAGCCCCAGGCTCATGGCGAGAACCGCGACGAGGATCCGGGCCACGCGGGCCAGGAGGGCCCGGTCCGGGGACCAGAGGCCGAACCGGCGAAGGCCGGACGCCACCGCGACCGCATGGCCGAGGCACCCGGCGCTGACCCCGAGCGCGATCCCGGCCGGGCCGAAGGGCCAAGCGAGCAGCAGGGCGGCGGCGATCGTGAGGGCAAGGCCGAAGAGGGCGGCCGCCAGGGCCGCCTTCAGGGAGCCGCGGGCGAACAGGGTCTGGCTCAGCACCTTGGCGGCCGTCGCGAAGGGCAGTCCCAGGCTCAGGGCCGCCAGGACGAGGGCGGTGCCTTCGGCGTCGGAGGACTGGAAGGCGCCGCGCTCGAACAGCACGGCGCTCATGGGGCGGGCGAGGATGATCAGGGCCGCGCTGGCCGGCAGGGCGAGCAGCAGCGCCACCGCGAGCGCCCGGTTCTGCGCCGCCACGATGGCTCGGCTTTCTCCCGCCCGATGGCGGCGGGCGAGCTCGGGCAGGAGCAGGCTCGCGCCGAGGGCTCCCATCAGGCCGAGCGGAAGCTGCATCACCCGCTCGGCGTAATAGAGCCAGGAGACGCCGGAGGGCCAGAACGAGGCGATCTGGGTGGCGGCCAGGAGGAAGAGCTGCACGGCGCCGCTCGCCACGAGCACCGGAAACCCGGCGAGCAGGAGGCTCTTCAGGAGAGGCGACCAGCGCGGCATGCGGAACCGGACGAGCCGGGCCTTGCCGCGCCGCAGGGCGGCGGCCACGAGGGCGAGCTGGATCAGGCCCGCGAGGCTCGACGCCCCCGCCAGCCAGGCGGCCTTCCGGGCAAGCGGGAGGGACAGGCCGGCTTCCATCGCGACGAGCGTCAGGATCAGGCCGCCATTGACGGCGAGCGGCGCCAGCGCGGCCATGGCGAAGCGCCCGTGCATGTTCAGGATGGCGGCCCCGATGGAGGCGAGCGTCACGCAGGCCACGATCGGGAAGGAGAGGCGGGTGTAGAGCGCGACCAGCGCCAGGGATTCCGGATCGTCGTGCAGGCCCGGCGCGAGGACGAGCGCGATCAGCCCCGCGCCGATCTCCACGAGGCCCGTGAGGCCGAGCAGCGCCAGGGCGAAGACGCTCAGCACGTCCCCGGCCGTGACCGCCGCGTCGTCGGGTTCCAGGCGGCCGAGGGCCGGAACCAGGACCGGGTTGAGCCCGCCCTCGCCCACGATGCGGCGCACCAGGTTGGGCAGGCGGAAGGCGGCGAGAAACGCATCGGCCACGGGGCCCGCTCCCAGGGCCTGGGCGAACAGCACGTCCCGGACGAAGCCGAGGATGCGCGAGGCCATCGAGCCGAGGCCGACCAGAAGCGAGGAGCGGATGAGGGACATGCCCCCGGGGCTTAGCGGGTCCCGGTGGGAATGTCTAAGGGATAGGTTGCGCGGGCAATTTCCACTGTCATTCCGGGCGCCGAAGGCGAGCCCGGAATCCATATCCGCTCGCATTGCAGAAAAAAGACGCAACGCGGCTCGCTCTTTCCTGAGACGTTGTGCTTATAGATTCCGGGCTCCGCTGCGCGGCCCCGGAATGACAGTCGGGAGTCAGCCCCTCGCCCGCGCGATCGCCTCGCGCTTCTGCTCCAGGCTCATGCCGCCGATATAGGCCTCCGTGCCGATCAGGAAGGACGGGGTGGCGACGAGGCCGAGGTCGTTGCCGGTGGCGAAGGCGTCCTTCATCCAGCCGGTGGTCCTGTCGCTGTCGGCGAGCTCGGTCATGCGCCGGCGGTCGCCGCCGAGCTTTTCCGCCTCGGCCAGCGCCCGCTCGCCGTCGACCGTTCCGCGCAAGGAGAACAGGGCGAGGTGCAGGGGCAGGTAGCGCTCCGGCCCAAAGAGCTGCAGATAGGCGAGCGCCGCCCGGGTCGCCGCCACCGATTGCGGGCTGAGCACGGCGAAGTTCACCAGCACGTAGGAGAGCTCGGGCTCGGCCTTCAGCAGGTCGGGCAGGCCTTGAGCCGAGCGTTTGCACCAGGGGCAGTTGTAGTCGAAATACTCCACCATGATCACGTCGCCATGCCGGTGGCCGACGCGCACGATGGAGGGCAGGCTCAGGGTGTTCTCGATCAGCTCCACCGGGATCATCTGCGGCTCCGGCGCGGATCGGGCGAAGGCGGGAGCCTTGGTGCCGGACAGGGCGAGACCGGCGAGAACGGCGCGGCGGGACAGGATCATGAGCGGAACTCTCGTAAGGGGAGTCCCTCGTGCCGGTCGATCGTGGCGTTGGCAAGGCCAAGGTTCGCTTTCTCGCGGACTCGCGAGGGCGACGAGCAGCGCTCGTGCGGTTGCAACCTTGGCCATTCCTGCGGACAATAGTTCCGACGAGCAGGGAAGCAGCCTGATGGAATCCGTTTTCGACGAGCGCGAGCTGGCGGTGATCCGGCGCGCTTTTGCCAAGCAGATCCTTGCCCTCGTCGGCATCGAATCCGACGCGCGGCTCGAACAGGCGCTCGCGGCGGTTCCCCGCGAGCGCTTTCTGGGCGATCCGCCCTGGCAGATATCGCACGCCCTCAGAGGCTATGAAAAAGTGCATTCCCACGACCCTGCCGTTCTCTACCAGGATGCGTTGTTTGCTCTCCTGTCCCGGCGCGGCATCAACAACGGCAGCCCATCGCTTCATGCGCGCTGGCTTCATGCGCTGTCCCTGCGCGAGGGCGAGCGCGTCGCTCATCTCGGTGCCGGCGGCGGCTATTACACAGCGATCATGGCCCATCTCGTCGGGAGCGAGGGTCACGTGACCGCGGTCGAGTTCGATCCGGCGCTTGCCGCACTCGCCCGGACGAATCTGGCCGGCCATGCCAATGTCACGGTGATCGAGGGCGATGGAGCGGACTGGCCGCGCGAGGCCGTGGATGCGGTCTACGTCAATTTCTCGGTCGAGCGGCCTGCCGATGAATGGATCGAGCACCTGCGACCCGACGGCCGGCTCGTCTTCCCGCTCGGCGTCCCTCGCCCGAAGCCGAGCCCTTGGGGCGGCACCCATGCCCTTCACGGGGCCGGATTGTGCGTGATGCAACGGAACGACGGCCTCTCCGTGCGCTGGCTCGGTCCGGCGTTCTTCGTCTGCGCGGAAGGCAGGTTGTCCCCGGCCGGAGCCGAAAGGGAGGCCCTGCAGGGAGCCTTCGAGCGCGGCGGCATCGAGTTCGTCCGCAGCCTGATCTGGAAGGAGAATGCCTCGCCCGGACGGTGCTGGTTCACCGGATCCGGCTGGTCCTTGTCCTATGACGAGGTTCCGGACTGACGGGCCTCACATCCCGGTCCATGACGTGACAAAGGACGGCACGTCCTCGGCCGGCATGGGGCGGCCGAAATGGTATCCCTGCACGAGGTCGCAGCTCATCCGCTGCAGGAGGGTCGCCTGGAAGGCGGTCTCGACGCCTTCCGCCACCACCTCGATGCCGAGATTGCGGCCGAGGCTCAAAAGGGCCCGGACGATGGCGGCATCGTCCGCGTCCGTCTCCAGGCCGCTCACGAAGGTCCGGTCGATCTTGATCGCATCGACCGGGAAGCGCTTGAGATGCGACAGCGAGGCATAGCCGGTGCCGAAATCGTCGAGGGCGATCGTCACTCCCTCGGCGCACAGCGTGCGCAGGGCCCGCTCCACATATTCGGCGCCGGAATCGAGAAACACGCTCTCGGTCACTTCCACCTCGAGGCAGCGGGCGGGCACATCCATCCGCCTCAGCTCGTCGAGCACGCGCTCGGCGTAGCTGTCGCGCCGGAACTCCGCGGCCGACACGTTGATGGCGATGCGCCCGACGGCGAGCCCCGCATCGAGCCAGCGGCGGATGTCCCGGAAGATGCAGGACCGCATGCGCTCGCCGATGGCCGTGCCGAGCTCGGTGTCGTTGAAGGCGGGGGCGATCCTTTCCGGCGACCGGATCCCGCCGCCGGGATGGCGCCAGCGCAGGAGCGCCTCGAACCCGGCGATCGTCCCGGAGGCCAGCACGATCTTGGGCTGGTAGAACGGTACGATCCGGTCGGACGCGACCGCGCGCGCCGCCACCTCGAGGGCCGAAGCCGTTCTCTGCGATTCCTCCCGCATGGTCGGGGCGAACATCTTGAACGAGCCCCGCCCGGAGGTCTTGCTGCGGTAGAGCGCCAGGTCGGCCTGCTTCTGCAGCTCCTCGGGGCTCATGGCGCAGCCGACCGAAATGGCCCCCCCGATGCTGGTGCGGCAGTCCAGAAACTTGCCGTCCCGCTTCAGCGGCTCCTGCATACGGGCGAGAATGGCTTCGGCCATTCCGGACACATCCTTCTCCCCGGCGATCCCCGGCAGGAGGACGGCGAACTCGTCGCCACCCAGACGAGCGATCGTGCCGTCGGCGGGCGCGACGCTGCGCAGGCGCTGGGCGAATTCCTTCAGGAGGGCGTCGCCGGCATCGTGACCGAACCGGTCGTTGATCTGCTTGAGGTGGTCGAGATCCATCACGAGCAGGCCCGTCATATGGGACGAAGCGGAGGTGCCGTCGAGCGCCTGCTGCAGGCGCTCGCGGAAGAGCCGCCGGTTGGAGAGTCCCGTCAGGTCGTCGTGGTGGGCGGCCCAGCGAAGGGTTTCCTCCGTCAGCTTCCGGTCGTGGATGTCCTCGACGGCGCCGTACCAGCGGATGACGGTTCCGTCTTCGGCCCGCCGGGCCGCGGCGCGCGAGCGGAACCAGCGATAGGTTCCGTCGGCCATGCGCAGGCGGTAATCCATGTCCACGTCCTCGCCCGTCGCGACGGCGCGGGACCAGCGGCTCACGGACAGGCTCACGTCCTCGGGATGCAGCGCCCGGCTCCAGCCGGATCCGAGCGCGTCTTCCACCCGCATGCCGGTCCGGTCGTGCCAGCGTGAGGAGACGTCGAGAAGGTTGCCCTGCGGATCCGCCGTCCAGGAGATCTGCGGATTGAGCTCCACGGAGTAGCGATGGTGTTCCTCGCTCTCGCGCAGGGCGGCATCGCCGCGCTGCCGTTCCAGGGCCAGGGCGGCCAGGTGCAGCACGGCGTCCATGCGCTCCATTTCGTCCCGTGTCGGGGTGCGGGGCTCGCCGTGATAGAAGCCGAAGGTGCCGAGCACCTCTCCGGAGCGCGAGAAGATCGGCTTCGACCAGCAGGCCCGCAATCCGTGGGACAGGGCGAGGTCGCGCCATCGGGCCCAGAGCGGATCGGACGCGACGTCCGCCACGATGACGCTGCTGCGCGTATGAACGGCGGTCCCGCACGAGCCGGTGGCGGGTCCGACGGCCAGGCCATCGATGGCGGCGTTGTAGGCGGCGGGCAGGTTCGGCGCGGCGCCGTGCCGGAGCAGGCTGCTCTCCGGATCATGCAGCAGGATCGAGCATTTCGCGCCGGGGAGCTGCGCTTCCGCCAGGAGACAGAGCGCGATCAGGATCCCGCCGAGGGACTGGCCGTCGGCGACCATCTCCAGGACGCGGGCCGTGTCCTGGAGCGTCTGCTCCGCCTTTCGCTGTTCGTGAATGTCTTCCGTCGTGCCGTACCAGAAGAGGACGGCTCCGGTCTCGTCGCGCCGGGCGGCCGAACTGGAGCGGCACCAGCGGTAGCTGTCATCGGCCGTCCTGATCCGGTACTCGCATTGGTAGGGCTTGCCGGAGGCGAGGCTCTCGCGCCTTGTCTGGGCCACGCGGGGCAGATCGTCCGGATGGACCAGCTTGACCCAGCCGTTGCCGACCAGCTGCTCGGGCGGCTGGCCGATCCACTCGGCCCAGCCCGGCCCGATCTGAACGACCTTGCCGTCAGGGTCGGCCAGCCATGGAATCTGCCGACTCAGCTCGAAAGAATAACGATATAAACTGTCGTATAAGGGAAGATAGTTCCTCTTGGTCACAGACAAGTCTTCATCAGAGAAGCTGTGCGCCGAGGCAGAACCGATATGGTCGTTCCATTGCATATGGCAAACCAGAATGCCGCAAATACAGAATAAAATCTTGGCCTACATTACAATGTCTGTCCATTGAGATGAATGGACTAGGAAGGCCTTTGTCAGAGCCGGAAGCGTCTGTTTTCTATCGATGATTTACGAGTAAGGTTAAAGGCATGCGCTGACGCTTCGGGCTCCGAGGGCGCACCTCGAAGCCCGGCGCTTCGGACGTGAAAAGCTGGTCCACTTTCTGGGATCCGATCCGGCGTGCCGAACGGCCGGGAGCGGAAGAGGGGTCAGCCCTCTTCCCCCGTCACGCCAGCGGCATCCTGGGCCTTGAGCACCTCGGGACGCGGCATCGAAATGATGTTGTAGCCGGAATCCACGTAGTGGATCTCGCCGGTCACGCCGTTGGAGAGCTCCGAGAGCAGGTAGAGGGCCGAGCCGCCGATATCCTCGATGGTCACCGTGCGGCGCAGGGGGGCATGCGCCTTCTGGTAGGTGAACATGAGGCGGGCATCCGAGATGCCGGCCCCGGCGAGCGTGCGCACGGGCCCGGCCGAGATGGCGTTGCAGCGGATCCCCTTCGGCCCGAGATCGGACGCGATGTAGCGCATGGAGGCTTCCAGGGCCGCCTTCGCCACGCCCATCACGTTGTAGTTCGGCATGACCCGCGTGGAGCCGCCATAGGTCAGGGTCAGGAGGGAGCCGCCGTTCCGCATGCGACTGGCGGCGCGCTGGGCGATCTCCGTGAACGAGAAGCAGGAGATCACCATGGTGCGCGAGAAGTTCTCGCGGGTGGTGACGTCCACATAGGAGCCCTTGAGCTGCGACTTGTCGGAGAAGCCGATCGCATGGACCACGAAGTCGAGGCCGTCCCAGGCCCTGTCGAGGGTCTCGAACACCGCATCCACGGAGGCGATGTCCTCCACGTCGCAGGGGACGACCAGGCTGGAGCCGAGCGATTGCGCCAGGGGGGCGACGCGCTTGCCCAGGGCCTCGCCCTGATAGGTGAAGGCGAGTTCCGCCCCGTGCGCGGCCAGGGTCTTGGCGATCCCCCAGGCGATCGAGTGGTCGTTGGCGACGCCCATGATGAGGCCGCGCTTTCCTTGCATCAGACCGGTCACTTGGGTCCCCTTATGCATCGGCTCCATGGTGCGACGCCAATTGTTATGAAAGTGTGCATCGCGAGCCGGAATGTCGGTAGGATTCAGCGTGTCCATGCGAGGTCCCTTATATTTTTCGGGGCATCGCATGGAGCTGTCTCAGGTTTATGACGACGTTTAGAGCATCGGACCTAAAAGTGGAAACCACTTTTAGGATCAATTCCGATGCTCCGCTTGGAGTAGCGCATCGTTGAGAGCGGAAAACCGGGTCCACTTTTCCGCACGATGCGCTACCCGTTGTAGCGGCTGAAGACGAGTGTGGCATTGGTGCCGCCGAAGCCGAAGGAGTTCGACAGCACCGTGTCGATCTTCGCATCGTCGATCCGCTTGCGGACGATGTTCATGTCGGCGAATTCCGGGTCGAGCTCCTCGATATGGGCGCTCTCGCAGATGAAGCGGTTGTTCATCATGAGCAGCGAATAGATCGCCTCCTGAACGCCGGTGGCGCCGAGCGAGTGGCCGGTGAGCGATTTCGTCGCGGAGATCGGCGGGCACTTGTCGCCCGCGCCGAAGACCGTGCGGATCGCCTCGATCTCCTTCTGGTCGCCGACCGGGGTCGAGGTGGCGTGGGGGTTGATGTAGTCGATGGGGTTATGGACGTCCTTGAGCGCCATGCGCATGCAGCGGATCGCCCCCTCGCCCGACGGCGCCACCATGTCGTAGCCGTCCGAGGTCATGCCGTAGCCGACGATCTCGCCGTAGATGCGGGCGCCGCGCGCCTTGGCGTGCTCCAGCTCCTCCAGCACCAGCACGCCCGCGCCGCCCGCGATGACGAAGCCGTCGCGGTTGGCGTCATAGGCCCGGGAGGCCCGGGACGGGGTGTCGTTGTACTTGGTCGACATGGCCCCCATGGCGTCGAAGAGGTTGGACATGGTCCAGTCCAGGTCCTCGCAGCCGCCGGCGAACATCACGTCCTGCTTGCCGTACTGGATCATCTCGTAGGCGTTGCCGACGCAATGGTTGGAGGTCGCGCAGGCCGACGAGATCGAATAGTTCACGCCCTTGATCTTGAACCAGGTGGCGAGCGTGGCCGAAGCCGTGGACGACATGGCCTTGGGCACGGCGAAGGGGCCGATCCGCTTGGGGCCCTTCTCGCGGGTGATGTCGGCGGCTTCCATGATGATCCGGGTGGAGGGTCCGCCCGAGCCCATGATGATGCCGGTGCGCTCGTTGGAGATATCGTTCTCCTCGAGGCCCGAATCCCGGATCGCCTGGTCCATGGCCACATGGTTCCAGGCCGTGCCCCTGGCGTGGAAGCGCATGGCGCGCCGGTCGACCAGCTCTTCCGGGTTCAGGCTGGGGGCGCCGTGGACCTGGCAGCGGAAGCCGTACTTGGCATAGTCCTCGGCCTTGCTGATGCCGGACTTCGCTTCCCGCAGAGAGGCCAGCACCTCCTGGGTGTTGTTGCCGATGGACGACACGATGCCCATTCCGGTGACGACGACGCGCCTCATAGCTTACCTCTTCAAAGGATCTTCTGGTCCGCCCTAACGATTCAACACGTAAGGCCGACGATGCGCATTCTCAACAGTGAGCCATGCGAATGGGATGAAAGCGTGATCCCGAACGTCGGAGGCCCGCCGCTGAACGGCAGGCCGGTTCTTCAAAAAAAGAATACGCTTTGTCAATACGAGGGAGCCGGCGCTGACCTTTGGTCAACGCCATCAGGAGCTTAGCCGCCTGCGGCCGCATCCGCCTGGAACAGGCCGACGCGCATGTCCTTGGCCTCGTAGATCCGCCGTCCGTCGGCCTCCAGCCAGCCGTCGGCGATGCCGAGCACCAGCTTCGAGCGGAAGACGCGCTTGAGATCGACGCCGTAGACCACTTTCTTGACCGTCGGCAGGACCTGGTCGGAGAATTTCACCTCGCCGACCCCGAGCGCCCGGCCGCGTCCGGGGGAGCCGCCCCAGCCGAGGAAGAAGCCGGTCATCTGCCAGAGGGCGTCCAGGCCGAGGCAGCCCGGCATCACCGGGTCGCCCTTGAAGTGGCACGGGAAGAACCAGAGATCCGGCCGCACGTCGAGTTCCGCCACCACGTGGCCCTTGCCATAGGCGCCGCCATCCTCGCCGATGGAGGTGATGCGGTCGAACATCAGCATGGGCGGGAGCGGCAATTGCGCATTCCCGGGGCCGAACAACTCTCCGCGCCCGCAGGCAAGGAGCTCTTCATAGGTAAAGCTGGACTGGCGGGCCATTCCGGATGCCGATCCTTTCATCGCGTCTTTGACAAAACGGCCTCGAGACGGCCTCGGGACCTGGGTGCGGGCTCTGGTAGCACAGGCTTGGCCATCCATCAAAGGGACCTGAGCCGGGATTCTTCGCTCTGTGAAGGAGCATTGCGGCCGCCGTCGCCGGGCAGCCTTGCAGTAAACCTCTCGCTTTCCTATGATTGTGATGTTAGAAGCGCCCATCCGTTCATTCAGTTCCGCAGATGACCGACCCTTTGTCCGCCTATATCGAGTCCACCACCGCTCCGGCTCACCGGAGGGGGTGTCCCGTGTCCGAGCTGCGGGACAAGCTGCGCCGCGTCGGCCTGCGCCCGACCCGGCAGCGCGTCTCCCTGGGCTGGCTGCTGTTCGGCAAGGGCGACCGGCACATCACGGCTGAAATGCTCTTCGACGAGGCGTCCCGCGCCCGCGTCCCGGTCTCGCTGGCGACCGTCTACAACACCCTGCACCAGTTCACGGAAGCGGGCCTGCTGCGCCAGCTCTCGGTGGACGGGGCCAAGGCCTATTTCGACACGAACCCGACCGAGCACCATCACTTCTTCCTGGAGGAAGAGGGCGAGCTCGTCGACATGCCGTCCTCCGGCCTCAGCGTCGCCGACCTGCCCGAGCCGCCGGACGGCATGGAAGTGGCCGGCGTCGAGGTCATCGTCCGCCTGCGCCGCAAGGGCTCCTGACGCCCCGCTGAACCCGGCTGTCACGGACGCGGCGCTTCTCAGCGGATGAAGCCGAATCCCACGAGCGCGTAGACGATCAGGAAGATCGCCACGAAGACGTTCAGGAAGCGCGGGGCGACGAGGGACGCGATGCCGAGGACCAGGGCCAGGATCGGCAGCAGCTTGAAACTCAGATTGATGCTCATGCGGGCAGGCTTTCGGACCGAAGGAAACGATGTTTCCTTTCTGAAGCCAAAACCTTGATAAATCGGAAAGATCCTATTCCACCGTCTCGTTGGGATAGACGCCCCACAGCTTCTCCTGCTGGATGTAGCCGCCCACGTCGCGGGCGCCGTCCATCACGATCATCACCTGGCACCACCGGCCGTCGCAGCCCTTGATATTGGTGATCACGCCCGGCTGCAGGTGGGCCACCACGCCGCCCTTCTCGTCGGCCCGGTCGAACAGGCTGATCGGCGGCTGGTCGCCCTTGGCCCAGGGCATCACCAGGGCCGTGCGCCGGCCCGACAGCAGGGAATGGAGAACCCAGCCTTCCGTGCCTTCCGAATCGCGGATGCGCCGCCAGGTCTCGTATTCGGCGATGATCTCCACGGGCAGGCCCGCGCGCTGGAACACCCAGGCCGTCCTGTGATCCTTGGAAGGGCCCTCGCGCAGGTTCACCCGGTCGGTCTTGAGGCTCACGTAGCGCGGCACCGGCAGGCCCGTGCCAAGCCGGCCGCCCGGGGGCTGCTGCGCCAGGGCCGGCGCGGCGCTCAGGCTGGCAAGAGCAAGGGCAAGGACGATCTTGCGCATGGTTCCCCCGGATAGTGGCTTTGTCTTGGGTTGAGGCTCTGGTAGAGAAGCTTGACGGAGACCGCCACGCGGCGGGTCGTCACCTTTGATCGCCGAAGCAGAGTTAAGAGAGCGTGAAACTCTTTGAACTTCGCGGGTTTTAGAGCGTGATCAGCAAAAGTGGTCACCGGTTTTGCGTTCGATCACGCTCTCACTTATTGAATTGTGCCTGATCTTAACGCCGAACCGCTCACACTTCGGCTGATCAGGCACAAGAGCATCGGTCCCAAAAGTGGAATCCACTTTTGGGGGCCAATCCGATGCTCCACTCTTTGAAGAGCGTATCGTTGAGTGCGAAAAACCGGATCCACTTTTTCGCACGATACGCTCGTGCTGGGACGCTTGAAGCCGATGAAGAAGAGACCGGTCGTCGTTGTCACCCGCCGCCTGCCCGACGTGATCGAGACGCGCCTGCGCGAATTGTTCGACACGCGCCTCAACCTCGAGGACAAGCCCCTCTCCCCGGAGGAGCTCGCCGACGCGGTCAGGACGGCCGACGTGCTCGTGCCGACCATCACGGACGAGATCGACGCCGCGGTGCTGGGTCAGGCCGGCCCCGGCCTGAAGCTCATCGCCAATTTCGGCAACGGCGTCGATAATATCGACGTCTCGGCCGCGGTGGCCAGGGGCATCACCGTCACCAACACGCCCGGGGTCCTCACCGAGGACACGGCCGACATGACCATGGCGCTGATCCTGGCGGTCGCCCGCCGCATCCCGGAAGGCGCCCGCGTGATCCCGGACGGGGAATGGGCCGGCTGGTCGCCGACCTGGATGCTGGGGCGGCGCATCACGGGAAAACGCCTCGGCATCGTCGGCATGGGCCGCATCGGCCAGGCGCTGGCCCGGCGCGCCAAGGCGTTCGGTCTGTCGATCCACTACCACAACCGCCGCCACGTGCCGCCGAAGATCGAGGCGGAGCTCGAGGCGACCTACTGGGAATCCCTCGACCAGATGCTGGCCCGCATGGACATCGTGTCCGTGAACTGCCCGCATACGCCCGCCACCTATCACCTGCTTTCGGCGCGGCGCCTCAAGCTCATGAAGCCCGACGCGATCCTGGTGAACACCGCCCGCGGCGAGATCATCGACGAAGGCGCGCTTACCAAGCTCATCGAATCCGGCGCCATCGCGGGGGCCGGCCTCGACGTGTTCGAGGAGGAGCCCGCGGTCAACCCGCGCCTCGTGCGGCTCGCCAAGCAGGGAAAGGTCGTGCTGCTGCCGCATATGGGCTCCGCCACCCATGAAGGGCGCGTCGCCATGGGCGAGAAGGTCATCGTGAACATCCGGGCCTTCGTGGACGGCCACAAGCCGCCGGACCGGATTCTGCCCAGCATGCTTTGACGACATTCGCTCGGGGAACCGCGCCCTTCGCCATGGGCCTCACAGGCTCCGGGACATTCTTCCTTGCCTTTAGGACTTTATAACATATATTAAATATCGTGACTTGCGTTGCTGGTCTGCGTCCCCTTCATCATCCTTGCATCATCCTTGGCGAGCGATTCCGATCCGATGAACGCCCATACGGCTTCCGCACGGCCCGTCGTTCTCCTCGTGGAGGACGAGCCCTTCATTCGCATGGCCACGGCCGATGCCCTCGAAGAGGCCGGCTTCGAGGTGGTCGAGACGGTCGATGCCCAGGCCGCCCAGGAGGTTCTCCTGCGGCGCACGGACATCCGGGTCCTCTTCACCGACGTGAGGATGCCGGGCCCCATGGACGGGCTCGCGCTCGCGTCCTTCGTCCGCAGCCGCTGGCCGCACATTTCCGTCGTCATCACGTCGGGCCATCTTGAACCCGGCAGCGCCACGATGCCGGAAGAGGCCGTCTTCCTCGCCAAACCCTATGGCGACCAGGCGCCGGCCAGGGCGATCCGGTCCCTCCTGGAGTGATGACCGGGCCCCGGGCGATTCCCTCGCCCCCGGCGGACACCCGAATCCGGGCCGCCACCCCCGTAACCAAAATCCACCTTGAGCATAAACATATGTGAGTGCGGCGGCGAATCGAGTTTGGCCAGAACAGGGACGACCTTACCCCCATGGCCTTGATGACCAATTCCCTTATCCTGAAGCTCGAGAAATACGACAGGCTCTCCGACGACGAAAAGAGGGCTCTCGACAACGCCATCGCCCGGATTCGCGTCGTAGAGGCCGATGAGGACATCCTGCGGGAGGGCGATCGTCCGGCGGAGAGCTCGCTTCTCCTGGACGGCTTCGCCGCCCGCTACAAGATCGTCTCGAACGGCCGCCGGCAGATCTCGGCGATCCACGTGGCGGGCGATTTCATCGACCTGCACAGCTTCCTTCTCAAGACCATGGACCACGGCGTGCTGGCGCTCACCAACTGCCGCATCGCCCTCGTCCCGCACGCGACCCTGGAGAAGATCACCGACGAATATCCTCATCTCACGCGGCTGCTCTGGCTCAGCACCCTGATCGACGGCGCCATCCACCGGGAATGGCTGACCGCCATGGGCCGCCTGTCCGCCACGGCCCACATGGCGCATCTGATCTGCGAGCTGTACCTGCGCCTGAAGACGATCGGCCGGGCCGAGGGCGACACGATCCAGCTTCCCGTCACCCAGGCGGAACTCGGCGATACCCTGGGCCTGTCGACCGTGCACGTGAACCGGGTGCTTCAGGAGCTGCGCAAGGAAGGGTTGATCCGTTTCCAGGGTGACGCGTTGACCATTCTCGATTGGGTGCAGCTGAAGAAGGTCGGCGAATTCACCTCGACCTACCTCAGTCTCCAGAACGAGGACCTATAGGCTGGCCGGCGGACACATGACGCATCACGACATTACTCTCCAACCGATGCCGGTCCTGGCGGACGGGGGCAGGCACGAGGGGCAGCTCGTTCTCGCGGACGGGCAGCTGGTCGCCGTCTTTACCTGGGTCACGCCGGAGGAAGCCGCCGGCGGGCCGGACCAGGCCGGAGGCTGGTTTCTGGAAGCGGGCTTCGGTCCCTGCAGCAGCCTCCTCAGCGCGACGCCTCCCGTTCTCGCCACCCTCGACGAGGCCGTGACCTGGGTGCGCATCCGGCTCGACAGCGGATTGACCGCCTCCTAGAGCATCGGACCCAAAAGTGGACCCACTTTTGGGATCCAATCCGATGCTCCACTCTTTGGAGAGTGCATCGTTCTTCGCGGACCCAGCGGGCCGCGCTAGCGAAAACCGGGTCCACTTTTTCGCACGATGCTTTTTCTATAAGCTGGCGCATCGTTGGCGCGAAAAACCGGATCCACTTTTTCGCACGATGCGCTAAGCAGGTCAGCGCAGCCGGGCGACGATCTCCCCGGCCGCCCGCTCGCCCTCCGCCCAGGCTCCCCCCGCCGTGCCCCACTGGGCCCGCGAGAGCGCCTCGCCGGCCATCCAGATCCGCTCCCCGACCGGCGCCTTCAGGACATCCCGGATGGCATAGAGGCCCGGCGGCACGACCGCCCAGGAGGCGCGCGACCAGGGATCGTGCCGCCATGCGGTGGCGTGCATGGCCGAGAGGTTCCGGATCGCCCGGTGACCGAACTGCTCGGCCAGGACCTCGCGCGCGTAGCGATAAGGCGCATGGGGGTCGCGCCGGTCGAAGGCCGCCGCGGTGGGCTGGTCGAGCTCGAAGAAATGAAACGGCGTGCCGTCGATGCAGGTCAGGAGGCCCGGCGGCTGCCGGCGCGTCCCCGTCAGGCTCGCCAGCCGGTCCGCGCCGCGAAAGGGCGAATCCGGCCAGTGCAGGATCACATGCTCGTAAACGCCCCGCGTGAAGCCGTGAACGGCTTCGCTCACCGCTTGGGGCAAGGCGGGCGCGAAGCGGATCCCGTCCTGTTGCAGGACCGCCATGGGCGTGGTGACGATGACGGCCCTGGCCCGGAGCGTCCCGGCCGCACTGTCGATCCTCACTCCCTGGCCGGACCAGTCGATGGCCCGGACGGCGGTGCCGAGCCGCACCGGGAGGCCATGGCCGAGACGGCCCAGATAGGCGCCGAGGCCACCGGCGATGAAGTGGTTGTCCGCATAATCCATGCTCAGGAAATCGTGCAGGCTGACCTCGGCGAGGGGCCGGCCCGAAACGAGGCCATGGATGGTCGCCACCCGCCGCCCCTGTGGCCCCATCGGCGGGAGCGCCCTGGCGGCCGGCCGGTCC
>JAEWKH010000162.1 GCA_023386155.1 Pseudomonadota bacterium
GGGGGGTGGCACCAAACCTTTGTCAGTGAGGCGCTGTTTCCCTCCCCCTTGTGGGGAGGGCCAGGGTGGGGGTGTCGGCGCCACACGCGGATAGGCTATCGCCCACACCCCCACCTCCCCCTCCTCCCCACAAGGGGGAGGAGAGCTTTTCGGCCCGCCTGCGAATAATGTTCTCACTTTGTTCTTGACAGGCAGAGCAAGCTCAGCTATATCGTTGCCTGTCCCCGCCCGGCGAGGGGCGCGCTCGCGAGGCGTCGCAGGATGTCGGGGTGGGGATGCGGTCCTGCCGGACGGTGCACGCAGCCGCCCGGGCAGGAGGCCCTTGGCAGCCTTGTGCGGGACCAAGTTGAAACGCCTAAAAGAACCGCGTGCGAAGGCGCCGTCCGGCTCTTCCATTCTCATACCAAGCGAGCCGGGCTGCCCGTCGCACCTCCCTCGACCCCGACAGGCTCGCAGCGCAAGCTGCGGGCCCAAGGGTGCTGGGCGCTTCAGAATCCCGGTTCGATCTTCCCCCGCTCCGTGATACGAAGCATCCCGACGCTACGACAACCCACCAGCGAGAGAGCGGCATGAACCGATTGTTCGCCAACCTGCCCACCACCGTGTTCGAAGTCATGTCGAGCCTCGCCCGGGAGACCGGGGCGATCAATCTCGGGCAGGGCTTCCCGGACGATCCCGGTCCCGAGGACGTGCGGCGGGCGGCGGCGGACGCGGTGCTCAACGGCTACAACCAGTATCCCTCGATGATGGGCATTCCGGAGCTGCGCTCAGGCATCGCGGCCCATTACAGGCACTGGCAGGGGGTCGATCTCGACGCGAATACCGAGGTGATGGTGACCTCGGGCGCCACGGAGGCCCTCGCGGGCGCGATCCTCGGCATCGTGGAGCCGGGCGACGAGGTGGTTCTGTTCGAGCCCATGTACGACGCCTATCTGCCCCTCGTGCGGCTCGCCGGCGGGGTTCCGAAATTCGTCACCCTGCAGCCGCCGCATTTCCGCCTGACCGAGGAGGCGCTCGCCAAAGCCTTCTCGCCGAAGACCAAGGCGGTGGTGTTCAACAACCCGCTCAACCCGACGGCCACCGTGTTCTCCAGCGAGGATCTCGCGCTGCTGGCGGATTTCTGCCGCCGGTTCGACGCCATCGCGATCTCCGACGAGGTCTGGGAACACGTCGTGTTCGACGGCATCAGGCATCAGCCGGTGCTGGGGCTGGACGGCATGCGCGAGCGCTCGGTGAAGATCGGCTCGGCGGGCAAGATCTTCAGCCTCACCGGCTGGAAGGTCGGGTTCGTCTGCGCCGCGCCGCACATCATGAAGGTGCTGGCGAAGTCGCACCAGTTCCTCACCTTCACGACCGCCCCGAACCTGCAGGCCGCGGTGGCCTACGGGCTGGCCAAGGACGATGCCTATTTCGAGGACATGCGGAAGAACTTCGCCCGCAGCCGCGACCGCTTCACCGATGGGTTGCGAAGCCTGGGCTTCGACGTGATCCCGAGCCAGGGCACCTATTTCGTCAACGTCGACATCTCGGCCCTGGGCGAGGCCGACGACGTCGCCTTCTGCCGCCGCCTCGTCCTGGAGCACGGGGTCGCGGCGATCCCGGTCTCGGCCTTCTATGCGGAGGGCGCGGTGAAGAACGTGGTGCGCTTCTGCTTCGCCAAGAAGGATTCGACCCTCGACGCGGGCCTGGAGCGGCTGGCCAGCGCGGTCAGGCGGGCGGCCTGAATTCCGTTTGGTCCGTCAACAACTTGGACGTTGTTTCTTTGCTCAGAATTTCCTAGCTTGCCCCCGTCGTCACTCTTACCCCAGGAGTCCCACCCCTGATGATCCGCCTTCTCGCCTCGGTTGCTCTCGGCCTCGGCCTTGTCACCGCCGCCACCGCCCAGGAGCGTGTGGTCAACGTCTACAACTGGTCCGACTACGTGGATCCCAAGGCGCTGGACGAGTTCACCAAACAGACCGGCATCAAGGTGGTCTACGACACCTATGACAACAACGAGATCGTCGAGACCAAGCTGCTCGCCGGCAAGTCCGGCTACGACATCGTGGTGCCGTCCGGCCCCTTCGTGCAGCGCCTGATCGGCGCCAAGGTGTTCCAGAAGCTCGACAAGTCGAAGCTGCCGAACCTCGCCAACCAGTGGCCGGAGATCACGAAGAACCTCGCCGTGTTCGATCCGGGCAACGAATATGCCGTGAACTACATGTGGGGCACCACCGGCATCGGCCTCAACGTGAAGAAGGTGAAGGAGATCCTGGGCGACGTGCCGCTCAACACCTGGGATCTGGTGATGAAGCCGGAGATCGCGTCGAAGCTGAAGAGCTGCGGCATCTACATGCTCGACAGCCCCGAGGACCTCTTCCCCGGCGTTCTGGCCTATCTCGGCCTCAACCCCGATTCCAAGCGCAACGAGGACCTGAACAAGGCGGGCGACGCCCTGTTCCGCATCCGGGGCAACATCCAGAAGTTCCACTCCTCCGAATACATCAACGCCCTCGCCAACGGCGACATCTGCGTGGCGGTGGGCTATTCGGGCGACATGATCCAGGCCAAGAGCCGCGCCGAGGAAGCCAAGAACGGCGTCGAGATCGGCTACGTCATTCCCCGCGAGGGCGCCCTGATGTGGTTCGACAGCTTCGTGATCCCGGCGGACGCCAAGAACGTGGCCGAGGCGCACGAGTTCATCAACTTCATGATGAAGCCCGAAATCGCCGCCATGAACACGAACTACGTGTCCTACGCCTCCGGCAACCTCGGGGCCAAGGAACACGTCAACAAGGAGATCCTCGACAATCCCGGCATCTATCCGGACGAGGCCACCATGAAGCGCCTGTTCACCAACACGGCCTATGACGAGCGCTCGCAGCGCACCGTCACCCGGCTCTGGACCAAGGTGAAGACCGGCCGTTAATCCGCCGCTCAGGTTCGTTTGCGCATCCTCGCGATGCCTCCAAGCTCCGCCCATGAGGCGGAGCTCTTTATTTGGAAAAGGACCTTTCATCATGCGCCTTGCCGTCGCCGCTGCTCTTGCGGCCCTGAGCCTCGCCGCCCCGGCGCTCGCCCAGACCCCCACGCCGCGCCAGCCGACGATCAGCGTGATGGGAACCGGCGAGGCGGAGCTGAAGCCGGACTTCGCCCGCATCCACGTGACCGTGGCGACGCAGGCCGAGACCGTGGCCCAGGCCACCGCGGCCAACAACACTGCGACGGAGCGGGTTCTCGCCCGCATCCAGGGCCTCGGGATCAAGCGGGAGGATATCCGCACCGCCAACTTCCAGGTCTTCCAGACGCCGCAGCAGGTCGGCCCGGACGGCAAGGAGGTGAAGACCCCGAAATTCTCGGCCAACCACCAGCTCCGGATCACCACCCGCGATCTCGACGGCGTCGGGCGCCTCGCCGGCGAGATCCTGGCCAGCGGCGACATGACCTTCCAGGCGGTCACCTTCGGCCTCGACAGGCAGGAGGAGGGCGGCGACAAGGCCCGCGAGGCCGCCGTGCGCGATGCCCGCCGCCAGGCGGAAGTCTATGCGGCCGCGGCCGGCGTCGCCCTGGGCCGCCTCCTGGAGATCCGGGACGGCTCGGCCCAGCCCTTCGAGCCCCAGCCCGACATGCGCATGTCCATGGCGATGGCCAAGGGCGCCGAATCGGTCCCGATCGTGCCGCCGGCGACGATCCGCTATACGGCCAATGTCCAGCTCGTCTGGGAGATGGCCGGTAAGCCCTGAGCCCCCGGCCCCCGGGCGGTCAGGCCGCCCTGACGCTCTGGAGGAACTGGCCGATCTCGGCACCGAGGCGCTGGGCCTGCCGCTCCAGGGCGACCGAGAGGTCCGCCACGTTCCGGGCGGCGGCGAGCGACTCGGAGGCGACCCCCTGGGTAGTCTCGATGGCCGAGGTCCCGGCCTGTGCCTCCGTGGACACCTGAGCCACGGAGCGGGCGATCTCGGACACGGCCGCCGTCTGCTGGCCGACGGTCCCGGCCACAGTGGAGACGACTCCCGCCAGATCCTCCACGGAGGCCTGGACGGTGCCGAGCGCCACCAGGGTCTCGCGCGAGGCCGCCTGCACGGCCTCGATCTGCCGGGCGATCTCCTCCGTGGCCTTGGCGGTCTGGCCGGCGAGGTCCTTCACTTCCGACGCCACCACGGCGAAGCCCTTGCCGGCCTCGCCGGCGCGGGCCGCCTCGATGGTGGCGTTGAGCGCCAGCAGATTGGTCTGCGCCGCGATGGAGCGGATGAGGTTCGCCACCTCGCCGATCTGGGAGGTCGCAGCCGAGAGCGTCGACATGCTGTCCGAGGCGCCCCGCGCTTCCGCGACGGCGCGCTCGGAGGCCTGCGCCGAGGCGTTCGTCTGTGCGGCCACCGCCGTGAGGGACGCGTCGAGCTCCTCGGCAGCGCTCGCCACGGCCGACATGTTGTGCGCCGTGCGGGTGGAAGCGGCGCCGGCGATCTGCGCCTGTTCGGTGACGTGATTGGCCGACCCCTCCAGCTGCCCGGACGCCTTGGCGAGATCGCCCGTGACCTGCCGGACCTCGGCGAGGATCTGCTCGACGGAGGCGTCGAAGGTCATGATCGCGTTGGAGATCGCATGGGCCCGCTCGGCATCGACGGCCGCCATGCCCTCACGCTCCCGCGTCAGCCGTTCGCGCTCAAGGGCATTGTCGCGGAAGACCAGGACCATCCGGGCCATGGCGCCGATCTCGTCGGTGGCGCCGGTGGACGGGATCTCGCTCGCCGCGTCGCCGTCCGCCAGCCGCTGCATGGCCTGCTGGAGACGGGCCAGGGGCAGGGAGATCGAGCGTCCGACAAGAAAGTTGAGGACCAGGCCGAACACCAGCGTGGCGCCCATGGCCCAGAGAATCAGCGTGAAGGTGCGGTGCTGCGAGGCGGTGAGCTGCTCTTCCGTCTTGTGCGCCTCGGTACGCACCTTGGCCAGCAACTGATCGAGAACCGGCACGAGCAGGTCGAACTGCCCCATCAGCTTCTCGCCCTGGCCGGAGACCTGCTGCTCCAGCTCGCTCCAGGCATGGAACGCCTCCTGGTACGAGACGCTGGCGGACTCGACCGCCGCCTTGTCCTTCGGATCGACAGGAAGCTGGGCCAGGGCGCGCGTGAACCGGCCCTGCTCGACCTCGAAGGCGCCCAGAAGGCTCTCTTCGAGCAGGATGCGGGCGCGGGCCTCCTGATTGAACATGCCGAGCATCGCCGCCCAGAGGCGCCAGGCGATGACCTCGCCGCTGCCCGTCAGGGGGCGCACGAGCTTCTCGAGATTGGCCTCCGTCGTGAGGAGGCGCCCCTGTGCGCCCTCGTCGGGCTTGCTGCCCACGGCGGCATAAAGCTTGTCGAGGGCCTTGCCCTGGCCGATCAGGGCCGCGGCATGCTGCTTCAGGGCCGCGATTTCCGGCTCGATCAGGCCGGAACCGGTGGCGTCGCTCATCTCGTCGAGCTGGGCGGCAAGGATCTTGTGCCGGTCGACGAAGGCCTGGCCGTGATGGCTCAGGCGGCTCGCCGTCCATTCGCCCGCAGTGACCTTCAGGGCATCGGCGCCCCCCCGGAAGCGGTTGGCCTTCTCGGCCAGCGCGGAATAGGTCTGCTGCGCCGAAAGCGCCTGTTCGACCTCATGGCGGCCTGCCTGAAACACAGCACCGATGACCGCGAAGCCGAGCACCATGACGCCACTCAACGTGGCGACCCGCACCCGAACCGACGGCCGCCTCAAACGAGCAAGAGACGACATTCCCCCGAATCCCTCTTTAGGACTTTGGGGCAAGATTGGGGCGGAGGCGTTAAAGAGAGATTACGTTAGGTCAAAATTCCGCCGGGGCGGCTCACGCCGCCTTCGGCAGTTCGGTCATGATGGCATAAAGCGCCGTGGCATCCCGCGTGGCGCGCACCCGTTCGATCAATCCGGGCTCGCGCAGCACCCGGGCCACCCGGGCCAGGGCCTTCAGGTGATCGGCTCCGGCGCCTTCGGGCGCGAGGAGCAGGAAGAGCACGTCGACCGGCTGTCCGTCGAGCGCTTCGAAATCGACGGATCTGTCGAGTCGCGCGACAAGGCCGAAGATGCGGGTCAGGCCCGGCAGCTTGCCGTGGGGGATGGCGATGCCCTCGCCGATCCCCGTCGAGCCGAGGCGCTCGCGCTGCAAGAGGGCCTCGTAGATGGCGGTGTCTGAGAGACCCGTGAGGCGGGCCGCATGGGCGGCCAGTTCCTGAAGGGCCTGCTTCTTGCCGCTGACGCGCAGGGCGGGCAGAACGGCCTGAGGGTCTAGAAAATCCAGCAAAGGCATCGATCACGCTGCATTATGGTATGAAGCCTGGAAGGCCTCTCACCGTTCCACGCAAGAACCGGGCCAAGAAGAGGTAGAACCTCGTCAAGGCTGTTGGAGCGGCGGATCGACCCATCCGATCGCTCCGTCGCCGCGGCGGTATACGACGTTAACGCGGCCGGTGCTAGCGTGGATGAACACAAGAGCGGGAGCCCCGGTGAGATCCAGCTGCATCACAGCGTCGCTGACGGACAGCTTGTGGAGCGGCCTCGTGGTCTCGGCGATCACCATCGGGTGATAGGCTTCCTCTCCGATCGCCTCGTCGCTGGGGGCTTCCAGGACGGAATAGGCCATTTCGAGGCTATTGCCGGCGCGGCCGCCGGCGGAGCCGGAGCGGTCCTTGAGCCGCTGCTTGTAGCGGCGCAGGCGGTTTTCGATGCGGCCCGCCGTCTGATCGAAGCTGGCATAGGCATCCTGGGCGGCCCCGGAGGCTTCCAGGGTCATGCCCGAGGTCAGGTGAAGCACGCAGTCGGTCCGGTAGCCGGTGCCGTCGCGGGTGACGGTGACATGGCCGGAATAGCCGCCGTCGAAATATTTCGACAGCGCGCCGGCCACCCGCTCCTGGACTTGGGACCTAAGGGCTTCGCCTATATCGAGATTCTTTCCCGACACCCTCAATGCCATGGCGTTTTCCTCCTCCTGCGCCGTCGCTTCGCCGCGATCCTTCGTGGGCGCTTGAAGACGATGATGACCCGAATGGAGGCCAATGCAAGCCTTGAAATGGCACCGATCCGACAGGTCAGGCCCCCGGCCTGTGCCTCCGGCGCCGGTCCGCCGATGAGGGGATGCGCAGGGCCTCCCGGTATTTCGCCACCGTGCGCCGGGCGACCCGGATCCCGTCCGCTTTCAATTTCTGGGCAATTGCCTCATCCGAGAGCACCTCGATGGGGCCCTCGGCCTCGATCAGCTGCCTGATTCGGTGCCGGACCGCCTTGGCGGAATGCTCGCCCTCCCCGGTGGCCGCGCTGAAGAAGAACTTCATCGGATGGGTGCCGCGCTCGGTCCCGATCGCCTTGTTGGCCGCCACGCGGGAGACGGTGGATTCGTGCATGCCGATCGCCTCCGCGACGCTCCTGAGGGTCATGGGCCGCAGGGCGGCAACGCCCTGCCGGAAGAACCCCTCCTGCTGGCGGACGATCTCGGCCGCGACCTTCAGGATCGTCCTGGCGCGCTGGTCGAGGCTGCGGGTCAGCCAGCTGGCGGTCTGCAGGCAGTCGGAGAGGAAGCTCCTGTCCTCGTCCTTGCGCACCACCTTGGCGACTTCCGCGTAATAGGTCCGGTTGAGCAGGATGCGGGGAAGGGTGTCCGGGTTCAGCTCGACGGTGAGGCTGCCGTCCGGAGCGGTCCGCACCAGGACATCGGGCACGAGCACGTCGATGGGGGTCGACGCGAAGGCCAGCCCCGGCTTGGGATCCAGGCGGCGGATCTCGGCCAGCATGTCGGCGAGGTCCTCCCGGTCGACCCCGCAGGCTTTCCTCAAGGCCACGAAATCCTGGCGGGCGACGAGATGGAGATGGCCGAGGAGGGCCTGCATGGCCGGGTCGAGCCGGTCACGCTCCCGCAGCTGGATGCTCAGGCATTCGGCGAGATTGCGGGCGCCGATCCCGGATGGCTCGAAACCCTGGATCAGCCGCAGGGCCGCCTCGGCCTCCTCGGGCGCGACCCGGAGCCGGGCCGCCAGTTCCGTGAGGTCCTCGGTGAGGTATCCGGCCTCGTCGAGCCCGTGGATCAGGTGCTCGCCGATCATGCGCAGCGTCGGATCCGCGGTGGCGAGGTCGAGCTGCGCCGCCAGATGCTCGCTCAGGCTCGTCGCCCGCGCCAGCACGTCGCCCTCCTCGGGCCTGAGCTCGCTGTGGGCTGCCCTCGACGCCTGCCCGGACGAGGCCGGCACGGCCTCCCCGCGCGCCGGGGGCGGACCCGGGACGATCCTCGGCCCGGCCGCTTCCGCCTTCTGCTTGGCCCGCAGGAAATCGGCGAGGCTCGGGACGGGCGCGTCGGCCGGGGCTTCCCCCTCCTGCAGGAGGGGGTTGCGCTCGAGTTCCGCCTCCACATAGGCGGCGAGCTCCGCATGGGAGAGCTGCAGCAGCTTGATGGATTGAACGAGCTGGGGAGTCATCGTCAGGGACTGGCCCTGGCGCAGCTCCAGCCGCTGCATCGCCGTCATGAACGCCCCCGGGAACCGTCAGGCATGCTTCTTGCATGCCCTCATGGTTCTACCGCGTGCGTTCCCCCAACGTCAAAAGGTGATTCGACCTGGGCCTTTAAAGGCGGAAATCCTCGCCCAGGTAGAGGCGGCGCACCTCCTCGTTCGACACGATGGCATCGGGCGTGCCTTCCGTCAGAACGCGGCCGGAATGGATGATGTAGGCGCGGTCGATGAGGCCGAGGGTCTCGCGGACGTTGTGGTCGGTGATGAGCACGCCGATGCCGCGCCGGGTCAGGTGACGCACGAGGTTCTGGATGTCGCCCACCGCGATGGGGTCGATGCCGGCGAAGGGCTCGTCGAGAAGCATGAAGGTCGGCTCGCCCGCAAGCGCGCGGGCGATCTCGCAGCGCCGCCGCTCGCCGCCCGAGAGCGCGATGGAGGGCGACTTGCGCAGGCGCGTGATGTTGAACTCGTCGAGCAGCGCATCGAGCTTGCGCTCGCGCTCCTTGCGGCTCGGCTCGACGATCTCGAGCACGGCGCGGATGTTGTCTTCCACGTTGAGGCCACGGAAGATCGAGGCCTCCTGAGGGAGATAGCCGATGCCGAGACGGGCGCGGCGATACATGGGCAGGCTCGTCACGTCGTGCCCGTCCAGGCTGATGACGCCGCGATCGGCGCTGACGAGGCCCGTGATCATGTAGAAGATGGTGGTCTTGCCCGCGCCGTTGGGTCCGAGCAGGCCGACGGCCTCGCCGGCGCGCACGTTCAGGCCCGCATCCTGGACCACGGTGCGGCCGCGATAGCTCTTCTGCAGCCCTTTGACGGCCAGGATTCCGGGGCCGCCGAACACGGCCTCGCTCCCGGGGCGGTGAAAGACATGCGGATTCGTTCCGGCGGGATGGGTCGCCAGGAGGCTCACGTCGGACGGACCGGGTTGAGAACGGTTGAACAGCGGTTTCACAGGCTCATCGTCGATCATGAAAAGGGAAAAGCGGGAGATGATCTCCCGCCCTAGTTCGTGGCCGGCTTCTGCGGCTTCGGCTTGGCCGCGCCTGCGGGCGTTCCGCCGCCGGCGCCCGTCGGAGCGGGTCCCCCCTGGCCGGGCACGAACAGCGCCCTCACGCGGCCGCCGGGCGTCGTCTCGATATTCGCCACGCCGGTATTGATGTCGTAGAGCACCCGCTCGCCCTTGGTGACGTTCGGGCCGTCGCTGAGGGTCGCGTTGCCGGTCAGCATGATCTTGTTGGAGCCGCGGTCGAAGGTGGCGTTCTCGCCCGTCGCGACCTGGGTCCGCGACACGATGGTGACCGGGCCCTTGCAGTCGATCTTCTTGATGGCGCTGTCGTCAGCCGTCTGGGCGGCCGGTGCGGCCTGGCCGCCCTGCTGGTCCCGCTGCTCGTAGAACACGGTCATGATGGTGCATTTCATGGTGCTCTCGCCCTGAACCGCCACCACGTCGCCGGAGAAGACCGCGCGGCCTTCCTTGTCGAAGACGTCGAGCTTGTTGGCGTCGATCTTGATCGGCTCCTTGCTGGAACCGAAATTGCCGAAGCCGACGGCGCGCTCCTTGCTGGCCTGGGCCCAGGCGGCCTGCATCGGAACCGGCGAGAGAAGCGCGATGGCCAGGGCGGCGCGTGTGAAACTCATCATGGACGGATACTTGTCTGTTGGGCTGCAGGAGCCTGCGAAGGGGCCGTGGAGCCCGTGTCTTCCGGGTTGGATGGGGCAGAGCCCGACGGCTGGATGACGGTGCGGACGCGGCCCTTGAAGCTCATGACCTTGCCGTTGTCCGAGACGTTGAGCCCCTCCGCCTCGATGGTGCCGCTGCCGAAGGACACGGTGACGGGCTCGTTGGAGACCACCGTGCCGGCCTTGAACCTCACGAAGGCCGACCTGAGCTTGACCTCATGGCCGGAATCCGTGGTGACCACGATGTTCTGGCGCAGCCTCATCTGCTCCTTCTTGGTGTCGAGGACACCGGAATCGGCCTGGAGCTTCGCGATGCTGCCGCGCTCGTCGGTCACGATGCGCGCCCTGAGGTCGTTGAGTTGCACGAGATCCGGCTTGCGCACGTCCTGGGTGGCGGCGCTGGCCGTCACCTCGTAGGGGCGGTTGTCGTTCTTGAAGCCGGTCAGCTTCGGGCTTTCCATGGTGACGTTGGTGCCGCTCACGCCGATGGAGCCGAAGCTCAGATTCTCGATCTGCTGGAACGGATTGTAATAGGCCACGAGGCCGACGCCGGCCATGCCCAGCAGGGAGCCGAGGGGAATGGCGATCTTGGCGAAGCGGACCCAGCGGGAATGGCGGCGGGCCTTGTTGAAGGCGCGCGACCGCACGGCCGGCCTCAAGGCCGGGCCATCACGCATCGTGCTGCCCTGAATTCCCGCCACTGTGTCCAACCCCTTCCGCCAAACTGCCGGCCCCGCGCCATGCCGGGGGGACATGGCGATGTTATGACGGATATGGGGTTTATGCGGGAAAGTTTAAGCCTGCGTCAAGAATGGGCGAAAATATCCGTGTCCGGCCAGCCGAGAAGGTCGAGCTGGGCCCGGGTCGGCAGGAAGCTGAAACATTGATGGGCAATGCCGAGCCTGTTCTCCCGCTCCAGCAGGCGGTCGAGCTTGTCCTTGAGGGCGTGCAGGTGCAGCACGTCGGACGCCGCGTAATCGAGCTGGGCCGTGGTCAGGGTCTCGGCGCCCCAGTCGGAGGATTGCTGCTGCTTCGAGATTTCCACCCCGAGCTGCTCGCGCACCAGATCCTTCAGCCCGTGGCGATCGGTGTAGGTGCGCACGAGCCGCGAGGCGACCTTGGTGCAGTAGATCGGACGCGGCATGACGCCAAAGGCGTGGAAGATGACCGCGAGGTCGAAGCGGGCATAATGGAAGATCTTGAGCACGCTCTCATCCGAGAGCACGCGCATCAGGTTCTCCGGCAGGGGACCGTCCTTGAGGATCTGCACCACGTCCGCCGTGCCGTCCCCGGTCGAGATCTGCACCACGCACAGCCGGTCCCGGTGCGGGTTGAGGCCGAGCGTCTCGGTGTCGATGGCGATCGCGGAACCCGGCTTGTAGCCGGCGGGCAGGTCGCCGCGGTGGAAACGTACTGTCATGGCAGATCCAAACATGCGCTGGCTATGCCTGTAACCTGTCTTGGCAGCGGCTTCAACGGACGAGAGCAGCCCTGCAACCGGCGGGGCCTTCCCGGTTTCGCCATCGAGGAGGCCTCAATAGCAGGTCCGGATCCGGCGCACGACCACCCGGCCATAGGGATTGACCACGCGGCGGCGCTCGAAGACGCAGCGGGGAGGCGGATAATAGGCCGGTGCGTAGTAACCTGGGCCGTAATAGGGATTGGCGGCCGCTCCCGCGATGCCCCCCAGGGCAAGGCCGCCGATGACCCCGGCCGCAACGGCGCCGCCGTAGTTGGGCCGCCGGTAATAGCCGTAGGGATAGCCATAACCGTAAGAGCGGCGCGGCCCGTAATAGCGAGCGCCGCCATAGTAGCCGCGTGGCCCGTAATAGCGGTCACCGCCGTAATAGCGCGGAGCGTAGTAGCGTTGTCTCAATCCGTGCGGAGCATAATAGTCGCCCTCGTAGCGACCCCAGCCCCGCTGGGCTTCGGCCGGGGCCGGTTGAAGCGCCAGGGCACCGGCAAAGACGAGGCCCGCCACGGTCAGGAACTTGAACGACGCAGCCATGGCGCCCTCCAGACAGGAACCCGCATGACAACGGAATGACAAGCCTCGGCGTTCCGCTTTCCCGCCCGCAACAGGGGATCAGAGGCGCGAGCGCCTATCGGGACGACGGCAGCGCGTCCGGATCGGCGACATCCCCATCGTATGCAGCCTCTTGCCTCGCTTCCTGGCGCAAAGCCCGGTTTTGCAGCATCCGGCACGGAATCACGCCAGGCTTCGCATAGGTTAATGCGGTAGGCTTCCGGTGAGGGTCTTCTTACGGGTTCGAATCGGAGGAGTTGGAAGGTTGTCAGTCGAAAACTCCCTGAAGGAGCAGATGCTCGATGCCATTCCCCATCTTCGAGCCTTCGCCATATCCCTTTCCGGCAGTGTCGACAGGGCGGACGATCTCGTGCAGGGCGCGCTGCTCAAGGGCCTGAGCAATCTCGACAAGTTCCAACCCGGCACAAGCATGCAGGCCTGGCTCTTCACCATCCTGCGCAACGATTTCCTTACCCAGGCCCGGCGGAGCAAGCGCGAGGTCGAGGATCCGGAAGGGTCCTGGGCCGAGAAGGTGGCGGTCATGCCCGAGCAGGGCGCGCGGCTCGATTTCACCGATATGCTCAAGGCGCTGAGCAAGCTTCCGGTCGACCAGCGCGAGGCGCTTCTGCTCGTCGGAGCGGAAGGCTTGTCCTATGAGGACGCGGCGCGGATCTGCGGCACCAATATCGGGACCATCAAGAGCCGGATCAATCGCGCCCGCAATCGCCTGTCGGAGCTGCTGGACTTCGATGCCGAGGACGATCTCGGCCCCGACAACCTGGTCAGGGCGGCCCTGTTCATGCATGCCTCGCCTTGAGCGCGGCAGGTCCGTTCGGCCATCGGTGCAAGAGCGGGCACCTGGCGACCCAGGCGCCCGCGTCTCCGGTCAGTGCTTGGTTTCCTCGCCCGCGCGATTGATCGCGATGCGTTTCACCTCCGGCCGGCTCTCGGCCGATTTCGGCAGGGTCACGGTGAGCACGCCGTTCTTGAAGCTGGCGTCGGCCTTGTCTTCCTCGACTTCCCAGGCGAGCGGGATGCGGCGCTCGAAGCGGCCATAATAGCGCTCGCTGAACGCGCGCTCCTTGTCCTCGATCTCCGATTTCCTCTCGCCGCGGATGGTGAGGACGCCGTCGCCCATCAGGACCTCGACATCCTTGTCCTCGAGGCCCGGCAGCTCGGCCGAGATGCGCACATCCTTGTCGTTCTCGATGACCTCCACATGCGGCCAGCCGGCCATCCGGCTCGCGCCGCCGAAGGGAGCCATGTCGAAGCCGCGGAAAACGTCGTCGAAGAGCCGGTTCATCTCGCGATGAAGGGTCATGAAAGGATCGCCCTCGTCGCGATAGCGGCCCGGGGCCGTCTGCTGGCTGCGACCCCACGGAATGAGATCACGCATGTTCATGGTGTCTTCCTCCTTTCACTCGAGCCAAGGGACGTGGCGCCAGCGCGGCTGGCGCCCTCTGAATGTCATGACGGAATTCAAGCGGCCTTGCCGTGCTCGATCTGCTGCGGCGGCCGGCCCGGATTCGTCGCCCCGCCGGCATTGATCTCGATCCGCCGCGGCTTGAGCGCTTCGGGCACTTCGCGCTTGAGGTCGACCGTCAGGAGACCATGCTCGAGGCTCGCGCCCGTGACCTTCACATGGTCGGCGAGGTTGAAGGTCTGCTTGAACGCGCGGGTCGCGATGCCGCGATGCAGATATTGCCTCCCCTCCTCGGAGCCCTTCTTCTGGCCGGACACGAGCAGCTGGCTCTCTTTCTGGGTGAGTTCGATCTCATCGGGAGAGAAGCCCGCGACGGCCATCGTGATGACGTACTGGTCCTCGCCCAGCTTCTCGATGTTGTAGGGCGGCCAATTGGTCATGGGCTCGACCTGGGCGGATTGATCGAGCATGTCGAACAGCCGGTCGAAGCCGACCGTCGAACGGTACAGGGGGGAGAAGTCGAAAGCTGATCTCATCACCACATCCTCCATTGAGCAACATGGACATGAGAGCGCCGGACACCCGCCGGCGCCCGCAATGCCAAGCCTTTGAAAGGCCTCGGCAATATTGATTGTAGGAACGAGTTTTCCGGTTTTCAAGAGGGGAGTTTAAGCCTGGCCGACCTCCGCTGCGACGCCGGAGAAACCGACTGGCCATTGCGGCGGCCGAGCGTTAGCATCGGACCCAAAAGTGGACCCGCTTTTGGGATCGGATCCGATGCTCCTCCTCTTGGCTAGCGCATCGTGCAGCCCTCTGGGTCCGCACGATGCGCTAGCATCCGAGCGTTTCGACCAAGGAAAGACAGATCATGCTTCGCATTCTCTCCCTTGCCGTCCTGACAGCTTTCGCCATTCCGTCCCATGCGGCCGACATCGCGCGAAACGACACGATCGTCGCCCAGCAGCAACAGGCTCCCCAGCAGAGTCCGAAGCGCGATTGCGAGAGGAAACGGGACGAGGGCGTGAGCTCCTGAAGATCAGGACACGGCGACCGGATCGCCGTCGACCGGCCCGGAAAGGGAATCCGGAGTCCTGTCGCCGACTGGCCGACTCCGGCGCAGCGCGGCGTTGAGCTCGGCCCCGAAGATGAAGATCGCGGCGGAGAGCTGCAGGAAGATCAGGGCCGTCAGGATCCCCGCCAGACCCGCATAGGTCAATTTCAGGTGGGTCATGTTGGCGAGGAGCTCACCGTAGAGGCTCGCCCCGATCAGCCACAGGACCAGGGTGGCCGCGATGCCCGGCACCACGTCCCATGAGCGCGGACGGGCGTCGGGCAGCCACAGATGGGTGGCGGAGAGGCCCACGACCAGAACAATCGAAGCCAGACCGTAGCGAACCACGTCATAGGTCGGGCCCAAGCCCTTGAGGTCCGGCATGTGGGACACGGCCCAGCGCCAGATCGACGGCCACAGGACCACCAGCACCGATGAGGCGACGAGCGCTCCCGCGCCGATCAGGATGAAAGCGATACCGATGAGCCTCGCCTGCCACCAGGGCCGGAACCGCTCGACGCCATAGGCCCGGCACAGGGCGACCCGGAGGCTCTCGACGCCGTTGGTGGCGACGAGCAGCGTCAGGACTATGCTGACCGTCAGCACGTTCCTGCGCGGGATCAGAACCTTGTCGGCCTCCCGCGCCAGCGGGCCTGCGACGCCTTCGGGCCAGAAATCGAAGAGTAGGTGAACGATATGCGTCGAGATCCGCCCAGCCCCGAGGAAGGCGGCGAGCGCAGCGACGCAGATCAGGAATGGAAACAGGGCGATGACCAGCGAGAGCGCCACGTGGCTCGCCATGGCCAAGCCGTCGTTGCGCGCAAAGCGCGATCCCGCGTCGGCCGTGGCGGCGAAGATCGATCGGACGCGGGATGGAAAAGGAATGAGGCGCATCGGCGGCTTGAGCATCGTGGATCGGCAGACCGGCGAACGATATGGCGCGATCCGGTCCCTTGATGCGGTCAGGAGGGCCGCATGGCAAGGTTTATATCAAGCATAACAGCCTGCTGTTGCAATGTTACAACCTTTGCTATAAACCTGGGTGAATTTTCCGCTCTCGCTTCCTGAGGAATATAAAATGGCTACACGGATTGTGACCTTCGAGCAACTGAAGGGAGGTACTTTCATTGGAGGTGGGAACGATACATTGGCCCTTAGCGGAAGTCAGTCCGATACATTCGATTTAACTCAGGCTACTATTAGCGGCTTTACTACAATTACCACTGACGATGACTTCAGAATTAGGATGACCAGCGCCCAATTCAGTAATATTACTACAATCAATGGCACTTGGTATAACTTCCTATATATCGATGGACCGGTAGTCGACATCCGCGGCAAGTCTTTGTCCCAAGTGTGGGGCATTGATGCGGCTAATGGCGTGACTGTGTACGCAAACAGCCTTTCAAATCTGGATGACTTCGATTGCTTCGGCAACAAAGGCGAAACCTTAAAATTTTTTGGAATCCTCTCCGAAGCGGATAGAGCGACGGCTCATCGGATGGGGTACGATACTGTCGTCGATGATACAGGCAATTCCACAACGAACCCTCCGCCTGTGATCACAAATTTGGCAGGAGAGAGGAAACTCGTTCGACCCGGCGAGATCGTTCTCCTTGACACCCTGAGCGACGCGACCGCGATCGACGACGAAGGAGTAATCAGACGAATTATCGTCGAGAGCAAAGGATACGCGGATTCCATCAGAATCGTCGGCACAGACAGGCTGACGTTCGTCAAGAATAGCAGCGATGGCTTTGACATGTATTTCGACGGTGTCGACATCGGCAATTACTCGAAGAATGGCGGGCTCGGCGGCAACGGATACCTCTTCTTCCATTTCGATGAGAGTGCTCCAGTAGAAGCGGTGGACTATGTTTTACATCACATCGAGTTCGTGAGAGGAGCCAGCTCAAGAAACGACCTCGCCGTCACAGTTACTGTCTCCGACAGGGGCGGGCGTCAGACATCAGCGACCGTTGTCATGGAAGGTGTCGACGGCCCCGCAACCGACGGCGGGATGGGGGGCTTCAACATCGCGCCAAGTTTTCTCACGTTTCTAGGAGGCCCGATTAGCGAATCGGCCATACCCAACAGCGTGATCGGAACATTTCAAGCCATAGACCCTAATGGGGATAAGCTTTTTTACAGCATCAGCGATAGCTATGGCGGTTTGTTCCGTGTTGAGAACAATGCACTGGTACTCAGCAAGCCTCTCGACTTCGAGCAGCGGTCTTCCTACACTTTGCAAGCAACCGCTTCAGATGGAAGAGGCGGATCAACCCATACATTCATCACTATCAATATAACAGACATCATAGCTGAAAAGACTATAGGCACCTCTGCTTCCGAAAAGATTCTGGGCAACAAAGGTAAAGATAGTCTGTCCGGAGGAGGTGGCGACGATACATTAGGTGGCGGCATCGACAACGACATCCTAACCGGCGGCTCGGACAGAGATACTTTTCTCTTCAATACCAAGCCTAACAAAAAGTCGAATTATGATCGTATCACTGACTTCAATCCGACGGACGACACGATCTCCTTAGAGAACAGTGTCTTCACCAAACTGGGCAAAGCCGGCAAGTTGAACAAAAAGGCCTTTTTTGCCGGAGATAAGGCGCACGATGCCAGTGACCGAGTCATCTTCAATAAGAAGACAGGTATCTTATATTACGATCAGGATGGCTCGGGATCCAAGGCGGCATGGGCAATTGCGAAGCTCGACAATGCCCGAAAGATCAAGCTGACCTATTCAGATTTCATGATCATTTGAGGCACGGCCCTATTCTACGCTCCGGCTCCGGGCTTCGTTCGCCAGGCGGATGAGCATCGGGCGGACCTCGTGCGGGCCGGTCAGGACCCTCGGGAAGGACAGGCGCAGGATGTCGTCGCCCAGGGCCATCTGGATGCCCTCGGGATCGATCCCGATCAGGTGCCAGGCCCCCTCCCGGGCGCCGCAGAGCCGGGTGGCGTAGAGCGCGACCGCATCGCCGTGCTCGGCGTTCATGTGCTCGATGGCTTCCGCTTCGAAGTCATAGAAGTCGAAGAAATCGGACATGTTCGTGAGCAGGTCCTCGGCCGCCATGCGATAGGCCCGGCCGAAGCCGCCATTGAGGCTGCCGGATGCGACCTTGAGGCGCCAGAAGCTGAAATCGGGGAAGTCGACGTAGAGCTCGGCCTTGGGATGCTGCAGCAGGTAGCGGCGGCGGATGCTCTTCGCCTCATCCGTCTCCCGGTCGAGCCGGTCGGCCGTCGCCTGCAGGGTCAGGCGCGGATGCGCCAGCGGATCGCCCTTGCCGATGGACGACAGGAGCAGGGAGCAGCGCGGATCGGCCTCCATCAGCCGCGTGTGCACGGAAAGCTGCGAGGTGAGGACGACCGGAGAGCCGTCGAGGTCCGTCCCGACCTGGACGAGGCTTGCGAAGGGCATGCCGCTCTCCGGGTCGTTGGTGGCGAGCGCGCCGGAGCGGGCGGTGCGCATCAGCCTCCTGGCCAGCGCGCGAGCTTCGTCATCGACGGGCAAAGTCGGGTCTTTTGCCATCTCGCATCCTCCGGCTCTCACGATCAGGGTTATACACCCTAGTGCATCGGAACCAAAAGTGAACACCGCCTTCGGGTCCGCTCGATGCGCCAGCGATGCGGTTCGCGAAGCGCCTCGAACCGGGCGGGTTGGCCTCCTCCGGCCTGACCATCATACGAAGGATCTAGATTGGGATTATTGACTTCCCAAAACGTTTTGGAGATCTAATTGAAAACACAAGGGAGCTTGAACCCTGTGTCGAACCTGAAGCTTCTCGCGCAATCGCTCGGCCTGTCGATCACGACCGTGTCGCGGGCCCTCGACGGCTATTCCGACGTGGCACCGGCCACCCGCGAGCGCGTGCAGGCGGCCGCGCAGGCGATGAACTACCGGCCGAACCCGGCCGCCCGCAGCCTGCGGCGGCGCAAGGCCGAGGCGGTGGCCGTGACCCTGCCGACGGAGCCGGGCCGGTTCGGTCCCCCGATCTTCCTGAACATGCTGGCCGCCTGCGGGCAGCGGCTCGCCGAGGAAGGCCTCGACCTGATGCTGCTTCCGACCGCGGGGCGCGCCGGCGAGATGGACACCTACCGGCGGCTTCTGGACGGGCGACGGGCGGACGCGGTGATCGTCGTGCGCACGAGGCTCGAGGACGAGCGCGTCGCCTTCCTCAAGGAGCGCGGCATCCCCTTCGTCACCCATGGCCGCACCGCCCGTCCGGACGAGCACGCCTTCATCGACGGCGATGGCGAGGCGGGCTTCCGCGAGGCGGCGCAACAGCTCGCGGGGCTCGGCCACCGGCGCATCGCCCATATCGCGGCTCCGCAGGATCTCACCTTCGCCCATCTGCGCCGCAAGGGCTGGCTGGCGGCGCTGGAGGAAGCCGACGCTTCGGACCGGCTCGAACACACCGCGCACCCGACGGAAGCGGGCGGCTATGAGGCCGCGCAATGGCTGCTGCAGCAGGATGCGCCTCCCACGGCCCTTTTGTGCGCCACCGACAGCATGGCGATCGGCGCCCTGAGCGCCCTCAAGGAGCGCGGCCTCGTCGCCGGGCGCGATATCGCCGTGATCGGACACGACAATCTGCCCTCTGCCGCCTTCACCGACCCGCCGCTCTCGAGCATGGAGATCGCCGCGTCCGATGTGGGCCGGCAATTGGCCGAGATGCTGATCGCGCGGCTCGGCGGGCGCGCGGCCGACGAGCTGCAAACCATTCTGCCGGTTCGGCAGGTTCCGAGGATGACCCACGGACCGGCGAACTGAGTCCGATGCCCTCGACCTTTCCGGCCCCGGGTCGAGCGGCACCAAGAAGGGACCGATGGAGGAAGGACATGACGCATCCGGTATCGCTACGCGCCATTGCCGCCGCGGCAGCCCTGTTCGGGGGGCTCACCGTCGCTCAGGCGCAGGAAACGATCTTCTACTCGACGCAGCTTCGTCCCATCGAGGAAGCCACGAAAGTCCGCGAGGTCCTGCTGAAGGGCATTCCTGGCAAGGTCACCTACGTGGTCGACGAGCCGCCCGCCTTCGCGGTCCGCATGAAGGCGGAGACGCAGGCCGGCAAGCGCACGGCGAGCGTCGTCGGCGCCCTGCACGGCGAGCTGCAGCCGCATGTTCCGGCCGATCTCCAGCCCGTCGACGATGTGGCCGCGAAGCTGACCGATCGCGGCATTCCGGCGAGCCTGATGGATCTCGGCAAGCTCGGCACGGGCCAGCAGCAATACATCCCGTGGATGCAGGCGACCTACGTGATGGTCGCCAACAAGCAGGCGCTGCAATACCTGCCGGCCGGCGCGGACGTGAACAGCCTCACCTATGCGCAGCTGCAGCAATGGGGCAAGAACATCGTCGACAAGACCGGCCAGCGCCGCCTCGGCTTCCCGGCGGGACCGACGGGCCTTCTGCCGCGGTTCTTCCAGGGCTATTTCTACCCGTCCTTCACGGGCGGCGTGGTGACGACCTTCAAGTCGGCCGATGCGGAAGCCGGTTGGAACGCCCTGAAGGAATTGTGGGCCGTGTCGAACCCCAATTCCACGAACTACAACTTCATGCAGGAGCCGCTGCTCTCCGGCGAGGTGTGGGTCGCGTGGGATCACATCGCCCGCGTGAAGGAAGCCCTCACCCTGCAGCCCGACCAGTTCGTCGCCTTCCCGGCGCCGGCCGGCCCGAAAGGACGCGGGTACATGCCGGTGATCGCCGGTCTCGCGATTCCGAAGGACGCGCCGAACCGCGCGGGCGCCGTGGCGGCGATCGAGCACATGACGAAGCCCGAAACGCAGCTCGCGACGGCCGCTGAGGTCGGCTTCTTCCCGGTCGTGAAGGCCCAGCTGCCGCCGGATCTCGCGCCCGGCATCAAGGCGCTCGCCGGCGCGGTCGACGCCACGCAGAACGCCAAGGACGCGCTCGTGTCGCTGCTGCCCGTGGGCCTCGGCGCCAAGGGCGGCGAGTTCAACAAGGTCTACATGGATTCCTTCCAGCGCATCGTCCTGCGCAACGAGCCCGTCAAGGACGTGCTCGAAGCCCAGGCGAAGGTCCTCGACGGGCTCATGAAGGAGACCGGCGCACCCTGCTGGGCTCCCGACAAGCCGAGCCAGGGCGCCTGCGCCGTTCAGTAATCTGACCTTCAGCCCGGCGAGGTTCTCTTCGCCGGGCTATCCTCGCGAGTGGAGCGGCGTCATGCCTGCGCGCACATCCTGGATCCCCTATGCGCTGATCGCGCCCTCGGTCGTCTTTCTCGCGGCGCTCTTTCTCGTGCCGCTCGTGCAGACGATCTGGCTGTCGTTCTCCGCGGGCGATGCGCTGTCGCTCGAGAACTACCAGCGCATGGCCGGCGACCTGAACTTCGCGCTCGCGGTCAAGAACACGTTTCTCCTCACCCTCGTGGTCGTGCCGCTCCAGGTCGTGCTGGCGCTCGGCATGGCCACCATGGTGACGAAGCTCGACAAGGGTCGCGATCTCGTCCTGTGGGTGCTCACCATCCCCCTCGGCATCTCGGACCTCGCCGCCGGCCTCGCCTGGCTCGCCCTGCTCCAGAACACGGGTTACCTGAACTCCGCGCTCTATGCGCTCGGCCTCATCCAGGGTCCCGTCGGCTGGCTCTCGCAGGAGACGCCCGTCGCCCTGTTCTTCGCCATCGTGCTGGCCGAACTCTGGCGCGCCACGGCCATCGTGCTGGTGATCCTGATCGCGGGCCTTCAGCTGATCCCGAAGGAATTCGCGGAAGCCGCCGAGATCTTCGGCGCCAGGCCCTGGACGCGATTCACGAAGATCACGTTGCCGCTTTTGAAGCCCAGCCTGCAATCGGCCCTGATCCTGCGCACGGTGCTCGCCTTCGAGGTCTTCGCCGTCGTCTATGCGCTGGGTGGGCGCAACTTCCCCGTTCTCGCCGGGGAAGCCTATGTCTGGCAGAACGACAACCAGAATTACGGCGTCGCGGCGGCCTATGCGGTGCTCATCATGGCGATCTCCCTCGCCGCGACAGCCGTTTACCTGCGCGTGCTGAGAACGCGTCCGGAGCAGCTCCCATGACAGCCAGCGCTGCCGAACCGAAATCCAATTCGACGAGCCGCGGCATTGCGCTTCCCTCCGCGCGTCGCCTGCTGCTCTGGACCGGACTTGCGGTGCTCATCGCCTGGGTGCTGGTGCCAATCTATCTCGTGGCGCTCGGCGCCTTCGGCGGCAGGCTCGGCGTGTTCCGCTGGCCGAAATCGATCTGGCCCTCGGACCTGTCGTTTGCGGCCATGAGCCAGTTCCTCGCCATCGAGGGCGTGTTCAACGCCCTCGTCAACTCGCTCATCGCCGCCGGCCTGACGGTGGTGTTCTCCATCGCGCTCGGCGCGCCGGCCGGCTATGCGCTGGCCCGCTACACCTTCCGCGGGCAGAACGCCTACCGGCTGCTGGTTCTCCTCACCCGCGCGTTCCCGCTCGCCATCCTGGCGCTGCCGCTCACCGTGTCGTTCATCCGCCTCGGCCTCTACGACACGCCTTTCGGCGTCTCGCTGATCCACACGGTGCTCGCCCTGCCCTTCGCGGCGCTCGTCACGCAGAGCCTCTTCATGGGCATCCCGCGCGAATACGAGGAGGCCGCCTGGGTGTTCGGCTGCACGCGCTTCCAGGCCTTCATGAAGGTGGTTCTGCCGCTGGCCCTGCCGGGCCTTGCGGCCACCGCCATCTTCGCCTTCGTGATCTCCTGGAACGAGGTGTTTGCCGCCTCGATCCTCACCGTGCGCGAGCGGACCCTCACCGCCTATCTGCTGCGGATCCTGGCCGAAAGCCCGCTGCATTACCGCTTCGCCGGCGGCTTCATCCTCATCATCCCCTCCGTGCTCTTCATCTTCGCCGTGAGACGATACCTCTTCGCGGTGTGGGGCATTGCGAGCAAGTAACGGATCACCTCATGGCTGACATCGTCATCGACCGCGTCGTCAAGGAATTCGGTTCCTTCCGCGCCCTGCAGGAAGTCTCGCTCACCGTCAACGACGGCGAGTTCGTGGCGCTCCTCGGACCTTCGGGCTGCGGCAAGACCACATTGCTGCGCATCATCGCCGGCCTGGAGACGCAGACCTCCGGCCGCGTCGTCATCGGCGGGCAGGACGTGAGCGACCTTAGCCCACGCAAACGCGGGCTCGCGATGGTGTTCCAGAACTACGCCGTCTTCCCGCACATGACCGTGTTCGAGAACGTCGCCTTCGGGCTGCGGATGCAGAAGGCGTCGCAGGCCGACGTGAAGCGCAAGGTCGAGCGCGCGGCCGCCCTGCTCCACATCGAACCTTACCTCGACCGCTACCCGGCGAAGCTCTCGGGCGGCCAGCGCCAGCGCGTGGCGGTGGCCCGGGCGCTCGCCGTCGAGCCCGCCGTGCTGCTCATGGACGAGCCGCTCTCCAATCTCGATGCGCTTCTCCGCCTCGAGATGCGCACGGAGCTGAAAGCCGTTCTGCGCGAGGCCGGGACCACGACGATCTATGTGACGCACGACCAGACCGAGGCCATGGGCCTCGCCGACCGCATCGCCGTGATGTATGGCGGCAAGATCGACCAGATCGGCTCGCCGCTCGAGATCTACGCCACGCCGGCGACGCGCTTCGTCGGCGGCTTCATCGGCTCGCCGCCCATGAACTTCATCAAGGTCCGGTGCAGCCAGGGCCAGGCGCGGATCGGCGACGCCGTGCTGCCCTGCCCGACGACGGCCGAGAACCTGGAGCTCGGCCTGCGCGGCGAGGATGCGGCCCTCAGCCCCAACGGCTCGGGTATTCCCTTCGACGTGCGCGTCGTGGAGCCGATGGGCTCGCACCTGCTCCTGACGGGCTCCATCGACGGCCAGCTCGCCCGCATCGTCGCGCCACCGACGGCAAAAGTGAATGCTGGCGAGCGCGTGGGCCTGACCGTCGATCCGGCGCGCGTGACCTGGATCGACAGCACCACCGGACGCGCCCTCGCCCGGGCCTGAATTGCGAAAAGGAATTTGCAGATGACCATGCTTCCGAAGGAAGAGGCCGCGCGCGCCATCCTCGCGCGCAACGACCGCGGCGGTTATACGGTGCCGACCGACCGGCTCTACCCGTTCCAGTGGAACTGGGATTCCGCCTTCGTCGCCATGGGCTTTGCGATCTTCGACGTGGACCGCGCCTATCGCGAGCTGGAGCGCCTGGTCGAAGGTCAGTGGGACGACGGCATGATCCCGCACATCGTGTTCCACGCGCCGAGCGACAGCTATTTCCCCGGTCCGGACGTGTGGGGCACCGGCCACCGCATTCCGACCTCCGGCATCACCCAGCCGCCCGTCTTCGGCATGGCCTTGCGCCATGTGCACGAAGCTGCTGTTGAGAGCGGCCTGCCCGATGCCGAGACGCGCACGAAGGCGCTGTTCAAGGCCGCCCTGCGCTCCCATCGCTGGTGGCTTTCCGCGCGCGATCCGGAGGGACTCGGCCTCGTGTCGATCCTGCATCCCTGGGAGAGCGGCAGCGACAACTCGCCCGCCTGGGACGAGGCGCTGGCCCGCGTGCCGACCACCACGACGACCGTCATTCGCCGCAAGGACACGGGCCACGTGGACGCCTCCATGCGTCCGCGCGACGAGGATTATCAGCGCTTCATTCATCTCGTCGACACCTACCGCGATTGCGGCTGGGACCCGAAGCGGCAATGGACGGCCGCTCCCTTCAAGATCGCCGACGTGCAGATGACCGCCATCCTGGCGCGGGCCACCGCCGACCTCATGCACCTGGCCGAACGCTTCGGAACCGACGAGGAGAAGGCCGAACTCGCGCGCATGCACGGCGCGCTGCTCGATGGTCTCGCCCGCCGCTGGCGGCCGGACCTCGCCCGCTTCGTGAACCTCGACCTCGTCGCGGGCCGCGACGTCGAGACGCCCACGCAGGCAGGCTTCATTCCGCTCGTCGCGCTCACGCTCGACGAGGCGCAGCGAAAGGCCATCGTGGCCGAGATCGAGCGCTGGCTCGACGGCATGGTCGTCGGCGTTCCCTCGACGCCCTCCTTCTCGGCATCCTTCGAGCCGAAGCGCTACTGGCGCGGCCCGGTCTGGGCCGTGGTCAACTGGCTTATTTCCGATGGCCTGCGCCTGAACGGCGCCGAGGGCCTCGCCCGCCGGATCGAGCAGGGAACCGTCCGGGCCGTCGAGAGCGCCGGCTTCTGCGAGTATTTCGACCCGACGACGGGCGAGGGCCTGGGAGGAGACACCTTCTCCTGGACGGCCGCGGCCTACATGGTGCTCGGCCGACGGGACTGAAACCTATGGGGTTACCAAGATGCAAGTGAGCATGGTGGGGCTGGATCGCCCAGGAAGGCTGGTCCTTCTCGCCCATGCCCCCCGAGAGCCTGGAGCAGACCTGCCGGGTCCGCCGCCTGCTCTCCTCCCGGCCGATGATCGACCTCAAGCGCTATCGCCAGCAATGCGAGGAGCATGATGCGAAATTTTGGGGCTAGGCCCGTGACCGCCCACCGCAGATAATGATATAAAGTAGCGATTGCTACTTAGAGTCTCGCTGTGTTCCTGTCCGTTTCCACCACCCATCATCCTGCAACAGACCTCGGCTTCCTGCTCCACAAGAACCCAGCCCGTGTGCATGGGCTTGAGTTGAGCTTCGGTCAGGCTGTCATGTTCTACCCGGAGGCGACGCCGGAACGGTGTGAGTTCGCCATCACCCTCGATATCGATCCCGTCTCTCTGGTTCGGGGGCGCTTGGGCTCCGGGGGCGAGGGCATGCTTGATCAGTACGTAAACGACCGACCCTATGCGGCCTCGTCGTTCATGAGCGTGGCTCTTGCGCGGGGTATCCGTGAGGCCATGGCCGGGCGCAGCAAGGAGCGGCAGGCTCTGGCCGAGACGCCGATCCCACTTGAGGCAACCATTGCACCCCTACCCGTGAGAGGAAAAACCGAGCTTGTGGAGCGGCTGTTCAGCCCGCTTGGTTATAAGGTCGAGATCACGACCTACCCACTCGACCCGGTGCGGGAGGACTGGGGACGTGCCCCATATGTCACCTTGCGCCTCTCAGGCACCGTTAGGCTCTCCGATCTGCTCACCCATCTCTACGTGCTCATGCCGGTGCTGGATGACCGCAAGCACTACTTCGTCGGCGAAGACGAATTGGAAAAGTTGCTTTCTCGGGGTGAAGGCTGGCTCCCAAGCCATCCCGAGCGAGACCTCATCGTCTCCCGCTATCTCAAGCGGCGAGGTTATCTGACCAAGAGCGCCCTGGCGCGATTGTCTCAAGACGACGAAGAATCCGAAACCCGACTCGATCCGGAGCGGCAGGACGCCGTCGAGGCCGTGATCGAAAAGCCCCTTCGCCTGCACGAGCGACGGCTCGACCGGGTGGCTCAGGTGATCGCCGAATCCGGAGCCAAGCGCGTGCTCGATCTGGGATGCGGCGACGGCAAGCTGATCACCCGACTTCTGACCATCAAGGGACTTGAAGAGATCGTCGGCGTCGAGGTGTCGAGCATCGAACTCGCCCGCGCGGATGCCCGATTCGCCGAGCTTCCCGACCTCATTAAGCGAAAGCTGAAGCTGCTTCAGGGCTCGCTGATCTACCGTGACACGCGCCTGCGCGGTTACGATATCGCGGCGGTCGTGGAGGTGATCGAGCATCTGGAACTCGACCGACTGCCGCATCTGGAACGTGCGCTCTTCGGCGACGCCCGTCCGGCTTCGGTGATCGTCACCACCCCGAACCGGGATTACAACGCTCTGTTCGAGGGCCTGCCCGCAGGCCAGTTCAGGCACCCCGATCACCGCTTCGAGTGGAGCAGAGCCGAGTTCTCGGCCTGGGCCGAGCGGGTCGCGGCAGAGCACGGTTATTCGGTCCGCTTCGAGGGCCTTGGGGATGAACATGCCATGCTGGGCGCACCGGGGCAGATGGCGGTCTTTACACGATGAACACAACCAGCATTTCACCCACGCCCGTGGCGCGGATCACGGTACCGGAATTCTCCGTCATCCTGCTGATCGGAGCCTCGGGCTCGGGCAAGTCCACGTTTGCTCGAAAGCACTTCAAGCCGACAGAGATCGTCTCGTCCGACACATGCCGTGGGCTCGTCTCGGACGACGAAAACAGTCATACGGCAACGCCTGATGCTTTCGCTCTTCTTCAAACGATTCTGGAACTGCGCCTGAAGGGACGCAGGCTCACGGTCGTGGACGCCACCAACGTGCGTTCGGAAGACCGCAAGAAGCTCATCGCCATCGCCAAGCGCTGGCATGCCCTGGCCGTCGCCATCGTCATCGATCCTGGTGAAGAGGTCTGCCAAGCCCGCAACAAGACCCGACCGGATCGGGACTTCGGCCCTCATGTCGTGCGCAATCATATGGCTGCGCTCCGAAAGGGGATGCGAGGATTGCGAGGGGAGGGATTCAGCCATGTCTATCGTCTCTCCTCGGAGGCAGAGATCGATTCGGCTGAAATCTTCCGCCAGCGCCTTTGGACGGACCGGCGTGACGAGCGGGGACCCTTTGACATCATCGGCGACGTGCACGGCTGCGCCGACGAATTGGAAAACCTGCTTTCGAGGCTCGGCTATACCATCGAGCGCGCCACCGGAGAGGCCGGCGAGCCCCGCTACCGCGTGACCCCGCCCGAGGGCCGCAAAGCCGTCTTCGTTGGAGACCTCGTGGACCGTGGGCCGCGCGTCGCTGATGCCCTACGCCTTGCCATGGATATGGTCGAGGACGGCGTCGCCCTTTGTGTGCTTGGCAACCACGAAGCCAAGGTCGAGAAATGGCTCGATGGCCGCGATGTGAAGGTTGCTCATGGACTTGATGCAACCATCGCGGACTTGAGCGGGACCTCGAAGGACTTTCGAGCGAAGGTGAAACGCTTCATCGGCGGCCTCGTCAGCCATTATCTGCTCGATGGCGGCAGGCTCGCTATCGCTCACGCCGGGATCAAGGCCGAGATGCAGGGGCGCGCCTCGGCTGCCATCCGGAGCTTCTGCCTGTTCGGAGAAACAACGGGTGAGGTGGACGAATATGGACTGCCCGTGCGCCACAGCTGGGCCAGTGAGTATCGCGGAGACACGAGAGTCGTTTACGGGCACACGCCCGTGGTCGAGACCGAGTGGCTCAATAATACCCTCTGTATCGATACGGGCTGCGTCTTCGGCGGCAAGCTGACGGCTCTGCGCTATCCGGAGATGGAGATCGTCTCCGTTCCGGCAGCCCGTGTGTACTCGGAGCCGGTGCGTCCGCTGAGTCCTCCTGCCGCTGAGTCAAAAGAGATCAATGCGCAGGCCGAGGCCGACGATCTCCTCGATCTCTCCGACGTGTCGGGCAAGCGCATCATCACGACGACGCTCCAGAATTCAGTGACGATTCGCGAGGAATACACGGCAGCAGCCCTTGAGGTCATGACGCGCTTCGCCATCGATCCGAAGTGGCTGGTCTACCTGCCGCCGACCATGTCCCCGCCTGAGACTTCGAAGGAAGAGGGCTATCTGGAGCATCCGCGCGAAGCCCTGGCCTTCTATCAGCGTGAGGGCGTGCGCGAGGTGATCGCGCAGGAAAAGCACATGGGCTCCCGAGCCCTTATGGTGATCTGCCGAGATGAAAAGGTGACTCGCCAGCGCTTCGGGGTGGCCTCGGGCGAGATCGGTGCTGTCTACACCCGCTCGGGGCGCACCTTCTTCACCGACCCGCGAGAGCGCGATGCTGTTCTCGACCGAACGAGAGGCGCTCTCAACGCAAGCGGCCTCTTCGACGAACTCGGGACAGACTGGGTTCTGCTCGATGCCGAGATCATGCCGTGGTCGGCAAAGGCTCAGGCCCTGATCACGAGCCAGTATGCTCCCACAGGGGCTGCCGCCCGGATTGGGTTGTCCGCTTCAAGAGATGCCCTGAGAAGGGCTGCGAGCCATGGAGTGCCCGTTGAGGCTCTCCTCGCCAAGACAGAGAACCGTCTCGCGCGGGCCGAAGCCTTCTCCTCGGTTGTACGGGGCTATACATGGCCGGTCGCGAGCGTAGACGACCTTAAGATTGCACCCTTCCATCTGCTCGCCAGCGAGGGGCAGGTGCACAGCGACAAGTCTCACCCATGGCACATGGCTCAGCTTGCCCGTCTCGCGAAGGTCGATCCTCTCTTCAAGACGACCGCGACCCTGTCAGTGAACCTGGAAAGCGAGGCCGGGATAGAAGCCGCCATCCAGTGGTGGCTGGACCTGACGGCCCGTGGCGGCGAGGGCATGGTGATCAAGCCCATCGATTTCATTGCGAAGGGACGGCGCGGAATCGTGCAACCCGCCATCAAGTGCCGGGGCCGCGAGTATCTGCGGATCATCTATGGTCCGGACTACGACGCGCCCGAGCACCTGGAGCGGTTGCGCGAGCGGGGCCTCGGGACAAAGCGCTCCATGGCTTTCCGGGAATTCGTCCTCGGAATGGAAGCCCTCGACCGCTTCATCGCCCGTGAGCCGCTCAGACGCGTCCATGAATGCGTCTTCGGCGTGCTGGCGCTGGAGTCGGAGCCTGTCGATCCAAGGCTTTGATGGGTGGCGGATGGTCGGGTCAGCAAAAGCCCGAATCGGTAGTCCCTCGCGGCTGAGGAAAAACAATCTGATCGAGCGCGACGCGAAAGCTAACTTTCATCAAGAGAAGAAGGTCGAGGTTTACGCGACGTGGGTCAAAGCTGCGGCTAAACTGGATGGCCCCGCCAACAGCCGACGCCGCCGAATCCCTCGGCACTGATGTCGATTGAGCCGCCTTCGGGCAGCTTTTCATATCGCCAGAAGAACATCTCCTGGACGCAGGAGCCTCGGAAACGAGAACAGATCGGGATGCTTTTTAAGCACCCATCCTCAAACACCCTACGTTTTTGAGATTATGGTCAAGCTAAGCGCTTGATCCAGCTGTACCGTCTAGGAAAGATGGTGCCCAGGAGAGGACTCGAACCTCCACGGTGTTACCCGCTGCTACCTGAAAGCAGTGCGTCTACCAATTCCGCCACCTGGGCATGCCTCGTCGGCGAGGCTTCGTTTAAGGTGCTTCTCAGGGTTCGTCAATCGCTGAAAATGCGGCGGATGCGCTTTCTTGCAGTTGCACCCTTCACAGGGGAGCGGCGTTTGACTAGAGACATTTTAAATTTCACACCCAAGCTCCATGCAAGTCCCTCCCAGGGCAGGAGAGTTTCATGATCGGTGCCCTTCGCACGCCTGAGCAGCAAACCGTCACGGTCTTCGGCGGATCGGGTTTTCTCGGCCGCTACGTGGTGAGCCGCCTGGCCGAGCGCGGCTATCGCATCCTCGTTCCGACCCGCCAGCCGAACCTTTGGAACTTCCTGCCCCTGGGCAAGGTGGGGCAGATCAACCCGATCCACGCCAACCTGCGCAACGAGGCTTCGGTGGCCCATGCGGTGGCGCGGGCCGACCATGTGGTCAACCTCGTCGGCATCCTGCAGGAGACCGGGCGCCAGCGCTTCGACACGCTCCAGGCCCAGGCGCCGGCGATGATCGCGCGGCTCGCCAAGAAGGCCGTCTCCTTCACCCATGTCTCCGCCATCGGGGCCGATGCGACTTCCGAATCGGCCTATGCCCGCTCCAAGGCCGAGGGCGAGGCCGCGCTGCTCGAGGCACGGCCGGATGCCGTGATCCTGCGCCCCTCCCTCATGTTCGGCCCGGGCGACAGCTCCTTCAACCGCTTCGGGACGCTCGCCCGCATGCTCCCCGTGCTGCCGCTGCCGGGGGCCGAGACCCGGTTCCAGCCGGTCTATGCCGGCGACGTGGCGGCCGCCGTCGTGGCGGCGGTCGAGGGCAAGGTGCAGGGCGGGCGGGCCTACGAGCTCGGCGGGCCCGAGATCCGCACCATGCGCCAGATGATGGAATTCGTCTTCGCGGTCACCGAGCGCAAGCGCATGATCGTGCCCGTGCCCGGCAACCTGGCGCGGACCATGGGCAGCGTCCTGGGCACGCTCGACTGGCTGACGCTCGGCCTGATCCCGAACGAGCTCGTCACCACCCGCGACCAGGCGATCCTGCTGGAGACGGACAACGTGATCTCGGAAGGCGCCATCCGCGAGGGCCGGACGCTCGAGGGCCTCGGGCTCACGCCCACCACCATCGAGGCGATCGTGCCGAGCTATCTCCTGCGCTTCCGCAAGACCGGCCAGTTCGACCTCAAGCGCAACGTGGCGACCACGACCCCGGACCTGCTCGCCCCCCGGTCAGGGGGCGCCGCGTCCGACTTCCACCCGGAGCGGGCGTCCGGGCCGGCCGTCGGCCAGTCCGCGAGCCGTTGAGGGGCCGCCTCCGGCTCCTTCACTATTTCCCGACCGGCGCGGCGTCGGCCCGGCGAGGCTGCATCGCCTTCGCCCTGCCCTGCGTGAGCTTCTTGTGCAGGTGGACCATCAGGGCCGCGCCGAAGATCGGCGTGATCAGGTTCACCACCGGCACGAGCACCAGGGCCGCCACGACCGCGCCGGCGGCCAGCACCGTGCCCCGGTGCTCGACGCGCAGGCGCGCGACCTCGTCCGCGCTCCAGAAGCGGCCCGCCGCCAGCTCGAAATATTCCCGGCCCAGCAGATAGGCGTTGGCCACGAAGAACGCCCCGATATTGACGCCCGGGATGAAGAACAGCAGCAGGGCCACGAGGTTCACCAGCAGCGACAGGCCGGCGAAGCGAAGGCCGTAGAGAATGGATTTCCCGAAGGGCAGCGGCTGGCCGGGCGGATCGGCCGGGTAGCTCTTGTGCTCCACCACCTCGGCCACGTCGTCGAGGAAGTAGCCCGCCACAATGGCGGAGATCGCCGGCAGCAGGTAGATCAGGGCGACGAAGAGGCCGAAGCCCGCGAGGAAGAACGCGAAGCTGTCGATGATCGGATAGGCGGCGCTCAGATCGTGGTTCGTGAGGAAGATGTCGAACAGCTTCGTCAGCCCGAGCCAGACCAGGACGAGCAGCGCCACCGTCAGTCCAATCGATTTCCAGAGAATGCGCCGCAAGGCGGGCGAGAAAACCTCGCGGGCCGCCGCGAAAACCGATTGAATCAGCATCTGTCGTGTGTCTCCCTCAGCCCGCTCGATGCGGGTGGCGGACCATACTTATGAACGATCCGGCCGCAAAGCGAGAGGTGGAGACCGTCGTGTCAATGGACGTCGCAATGTCGAGAAACCCGGATGCCCATTCCGATGTGGCGATCGTCGGCGCGGGAAGCGCCGGGATCGCCGCGGCCCGGCACCTGCTGGCCAGCGGCCTGACCGTGACGGTGCTGGAGGCGCGGGACCGCATCGGCGGGCGCACGGTCACGCGCCGCTTCAAGGGCCATCCTGTCGATCTCGGCGCCCACTGGCTCCACGAGGGGCCGATCAACCCCCTGGTGAAGCTCGGGCACGCGCGCGGCGAGCCCCTGCGCCGGGCGCCCGTGAACGGGCATTTCTTCGTGCGCGGCAGGCCGGGCCGCCGGGGCGAGCGCGCGGGCCTCGACCACGCCTTCGCCATGGCCGACCGCGCGATGGTCCAGGCGGCCAGGGCCCGCGAGGACCG
>JAEWKH010000164.1 GCA_023386155.1 Pseudomonadota bacterium
CGGCCAGCATCCGTCGCCGTTCCCGCATTGCCATGTGGCGACCACCACGACCCACAAGTCGCTTCGCGGCCCGCGCGGCGGCATGATCCTCACCAACGACGAGGACATCGCCAAGAAGGTCAATTCAGCGATCTTCCCCGGCCTCCAGGGCGGCCCGCTCATGCACGTGATCGCCGCCAAGGCGGTGGCCTTCGGCGAAGCCCTGCGTCCCGAGTTCAAGCTCTATGCCCGCTCGGTGGTCGAGAACGCCAAGGTGCTGGCAGACTCCATGCTGGCCGGCGGCTATGCCATCGTGGCCGGCGGCACGGACAACCACCTGATGCTGGTGGACCTGCGCCCGAAGAAGCTTACCGGCAAGGCCGCCGAGGCCGCCTTGGGCCGCGCCCACATCACCTGCAATAAGAACGGCGTTCCCTTCGATCCGGAGAAGCCGATGGTCACCTCCGGCATCCGCCTCGGCACCCCTGCCGCCACCTCGCGCGGCTTCGGCGTGGCCGAGTTCAGGAAGGTCGGCGAGCTGATCGTCGAGACCCTCGACGGCCTCGCCAGCCACGGCGAGGGGGCCAATGCGGCGGTCGAGGAATCGGTCAAGCAGCGCGTTCATGAGCTGACCCGCCGGTTCCCGATCTACGCCTGAGGTTCAAGGCCGATCCATGCGTTGCCCCTATTGCGGGAGCCTGGACACCCAGGTGAAGGATTCCCGCCCCACGGATGATTCCTCGTCCATCCGCCGCCGCCGCATCTGTCCGGATTGCGGCGGTCGCTTCACGACCTTCGAGCGGGTGCAGCTGCGTGAGCTGACGGTGCTGAAGCGCTCCGGCCGGCGGGTGCCGTTCGACCGGGACAAGCTCCAGCAATCGGTCGAGGTCGCCCTGCGCAAGCGCCCCGTCGATCCGGAGCGGGTCGAGCGCATGATCAACGGCATCGTGCGCCAGCTCGAGAGCATGGGCGACGGCGAGGTGCCGAGCGAGACGGTGGGCGAGCTGGTCATGGAAGGCCTGAAGGGGCTCGACGACGTGGCCTATGTCCGCTTCGCCTCCGTCTACAAGAACTTCCGCGAGGCCAAGGACTTCGAGGAGATTCTTGGCAAGCTGGCCGAAGGCGAGGAGGATCTTCCGCCTCCGCCGAAGAAGAAGCGCGCGCCGAGCGAGCCATGATAGACCCCGGCGCCAAGGGGCAATCGCCTGACCGGATTTCTCAGGGGCTCGCCGATAAGGAGAATGCCGCGAGTTTCCCTCCCCCTTGTGGGGAGGGCCAGGGTGGGGGTGCCGGCGATAGCCTATCAGGCTCTGGCGCCGGCACCCCCACCTCCAACTCCTCCCCACAAGGGGGAGGAGGGCGGCCGGAGCGTCCTTCGCCAGACTATCAAGACGAGCGCTTCATGCGCCTGGCGATTGCGTTGGGCGAGCGCAATCTCGGGCTGACCTGGCCGAACCCGTCCGTGGGCGCCGTCCTGGTGGACGAGAGCGGCGCGGCGCCGGTCATCATCGCGCAGGGCGCCACGCAGGCCGGAGGCCGGCCCCATGCGGAGCGCGTGGCCCTGGCGGCCGCTGGCGGGCGGGCGAAAGGCGCGACCCTCTACGTTTCCCTCGAGCCCTGTTCGCACCATGGCAGGACCGCGCCCTGCGCGGATGCCGTCGTCGAAGCCGGGGTGGCCCGGGTGGTCTCGGCCATCGAGGACCCGGATTCCCGCGTCGCGGGGCTCGGGCACGCCCGGCTGCGGGAGGCCGGGATCGCGGTGACAACCGGCTGCCTCGCGAGGCAGGCCCGCCGGGCCCATATCGGGCACATCACCCGCGTTACCAGGGGGCGGCCCGCCGTCACGGTGAAGCTCGCGCGCAGCACCGAAGGCTTCGCCGGCTCCCGCCACGGCCCGCGCCTGATGCTCACGGGCGAGGTTGCCAACGCGAAGGTTCACCTGATGCGCGCCCATGCGGATGCGATCATGGTCGGAATCGGCACCGTCCTGGCCGACGACCCGCTCCTGAATGTCCGCCTGCCGGGCCTGGAGGCCCGCTCGCCCATCCGCATCGTGGTCGATTCCCGCCTGCGCATGCCGGCCGCCGCGCGGGTCGTCACGGGAGCGCGAGAGGTCCCGACCTGGGTCCTCACGACCGTCGATGCGCCGGTCGAGGCGGAGAAGGCCCTCACGGCTCAGGGCGTCGAGGTCCTGCGGGTCTTAAGTGACGAAAGCGGCCGCGTCGCGCTGCCGGAAACCCTGGAGCTCCTGGGCATGCGCGGCATCACGCGGGTTTTCTGCGAGGGCGGCCCCGCGCTGGCGGATGCGCTGGCCGAGGCCGACCTCGTCGACGAGCTGGTCCTGATCACCGGCCGGTCGGCGAGGGGGCAGGGCGACGTTCCGGCCCTCGGCCTGGCGCTTCAGGACCGAATGGAGCTTCTCGATGCATGGGCCGAGCAACAGGTCGGCCCCGATCTTTTCATGTTCTGGGAGAGACCCTGATGTTTACGGGTATCGTCACCGATGTCGGTGAGGTTGCGACGGCGGAGGGGGCTCAAGGGACCCTGAAGCGCCTGCGCATTCATTCGTCTTACGACCCTGCCACCATCGCGCTCGGCGCCTCCATCGCCTGCGGCGGGCCCTGTCTGACGGTCGTGGCCGTCGGGCCGCGCGAGGGCGGCTGCTGGTTCGACGTGGATGCCGCCGCTGAAACCCTGGACCGCACCACCGTGGGCGAGTGGAAGGCCGGCACGAAGGTGAACCTGGAGCGGTCCCTGAAGATCGGCGACGAGCTCGGCGGCCATATCGTGACCGGGCACGTGGACGGCGTCGCCACCATCGTGGGCAAGGAGGCGATCACGGCCGGTGACGATCCCTGGGGGCCGACCGCCCGCTTCGTCATCAAGGCGCCTCCGGCGCTCGCTCCGTTCATCGCGGAAAAGGGCTCCGTCTGCCTCGACGGCACGTCGCTCACCGTGAACTCCGTGAACGACGACATGTTCTCGGTGCTCATCATCCCCCACACGCTGTCCGTCACCACCTGGGGCGATCGGCAGGTCGGCGACAGGCTCAACCTCGAGGTCGATCTCATGGCCCGCTACGCCGCGCGGCTTGCGGATGCGCGCCGGGCGGAGTAGGGACGTTTAGCTTTCCTCGACATAGCCCTCATCCTGAGGAGCCGCTGCAAGCGGCATCTCGAAGGATCAGGGCGCATCCAGTGCTCTCTGGACCCTCCTTCGAGACGCAGACTTCGTCTGCTCCTCAGGATGAGGGCTGAATTGCTATTGGAACTTTGAACGGATTCTTCCATGGTCGCGCCTTCCGATAAGCCGAAAAGCCCCCGTCCGCCGGTTCCCGGCGCCCGCATCCTGGTCGTCGAGGCCCGCTTCTACGACGACATCGCCGATGAGCTCCTTCGCGGCGCGAAAGGCGCCGTCGAGGCGGCGCAGGCCACCATGGACCTGCTGACGCTGGACGGGGCGCTCGAGATTCCGGCCACCATCGCCATCGCGCTCGATGCCGCCGCGAAGGCCGGCCGGCCCTACGACGCGGTCGTGGCCCTCGGCTGCGTGATCCGCGGCGAGACGGGCCATTACGACATCGTGGCGGGCGAGAGCGCCCGCGCCCTCATGGACCTGTCCGTGGAGCGCCGCATCCCGCTCGCCAACGGGATTCTCACCGTGGAGAATGAGGAGCAGGCCTGGACCCGCGCGCGCGTGAATGAATTGAATAAGGGCGGTGGAGCGGTGGATGCGGCTCTGGCCGTGCTGCTCATCAAGAAAAACCTGGAGGGCTGATCATGACGAAGCCAGCAGAGCGCTCCGCCGCTCGCCTCGCTGCCGTCCAGGCCCTCTACCAGATGGACGTGTCGGGCAAGACCGTGCTCGATGCGCTCGCCGAGTTCGAGGCGTTCTGGATCGGCCGCGAGGTCGAGGGAATCGAGTTCCAGCCCTCGGACAACACCTTCTTCCGCGACATCCTCTCGGGCGTGGTCAAGAACCAGCGCGAGATCGACGTGAAGATCGACAATGCCCTTGCCTCCGACTGGCCGCTGAAGCGTATCGAGGCGGTGCTGCGCGCCATCCTGCGCGCGGGCGGCTATGAGCTGATGTTCCGCAAGGATGTGCCGGCCCGTGTCGTCATCACCGAATACGTGGACGTGACCCACGGCTTCTATGGCGAGGACGAGCCCGGCCTCGTGAACGCGGTGCTGGACAAGGTCGCCCGCGAGGTCCGCCCGGGCGAACTCGAGAAGAAGACGGCCGGACAGGGCAAGCGCTGAGACGATGCGGGCGAGGGCGGTCGGCTGATGAGTTCGAAGGAACGTCCCGGCGAAGACAGCCTGATCGCCCGCTTCTTCGCCCCCATCGCGGGTGAAGGGGCCCTGGGGCTCAAGGACGACGCCGCCCGGCTCAGCCCCGCCCCCGGCCACGATCTCGTCCTCACCGTCGACGCTCTGGTCGAGAGCATCCACTTCCTGCCCGAGGATTCGCCCGGCTCCGTCGCCCGCAAGGCGCTGGGGGTGAACGTCTCGGATCTCGCCGCCAAGGGCGCGGACCCTGCAGGCTTCCTCCTGAGCCTCGCCTTGCCCGAGGACTGGACGGAGGATTGGCTCGCCGCCTTCGCCGCGGGGCTGGGCGAGGCATCGCGGGACTTCTCCTGCCCGCTTCTCGGCGGCGACACCGTGAAGACGAGGGGCCCCCTGACCCTCTCCGTCACCGCCATCGGCGAGGTGCCGGCGGGCCGCATGGTCCGGCGCACGACAGCCGGGGTCGGCGACCTCGTCTGCGTCACCGGCACCATCGGCGACGCGGCCCTGGGCCTGAAGCTCCGCTCGGCCCCGGCCTGGTCCGGGGCGTTGTCTTCCGAGGAGAAGGAGCATCTCGCCGACCGCTACCTCCACCCCCGGCCGCGCCATCGCTTCGCGACAGCGCTGCGCGACCATGCCAGCGCGGCCATGGACGTCTCGGACGGTCTCGCCGGCGATCTCGCCAAGATGATGCGGGCGAGCGGGGCCAGCGCCCTCATCGAAGCCGGCCAGGTCCCGCTCTCGGCGGCTGCGGCGAAGGCGGTGCGGGCATCGCCGGACCTGATCGACCTCGCCCTGACCGGCGGGGACGATTACGAGATTCTCTGCACCGTTCCGGAAAAGCACCTCGACAGTTTCCGGAAAGAGGCCGATAGGGTCGGGCTCGCCCTGTCCGTCATCGGCCGAGTCGTCTCAGGACACGATTTGCCCGTCTTTCGGATGAACGGTCTCGAAAGATGCTACGATGTCGGCTCCTACCAGCATTTCTGACACCTCCTTCCAGGCGCCTTCCAGCGATGCCGTCGCCAAGCACAACGCGGTGGTCCTGGCCGTCGCCATGGCGCTCGGCGGCGCGAGCCCGGCCATCGTCGTGTCACTCGGCGGCCTCGTCGGGCAGGCGCTCGCATCGAGCAAGGACCTGGCGACTCTCCCCGTCAGCCTGCTCAATCTTGGCCTCGCCCTCGGGACGATCCCAGCCGCCATGCTGATGCGCAAGGCGGGTCGGCGCATCGGCTACGTGATCGGGGCCGGGATCGGCCTCGCCGGCGGCTGCCTGGCCGCCTTCGGCATCGCCTCGTTCAGTTTCTCCCTGTTCTGCCTCGGCACCCTGATCATCGGCAGCTATGGCTCCTTCAACCAGAGCTACCGTTTCGCCGCGACCGATGCGGCCTCGGAGGCCTTCAAGCCCAAGGCGATCTCCCGGGTCATGATCGGCGGGCTGGCGGCCGGCGTCATCGGCCCCCAGACCGTGATCTGGACCCGGGATTCCGTCGAGGCGGCTCCCTTCGCAGGAGCGTTCCTGGCACAGGCGACCCTGGCGTTTCTCTCGATGATCGCCGTTTCCTTCCTGCGCCCGGCGCCGGTCAGCGTCACGTCCGCGAAGACGGGCGGAAGGCCTCTGGTCGAGATCATACGCCAGCCCCGGTTCATCGTGGCTGCCGTTACGGGTCTCGTGTCCTACAGCCTCATGACCTTCATGATGACGGCGGCCCCCCTGGCGATGATCGGCTGCGGGCATCCGGTCGGCGCGGCGGCGCTCGGCATCCAATGGCATATCCTGGCCATGTTCGGGCCGAGCTTCTTCACCGGCCGCCTGATCGCCCGATTCGGCAAGAAGCGGGTGACGGCCGCGGGCCTCGTGCTGATCGCGCTTTCGGCCGTCGTCGGCCTGTCCGGCATCGGCATCGTCCATTTCTGGACGTCGCTCATCCTGCTCGGGCTCGGGTGGAACTTCGGCTTCATCGGCGCGACAGCCCTGGTGACCGACTGCTACCGGCCGGAGGAACGCGCCAAGGTCCAGGCCGCCAACGACTTTCTCATCTTCGGGTCGGTCGCCATCGCGTCCTTCTCCTCGGGGAAGCTCCTCAGTGCCGGAGGCTGGGAGAGCGTGAACTGGCTGGTCTTCCCGCCGGTCGTCATCGCTCTAGTTCTGCTGGCTTGGCAGCAGGGGACGAAGGCGCTCGCACCCGCTTAAAGTATTAAGGCCTTCCTGTGAGTTGCGCCGGTAGGATTGTTGCGAAAGGCCTAGTTTTTTGCCACCAAATATGATGTTCGCTGGGGGTAGGGGCCGGTCAAGGCCAAGAAACAGGCCTTGATGAGCGGCTTTCTGCTTTCCCATAACAAGGATGGCATGATGGCACTCACCCTAATTATCTTGGGCGGCGTTCTCTCGATCGTCTATGGCTTCTGGGCCATTGGCGACGTGATGAAGCGGGACGCCGGTTCTCAGCGCATGCAGGAAATCGCCGGGGCGATTGCCGAAGGCGCAAAGGCCTATCTTCGCAGGCAGTATTTCACGATCGCCATCGTCGGCGTCGTCCTGTTCGTCATCATCGCCTACCTTCTCGGCATCCGGGTGGCCATCGGCTTCGCCATCGGGGCCATCCTCTCGGGCGTCGCGGGATTCATCGGCATGAACGTCTCGGTCCGGGCCAATGTCCGCACGGCCCAGGCTGCCACGCAGTCCCTGGGCGGCGGCCTGGACGTCGCCTTCAAGGCGGGCGCCGTCACCGGCATGCTGGTGGCCGGCCTCGCGCTCCTCGGTGTGGCGCTCTACTACGGTTACCTCACCCAGATCGCCGGCCTCAAGTCGTCCGACCGCGTGGTCATCGACAGCCTGGTGGCCCTCGGCTTCGGCGCGTCCCTGATTTCGATCTTCGCCCGTCTCGGCGGCGGCATCTTCACCAAGGGCGCCGACGTGGGCGGCGACCTCGTGGGCAAGGTCGAGGCCGGCATTCCGGAGGACGACCCGCGCAATCCGGCGACCATCGCCGACAACGTGGGCGACAATGTCGGCGACTGCGCCGGCATGGCGGCCGACCTGTTCGAGACCTACGCGGTGACCGTGGTCGCCACCATGGTCCTCGCGGCGATCTTCTTCGCCGGCCAGGCGATCCTCGACACCATGATGATGTACCCGCTCGCCATCGGCGCCGCCTGCATCGTCACCTCGATCATCGGCAGCTTCTTCGTGAAGCTCGGGCAGAACGAGTCCATCATGGGCGCGCTCTACAAGGGGCTCATCGTCACCGGAATCCTCTCGGCGGCGGCGATTGCCGTGGTCACCTGGCAGATGATCGGTTTCGGGCCGGTTGCCGGAGCCGAGTTCACCGGGCAGGGCCTGTTCTGGTGCGCGATCATCGGCCTCGGCGTGACGGCGCTCATCGTGGTCATCACCGAGTACTATACCGGCGTCGGCTTCCGCCCCGTGCGCTCCATCGCCCAGGCGTCGGTGACGGGCCATGGCACGAACGTGATCCAGGGCCTCGCGGTCTCGCTGGAAGCCACGGCGCTGCCGACCATCGTCATCATCGCGGGCATCATCGTCGCCTTTAAGCTCGCTGGACTGTTCGGCATCGCGATCGCCGTGACGGCCATGCTGGCCCTCGCCGGCATGATCGTGGCCCTCGATGCCTTCGGCCCGGTGACGGACAATGCCGGCGGCATCGCCGAAATGGCCGGCCTGCCCAAGGAGGTCCGCAAGTCGACGGACGCGCTCGACGCAGTCGGCAACACCACCAAGGCGGTGACCAAGGGCTATGCCATCGGTTCCGCAGGACTCGGGGCCCTGGTGCTGTTCGCGGCCTATACCTCGGATCTTAACTACTTCACCCAGAATGCGGCCCAGTTCCCGTACTTCCAGGGCGTCACGCCGAACTTCTCCCTGACCAATCCCTATGTGGTGGTCGGGCTCCTGTTCGGCGGCCTCATTCCCTTCCTGTTCGGCGGCATCGCCATGACGGCGGTGGGCCGGGCAGCGGGAGCGGTGGTGGAGGAAGTGCGCCGTCAGTTCCGCGAACGGCCGGGAATCATGGCCGGCACCGACCGTCCCGATTACGGTCGCGCCGTCGACATGCTGACCCGCGCGGCGATCAAGGAAATGATCGTGCCGTCGCTCCTGCCGGTGCTGGCGCCGATCGTAACCTACTTCGTCGTCTACTGGGTCGCCGGCAAGTCCGAGGCCTTTTCGGCCGTGGGCGCCATGCTGCTCGGCGTGATCGTCACGGGCCTGTTCGTCGCCATCTCCATGACGTCGGGCGGCGGTGCCTGGGACAACGCGAAGAAATCCTTCGAGGATGGCTTCACGGACGCCTCCGGCACGACCCACCATAAAGGTTCGGACGCCCACAAGGCTTCCGTCACGGGCGATACCGTCGGCGACCCCTACAAGGACACGGCAGGACCTGCCGTGAACCCGGCGATCAAGATCACCAACATCATCGCCCTGCTGCTCCTTGCGATCCTCGCCCACTCGTAAGAGCAAGCGCAGAGTGCAAAGGCATGGACCCGCGGTGAAAGCCGCGGGTTTTCCTTAATCAGGCGGGGTATAGAAAAAGGCCGGGACGACGCCCGGCCTCTTCGCGTTCCTGCACCCGTATCGCGATCAGTTGAACGGGTTGAAGCTGGTCATGCCCTTGAAGATCTGGCCGAGGAAGCTGGATTCCTCGCCACCGGCCGGTGTGGTGCGGCTGATGAAGTCGAAGACCTTGCCGTCCTGGAGGCCGTAAAGGGCGACCCGCTCGACACGCAGGCCCTGGTCGAAATAGACGGCGGTCACCTGCTGGTCCACCACCTGCTCACCCATGAACTGAAGCGTGCGGCGGGATTTCTGGCTGATATAATACCAGTTGCGGTTGCCTACGGTCGACACCGTGGAAGGCGTTCCAAGGATCTGGAGGACCTGCTCGGCGCTCATGCCCTTCTTCACCTCAGCGATGGCGCGTTCATCCACGACGTAGCCGCGTTGGAATTCGTCCCCCATCGTGCAGGCGGCGACGGACGAGGCGAGAACGGCAGCAGTAGCCAGGCGTACCAAAAGGGTATGATATCGACGCATCGTACGGTTCTTCCAGAAATGCGGCGCGGATAAGCTTGCGCCTACGGATGGGGATGGCGTAACCCGAGGCTACGAGTTTGACAAGCTTGGAAGGGCAGGGCCGTGATCTTCAGTCTCTTCCGCAAGGACCCCCGGCGAACCACCATAGCGACTCTCTACAAGAGAATCGCGACGGCTTCGCGCTCGCCCGGGCTCTACGCGGCGCTTGGTGTTCCGGATACCCTGGAAGGGCGGTTCGAGGCCCTGTCTCTGCACATGGTGCTGGCCTTGCGCGCTCTTCGCGGGCTCCCGCATCCTGCCGATGAGGTCGCCAAGGATCTCACCGATGCCTTCTTCCGCGACATGGACGCGTCGTTGAGGGAGATGGGCGTCGGCGATACGGTCGTGCCGAAGCGGATGAAGAAGGTCGCCGAGTCGTTCTATGGGCGAGCCCATGCCTACGACGCCCCCCTCAACGGGCCCGACGAAGCCGGCCTGTCGCTGGCCCTCGGCCGCAACGTCTACGGCACCGAGGCACCGGCCTTACCCCTGGCGCGTTACGTTCTCGCTGCCGATCAGGGACTCAAGGCAATCGATCTGGACGCGCTTCTGGAGACGGGGCCTGTTTTTCCTGAGCCTGAGACTTTTGCTTAAGGAGGCAACCCGATGACACCCGAAACTGTGGGGCCTTTGTCCCGGCTCATCGACGTCATGAGGATTCCACCCCGCGGCCAGGAGGTCCATGTGGAGGCGACGGCCGAGGAATGCGCCGCTCTGGCCCGGGATTTCGGCTTGCCTGGGATCGAGGCGCTTTCCGGCGACTACCAATTGAAAGCGTCTGCCAAGGGCATTCATGTGACAGGCGTGGTCAAGGCCTCGATCACCCAGATCTGCGTGATGACCCTCGAACCCTTCGCTTCCACGATCGAGGAGGAGGTCGAGGTGGATTTCGCGGAACCTTCGGGCATGCCGGCGGAGCCGCCCACCGACATCAACGAGTACGAACCGCCGGACGAGATCGTGAACGGCCAGATCGACCTCGGCGCGCTCACGGCCGAATTCCTCGCCCTCGGGCTCGATCCATACCCCCGCAAGCCCGGGGTCGACTTCAGCTACAAGGACCCCGGGGACGAGAAGGATTCGCCCTTCGCGGCCTTGAACAAGCTCAAGGGGAGCGAGTAAGGGGCTGGCAACCGCGCCCCCGAGAGCATATCTCCTGCTGATCTTCGGGCCACAGAATTCAGTTGCGGAGTAACCGCAAACCGCTATTTTCCGCCCCCTGTTGAATGACTTAAAAGAAAGAACAATCGTTCATGCCGAAGCCGGTGCGTATTTCGCTTGATGCGATGGGGGGCGACCATGGGCCGTCCGTCGTCATTCCAGGCGCAGCCTTGGCCTTGGAGCGCCACCCCGATCTCCGCTTCCTGATGTTCGGCAATGAAACGGTCATTGCGCCTCTCCTGAACGCGCATCCCAAGTTGAAGGAGGCCACCGAGCTGCGGCATACGGACATTGCCATCGCCATGGACGAGAAGCCCAGCCAGGCCATCCGGATGGGCCGGGGCAAGTCCTCCATGTGGCGGGCCGTCCAGGCCGTTCGGGACGGGGAGGCGGATGCCGCCGTCTCGGCCGGCAACACAGGGGCGCTAATGGCAACCGCCAAGGTCTGCCTCAAGACCATGGCCCATATCGAGCGCCCGGCCATTGCCTGCATGTGGCCCACCTTAAGGGGCGAAAGCATCGTGCTCGACGTCGGTGCGACCATCGGCGCGGATGCGGGCCATCTGGTGGACATGGCCATCATGGGCGCGGCCATGGCGCGCATCGTGTTCGACCTGGACCGCCCGACGGTCGGGCTCCTCAATGTCGGCACCGAGGAGATCAAGGGGATCGAGGCGGTCAAGGAGGCCAGCCGGATCCTGAAGGAATCCAACCTTCCGCACCTCGATTACCGGGGTTTCGTAGAAGGCGACGACCTCGGCAAGGGCACCGTCGACGTGGTCGTGACCGAGGGGTTCACGGGCAATATCGCCCTGAAGACTGCCGAAGGGACGGCCAAGCAGATCGCCCAGTACCTGCGGTCGGCCATGAGCCGCACCCTGATGGCGAAAATCGGCTACCTGTTCGCGAAACAGGCCTTTAACGCTCTCCGGGACAAGATGGACCCCCGCAAGGTCAATGGCGGCGTCTTCCTGGGGCTCGAGGGAGTGGTCGTTAAAAGCCATGGCGGCACGGACGATCTCGGCTTCGCGAGCGCCATCGATGTCGCTTACGACATGGCGCATTTTGAATTGATGAACACGATCAGGACCATGCTGGACCATGATCCGGTTGGCCAAACGGCCTGAGGAAGGCGCATCTTGACACGCATCCGTTCCGTCGTACGCGGCATCGGCTCCTACCTGCCGAGGCGCAAGCTGACAAACCAGGACCTCGAAAAGATCGTCGAGACCTCGCACGAGTGGATCGTGCAGCGGACCGGCATCGAGGAGCGTCATATCGCGGACGAGGATGAAACAACATCCGTTCTGGGGATCAAGGCGGCCGAGGCGGCCCTGGCCGATGCCGGCCTCACGGCGGCCGACATCGATCTGGTCATCTGCGCCACCTCGACGCCGGATTACACCTTCCCATCAACGGCGACGATGATCCAGACGGGCATCGGCATGACCCATGGGGCGGCCTTCGACCTCCAGGCCGTCTGCACGGGCTTCGTCTATGCCGTGGCGACGGCGGACAAGTTCCTCCAATCCGGTTCGCACAAGCGTGCCCTTGTGGTCGGCGCCGAGACATTCTCCCGCATCCTCGACTGGAACGACCGCACGACCTGCGTCCTGTTCGGGGACGGGGCCGGGGCTATCGTGCTCGAAGCCCAGGAGGGGGAGGGCACGTCGGCCGACCGTGGCGTCCTCACGTCCCACCTCCGGTCCGATGGCCGCTACCGGGACAAGCTTTACGTCGATGGCGGGCCGGGATCGACGAAGACGACCGGCGTCCTGAAGATGGAGGGCCGCGAGGTCTTCAAATTCGCCGTAGGGATGGTGGCGGATGTCGTGCAGGATGCCTTCGCGGCCACGGGTACGAGCGCCGAGGAGCTAAAGTGGTTCGTGCCTCACCAGGCCAACAGGCGCATCATTACGGCGAGCGCGGACAAGCTCGGAATCGCCCAGGAGAAAGTCGTCATCACCGTCAACAAGCACGGCAATACCTCGGCGGCCTCGATCCCCCTCGCTTTGGACACGGCCCGGAAGGACGGGCGGATCAGGGACGGGGATCTCGTCATGATCGAAGCCATCGGCGGCGGTTTCACATGGGGAAGCGCCCTGATCCGCTGGTAGCCCTCAGGGGCTTCGACTCAGGTGGTACCGGTATTTCGACCTTGGCGGTTGACCGTACGGAGCCATCTGCATAGCGTCGTCCGGGACGACAAGACCAACGAACTCATTCGCGCTGGGGAGCTCAATGGCTGGCAAGACGATAACGAGAGCGGATCTAAGCGAAGCCGTGTATCAGAAGGTGGGTCTCTCGCGGACCGAATCGGCTGAGCTGGTCGAGCGGGTCCTGAGCGAGATCTGCGACTGCCTGGCTGCCGGCGAGACCGTGAAGTTGTCGTCCTTCGGCTCGTTCATCGTCCGCAGCAAGGGCGAGCGGGTCGGCCGCAATCCCAAGACCGGGATCGAAGTCCCGATCGATCCCCGCCGGGTCATGGTCTTCAAGCCATCAAATGTCTTGAAGGCGCATATCAACGGTGAGACCTTCGAAGGCGAGGATTGATCCGGCTATGGCGAGCGGCGTCATGGACAAGAGCCCCGACGCATTCCGCACGATCAGCGAGGTCGCCGAAGACCTCGATGTCCCCCAGCATGTGCTGCGCTTCTGGGAAACCCGCTTCAACCATATCAAGCCGCTCAAGCGCGGCGGCGGGCGGCGATACTACCGCCCTGACGACATCGACCTGCTCAAGGGTATCCGCCAGCTCCTCTATGGGGAGGGGTATACGATCAAGGGCGTCCAGCGAATCCTGAAGGAGGAAGGGGTTCGCTTTGTCCAGGGCGTCGGGCGCGGGGAGCAGAGCGTCACGACACTTCCCGAGTCAGCGCGGGCAGGCGTCGAGGAGATCGCGCCTCATGGGGAAAGCCGTCTCTTCGAGGAAGAGGATGCGGCCTGCACGCCTTTGAGGCAGGGCCTGCCCCCGGAGGCGCTGCGCGAACTTCAGACCGCCCTCGAGGAACTCCATGAGTGTGACCGGGTGCTTTCCTCCTTGAGGAGTCCGGCCGAGGTTCCGGCTGGCGAGTAGGCCTCGCAGGCAGGGTTGGAGGTCGCGATCGAAGGTGTCCTGACGCCTGGCCGATTCCGTTTTCTGCAAGCCATTCGAAATGAGTGCATTCGACCCTTGACAGGGGTCGGGGGGGCCCTTAAACCGCACCCACACCGCTTTGGCGGTCCGATGCGCGGGCGTAGCTCAGTCGGTTAGAGTGCCGGCCTGTCACGCCGGAGGTCGCGGGTTCGAGCCCCGTCGCCCGCGCCACTTCCCTAAAATGCAGGTTCGATGCGACCGGGACGAGCGTGTTCAGGTCCTGACAGCCGTTTCCCCGATTTCGGCACTTTTTGGCTCGAAGCGCATTCTCCCGCAGCTGGACGGTCCGGGAAAGCCGGGTTCCCTTGAGGAGCGGGTGCGAGGCCGACGGCTATGCTGGCGTTCGATCAGTGGGGAGTGCCAGCCAAGCTTGGCGGCTTGTGCCGGGGGGCTCGACCAGAATCGGGCCAGGTTAACGCCGAGCGCCAGAATCGAGGCCTTCGGCAATGGCGCCGGGGCGGCACCGGCCGCAAGGCGGGGAGAGCCGCCGAGAAGGTGACATTCCAGTTTGGAATGGTTCTTTTTGCAGCAGGGCAAACACTTGTCAGGGAAAGGGAACTCAGCTAAGCCTCCCGCGCAATCAACGTGTTGTCGCAGGGGCCTTTATCGGGCCTTTCTGGGGCTTAAATGCGTTTCGGATTGCCGGTTCTTGGCCGCACTTCGTTCCTTCTAGGTGTCGTATGACGAATCTCCTCGCCGACTACCTGCCTCTCGTAATCTTCATCGGCGTATCGCTCCTGATCGGGGTAGCGTTGCTCGTGGCGCCTTTCATCGTCGCCTATAGCCGCCCCGATACCGAGAAGCTGTCCGCCTACGAGTGCGGGTTCAATGCCTTTGACGATGCCCGCATGAAGTTCGACGTGCGGTTCTATCTCGTCGCGATCCTTTTCATCATTTTCGACCTGGAAGTGGCGTTCCTGTTCCCCTGGGCCATTACGTTTGGGAATTTGGGCTGGTTCGGCTTCATCTCCATGATGATCTTCCTCGGCGTCCTGACGGTTGGATTCATTTACGAGTGGAAGAAGGGAGCCCTTGAATGGGATTGATCTCCGATAACCAGTCGACCCTGGTTGCTCCCGCGCCGCGCGGCATCATCGACCCGAATACCGGCAAGCCGGTCGGATCGACGGACCCGTACTTCGTCTCGATCAACGAGGAGTTGTCCGACAAGGGCTTCCTTGTCACCTCAACCGAGGATCTCATCACCTGGGCGCGCACCGGCTCGCTCATGTGGATGACCTTCGGCCTGGCGTGCTGCGCGGTCGAGATGATGCAGATGTCCATGCCGCGGTACGACGTCGAGCGCTTCGGCTTCGCCCCGCGCGCCTCTCCGCGCCAGTCCGACGTGATGATCGTCGCCGGTACGCTCACCAACAAGATGGCTCCCGCCCTTCGGAAGGTCTACGACCAGATGCCGGAGCCGCGCTACGTGATCTCCATGGGCTCCTGCGCCAATGGCGGCGGCTATTATCACTATTCCTATTCCGTGGTTCGTGGCTGCGACCGCATCGTGCCGGTCGACATCTACGTGCCGGGCTGCCCGCCGACGGCTGAGGCGCTCCTCTATGGAGTGCTGCTTCTGCAGAAGAAGATCCGCCGGACCGGCACCATCGAGCGCTAAGCAAAGGTCATCGCATGAGTGCTGATCTCCAAGCCCTGAGCGATCACATCGCCTCGTCCCTCGGTGAGGCGATCGAGACCTGGGCCATTGCCTTCGACGAGCTGACGATCGTCGCCCGCCGCGAAGACATCGTGCAGGTGGCGACCTTCCTGCGGGACGACCCGCAATGCCGCTTCGTCTGCTTCATCGATATCTGCGGCGCCGATTACCCGGCCCGTGAGAAGCGCTTCGATGTGGTCTATCACTTCCTGGCTCCGCACCATAACCGGCGCATCCGTGTGAAGGTCGAGACGGACGAGGTGACGCCCGTTCCCTCCCTCGTCGACCTCTGGCCCGCCGCGAACTGGTACGAGCGCGAGGCCTATGACCTCTATGGCATCCTGTTCTCGGGCCACCCGGACCTGCGCCGGATCCTCACCGATTACGGGTTCGAGGGGCATCCGCTTCGCAAGGACTTCCCGCTCACGGGCTATGTCGAGGTCCGTTACGACGACGGAGAGGGCCGCGTGGTCTACGAACCGGTGAAGCTCAACCAGGAATTCCGCAACTTCGATTTCCTCTCTCCCTGGGAAGGCACGGACTACGTGCTGCCGGGGGACGAGAAGGCCAAGGCTTAAGAGGAGCGGAAAGGGCGACCCATGGGCGAGCATAATATCCGCAACTTCACCATCAACTTCGGGCCGCAGCATCCGGCGGCGCACGGGGTACTGCGCCTCGTGCTGGAGCTCGACGGCGAGATCGTCGAGCGCGTCGATCCGCATATCGGCCTGCTGCATCGCGGCACCGAGAAGCTGATCGAGTACAAGACCTACGTTCAGGCCAATCCCTATTTCGACCGGCTCGATTACGTCGCGCCGATGAACCAGGAGCACGCGTTCTGCCTGGCGACCGAGAAGCTCCTGGGCATCGAGGTGCCTCGGCGCGCTCAGTTGATCCGTGTCCTTTTCTCTGAGATCGGACGCCTTCTCTCCCACCTCCTCAACGTGACGACGCAGGCGATGGACGTCGGCGCGCTCACGCCGCCCCTGTGGGGATTCGAGGAGCGCGAGAAGCTCATGATCTTCTACGAGCGCATCTCCGGCTCGCGGATGCACGCCAATTACTTCCGCCCCGGCGGCGTGAACATGGACATCCAGCCGGAGCTGATCGACGATATCGAGGCTTTCTGCGACCCGTTCCTGCAGGTGCTGGACGACCTGGACACCCTGGTGATAGGCAACCGCATCTTCAAGCAGCGAAACGTCGATATCGGCACGATCACCCTGGACGACTGCTTCCGCTGGGGATTTTCGGGCCCGCTCGTCCGCAGCTGCGGCGTAGCCTGGGACCTGCGCAAGTCGCAGCCCTATGAGTGCTACGAGGAGATGGAGTTCGACATTCCCGTCGGCAAGAACGGCGACAATTACGACCGTCAGGTCATCCGCATGGAGGAGATGCGCCAGAGCGTGCGCATCATGCGGCAATGCCTCGACAAGCTGCGGGCGCCGGACGGGCAGGGGCCGGTCACGACGCTGGACGGCAAGGTCTCGCCGCCCTCGCGCAAGGACATGAAGCGCTCCATGGAGGCGCTGATCCATCACTTCAAGCTCTACACGGAAGGCTTCCACGTCCCCGCGGGCGAGGTCTATGCCGCCGTGGAGGCTCCGAAGGGCGAGTTCGGCGTCTACCTCGTGTCTGACGGCACCAACAAGGCCTATCGCTGCAGGATCCGCGCCCCTGGCTTCGCTCATCTTCAGGGCATGGATTTCATGTGCCGCGGCCACATGCTGGCCGACGTGGCAAGCGTCCTGGGTTCCATCGACATCGTCTTCGGCGAGGTCGACCGCTAAAGAAGAACCGTCCCGGGTCCGGGGCGGATATCCACGCTCTTTCAAGGCGTGCCGGAAAAGTTCAAGTCGCGATTGGCCGGGCCCCGTGCCCAGCTTTGGCGACGAGGAGAAGAGTCTATGGCCGTTCGTAAGCTCGCGCCTGAAAACATGCAGCCCGAGAGCTTCGTTCTCTCCCCCGAGACCGAGGCTTTCGCGGACAAGGAAATCGCCAAGTACCCGCCGGGCCGGCAGGCGTCGGCCGTGATCGCCCTTCTGACCAAGGCTCAGGAGCAGGCCGGCGGCTGGCTGCCTCGCAAGGCCATCGAGGCCGTCGCGGCCAAGCTCGACATGCCGATGATCCGCGTGATGGAGGTGGCTACCTTCTACACGATGTTCAACCTCGAGCCGGTCGGAAAGTATTTCATTCAGTTCTGCGGCACCACGCCCTGCGTGCTCCGCGGCGCGGGCGACATCAAGAAGGTTCTGGAGCGTCGCGTCGGCGACCAGAATCATGTGACGGCGGACGGCAACTTCTCCTGGCTCGAGGTCGAGTGCCTGGGAGCCTGCTCCAATGCCCCGATGGTGCAGATCAACGACGATTACTACGAGGATCTGACCACCGAGAACTTCGAGAAGCTTCTCGACGATCTCGCCGCCGGTCGCCCCGTGAAGGTCGGATCCCAGATCGGCCGCAACCGGTCCGAGCCCTTCGAGGCCGTGAACACCCTTCAGGATCCGGCCCTGTACGACGGTTCCGTGGTCGGAGCCTGGCGCAAGCGCTTCGACGAGCAGGCGAAGGCCGCCGAGACCGGCGAGGCGGCAGCAGCCGTCGCGAGCGTTCCTCAGGAAGCCAAGGCTGCCAAGCCGACAGCTGGGCGCGCTATCGAAAGCGACGCTGCCGATACGCCAGCCAAGCGCGCCAAGGAAGGCGAGAAGCCGATCAACCCTACCGACCAGAAGGAAGCCGGCGATCCTTCGAAGGCAACCAAGGTCAAATCTAAGGTAAAGGGCGCGCAGCCTGCTCCGCAGAGCGGCAAGTCCTATGTGGCGACGCCGACGAAGGAAGGCGAGGCAGTGCCTGCCAGCCCGACGACGCCGGAAGCGAGCAAGGCGCCCGCACAAGCCGAGGCCCGCCGGGACGGCAGCGAGAGCAAGCCGGGCGTGGTCGTCGACAAAGACAACAAGTCGTCCTGATGGAGTGATCGGGAATGCTTCAGGACAAAGATCGTATCTTCACCAATCTCTACGGCTTCCATTCGCCGGACCTCAAGGCCGCGAAGATGCGCGGCGCCTGGGACGGAACGAAGTTCCTGCTCGAGCAGGGCCGCGACTGGATCGTCAATGAGATGAAGGCGTCGGGACTGCGTGGCCGCGGCGGGGCAGGCTTCCCCACGGGCCTGAAATGGTCCTTCATGCCCAAGCAGTCGGACGGACGTCCGCACTATCTCGTCGTGAATGCCGACGAGTCGGAGCCGGGCACCTGTAAGGACCGCGAGATCATGCGGAACGATCCGCATCTTCTCGTCGAGGGCTGCCTCATCGCGTCCTTCGCCATGGGGGCTCACGCGGCCTACATCTATATCCGTGGCGAGTACGTTGCCGAGCGCCATGCCCTTCAGCAGGCCGTGGACGAGGCCTACGAGGCCAAGCTCATCGGCAAGGACAACATCCACGGCTATCCCTTCGCCCTCTACGTCCACCATGGCGCAGGCGCCTATATCTGCGGCGAGGAGACGGCTCTCATCGAGAGCATGGAGGGCAAGAAGGGCATGCCGCGCCTGAAGCCCCCGTTCCCGGCCAATATGGGCCTCTACGGCTGCCCGACGACGGTCAACAACGTCGAGTCGATTGCGGTTGCCGGCACAATCCTGCGGCGTGGCGCATCCTGGTTCTCCGGCATCGGCCGCCCGAACAACGTCGGCACCAAGCTGTTCTGCGTGTCGGGCCACGTCAACAAGCCCTGCAACGTGGAAGAGGAGATGGGCCTCACCTTCCGCGAGCTGATCGACCGCCATTGCGGCGGCATCCGCGGTGGCTGGGACAACCTGCTCGGCGTCATTCCGGGCGGCTCGTCCGTGCCGGTCGTTCCTGCCGAGCAGATCGCCGACGCCTATATGGATTTCGACACGCTGCGAAACCTGAAGTCCGGTCTCGGTACCGCTGCCGTGATCGTCATGGACAAGTCGACCGACATCGTCCGTGCGATTGCCCGCATCTCGTACTTCTACAAGCATGAGAGCTGCGGCCAGTGCACGCCGTGCCGCGAGGGCACGGGCTGGATGTGGCGCGTGCTCACCCGCATGGCGGAGGGCCGTGCCCAGAAGCGCGAGATCGACATGCTGCTCGAAGTCTCGACCCAGATCGAAGGCCATACCATCTGCGCGCTCGGCGACGCGGCGGCCTGGCCGGTTCAGGGTCTGATCCGCCACTTCCGTCACGAGATCGAGAAGCGGATCGACGATTACGCGGCAAACCCGCATTCCGAATCCGTCCTCATTGCGGCGGAGTGAGATTGAAGATGGCGAAAATCATCGTTGATGGCGTCGAGGTCGACGTTCCCGCGGAATACACGCTGCTCCAGGCCGCCGAGGCGGCGGGAGCGGAAATTCCGCGCTTCTGCTACCACGAGCGGCTCTCGATCGCCGGCAACTGCCGCATGTGCCTTGTCGAAGTGAAGGGCGCCCCGAAGCCGGTAGCGTCCTGCGCGTGGGGCGTGCGCGATTGCCGTCCAGGCCCGAATGGCGAACCGCCGGAGATTTCGACGAAGTCGCCGACGGTGAAGAAGGCGCGGGAAGGCGTGATGGAGTTCCTCCTCATCAACCACCCGCTCGATTGCCCGATCTGCGACCAGGGCGGCCAGTGCGACCTGCAGGATCAGGCCATGGCCTACGGCGTCGACACCAGCCGTTTCCACGAGAACAAGCGCGCGGTGACCGACAAGTATCTCGGCCCGCTCGTGCGCACCTCCATGAACCGTTGCATCCACTGCACCCGCTGCGTGCGCTTCACGGCCGAGGTGGCCGGCGTGCCGGATCTCGGCGCCCTCTGGCGCGGCGAGGACATGGAGATCACGAGCTATCTGGAGCGGGCCCTCGGCTCGGAGCTCCAGGCCAATGTGGCGGATCTCTGCCCGGTCGGCGCGCTCACCCACAAGCCGGAAGCCTTCCACTACCGTCCCTGGGAGCTCACCAAGACCGACTCCATCGACGTGATGGATGCGGTCGGCTCCTCGATCCGCGTCGATTCCCGCGGCCGCGAGGTCATGCGCATCCTTCCGCGCGTGAATGAGGCGGTGAACGAGGAGTGGATCACCGACAAGACCCGCCAGATCGTGGACGGCCTGCGGCTGCAGCGCCTCGACCGTCCCTTCGTGCGCGAGAACGGCCGCCTGCGTCCGGCCTCCTGGCAGGAAGCCTTCGGTGCCATCGCCAGCCGCGTGAAGGGTGCCGATCCGAAGCGCATCGGCGCCATCGTGGGCGACCTTGCCGCGGTCGAGGAGATGTTTGCCCTGAAGCTCCTCATGCAGAGCCTCGGCGTCACCAACATCGACGCGCGCCAGGACGGCTCGTTGCTGTCGCCGGTCTATGGTCGCGGTTCCTACATCTTCAACACCACCATTGCGGGCATCGAGGACGCGGACGCGATCCTGATCGTGGGTTCGAACCCGCGCATCGAGGCCTCGCTCGTCAACGTGCGCATCCGCAAGCGCTGGCGCATGGCTCCGCCGCCGATCGTCATGATCGGCGAGCATGCCGACCTGACCTATCCCTACGATTACCTCGGCGCCGGTCCGGAGACCCTGGCCGAGCTCGCTGCCGGTCGCCACAGCTTCATCGAGAAGCTCCGCGCTGCGGAGCGCCCGCTGATCATCGTGGGGCAGGGGGCTCTCGCCCGTCCGGACGGCCTGGCCGTTCTCTCGGCGGCTGCGCAGCTCGCGCGGGACGTCGGCGCCGTCAAGGACGGTTGGAACGGCTTCTCGGTTCTGCACACCGCCGCGTCCCGCGTCGGCGCGCTGGATCTCGGCCTCGTGCCGGGCGAGTGGGGCCTGAATGCGCAGACCATGGCGCAGGGCGAGGTCGACGTGCTGTTCAACCTCGGCGCCGACGAGATCGACATAGCCCCCGGCGCCTTCGTGATCTACCAGGGCACCCATGGCGACCGCGGCGCTCACCGCGCCGACGTGATCCTGCCGGGCGCAACCTATACCGAGAAGTCTGGAACCTACGTGAACACGGAGGGCCGGGTGCAGCTCGCCAACCGGGCGGCCTTCGCTCCGGGCGAGGCCCGCGAGGACTGGGCGATCCTGCGCGCCCTTTCGGACGTTCTGGGCCACCGGCTGCCTTTCGACTCTCTCAATGCTCTGAGGGCGAAGCTCTACGTGCAGTACCCGCACCTCGCGGCCATCGGCACGGCCCAGCCGGCCGACGGGTTTGCTGCCGTTCAGGCGCTTGCCGGCCTCGGCGGCACTCCGGGTCGCGAGCCTTTCGCAAGCCCGGTGAAGGACTTCTATCTGACGAACCCGATTGCCCGCGCCTCCGGCGTCATGGCCGAGTGCTCCGCGCTCGCCCGTGAGCTGAAGCTCGAGGCGGCTGAGTAAGAGGAACGGACCATGGAATTTGGAGATATCCTCCTCGCCGTCGCGATCATGCTGGGCAAGAGCCTGCTCATGCTGGTGGCGCTTCTCATCTTCATCGCCTATGCGCTCTATGCCGACCGCAAGGTCTGGGCCGCGGTTCAGCTGCGGCGCGGCCCGAACGTGGTCGGACCCTGGGGGCTTTTCCAGTCCTTCGCGGACCTGCTCAAGTTCGTGCTGAAGGAACCGGTCATTCCGGCTCCTGCCAACAAGGGCATGTTCCTGCTGGCCCCCTTGGTGATGTGCACCCTGTCTCTGGCAGCCTGGGCGGTCATCCCCCTCAATGCCGGCTGGGCGATTGCCGACATCAATGTCGGCATCCTCTATATCTTCGCGATCTCCTCGCTCGGCGTCTACGGCGTCATCATGGGCGGCTGGGCCTCGAACTCGAAGTACCCGTTCCTTGGCGCACTCCGCTCGGCGGCCCAGATGGTGTCCTACGAGGTCTCCATCGGCTTCGTCATCGTGACCGTGCTCATGTGCGCCGGGACGCTGAACCTGTCGGCCATCGTGGAGTCTCAGAACACCCGGCTCGGCATCTTCGGCTGGTACTGGCTGCCGCTCTTCCCGATGTTCGTGGTGTTCTTCATCTCGGCCATGGCCGAGACGAACCGCCCGCCCTTCGATCTGCCTGAAGCGGAATCGGAGCTGGTTGCCGGCTACATGGTGGAGTATTCCTCCACTCCGTATCTGCTTTTCATGCTCGGCGAGTACGTGGCCATCATGACCATGTGCGCGCTCGGCACAATCCTGTTCCTCGGCGGCTGGCTGTCGCCGATCCCGTTCGCGCCCTTCACCTGGATTCCGGGCGTGATCTGGTTCGTGCTGAAGGCGAGCTTCCTCTTCGTCCTCATCGCCATGGTGAAAGCCCTGGTGCCGCGTTACCGCTACGATCAGCTCATGCGCCTCGGCTGGAAGGTCTTCCTGCCGCTCTCCCTGGCCATGGTCGTCATCGTGGCGGCTGTCCTGATGGCGACCGGCAATGCGCCGGGCGTCCGCTAAAGGAGATCGGCCATGCAGCTCGACCGCATTGCCCAGTCCCTCCTGCTGAAGGAGTTCATCTCGGGCTTCATCCTGACGGTGAAATACTTCTTCAAGCCGAAGGCGACCCTCAACTATCCCTTCGAGATGGGCCATCGCGGGCCCCGCTTCCGGGGCGAGCACGCCCTGCGTCGCTACCCTAACGGGGAAGAGCGCTGCATCGCGTGCAAGCTCTGCGAGGCGATCTGCCCGGCCCAGGCCATCACCATCGAAGCCGGACCGCGCCGCAACGACGGCACGCGCCGCACGACGCGCTACGACATCGACATGGTGAAGTGCATCTATTGCGGCCTGTGCCAGGAGGCCTGCCCGGTGGATGCCATCGTGGAGGGGCCGAATTTCGAGTTCTCCGTGGAGACTCGCGAGGAACTCTATTACGACAAGGCCAAGCTTCTCGAGAACGGGGAGCGGTGGGAGCGGGAAATCGCGCGCAACATCGCGAAGACTGCGCCTTACCGGTAGGAGCGCGTTCTGCCTGTTAAGGGCAGGGGGCAAGCAGGTCCGGCGGGTTGTGCCCGTCGGATTCGGATTTTATAGACAGGCCGCCGGATTCTCCGGGGCCACGTCGGAAGGGGCCGCCTTGAGCGGCTTGAGCTGAGCATGACGGTTACCGCCGCCTTCTTTTATCTGTTCGCGACGATCACGATCGCCTCCGGCTTCATGGTGATTGCCTCCCGCAATCCCGTGCAGTCGGTGCTCTTTCTCATCCTGGCCTTCGTCAATGCGGCGGGGCTGTTCCTGATGATGGGAGCCGAGTTCCTGGCGATGATCCTGGTCATCGTCTACGTGGGGGCGGTCGCGGTGCTCTTCCTCTTCGTCGTCATGATGCTCGACGTGGACTTTGCCGCGCTTCGCCAGGGCTTCCTGCAGTACCTGCCCATCGGCGGCCTGATCGGCGTCATCTTCCTGCTCGAGCTGATCCTGGTGGTCGGCGCCTACGCGATCGATCCGGGCCTCGTCCGCTCGCCGGCCGTGCCGATCCCGGCGCCGGACGTGATGACCAACACCGAGGCGCTCGGCCAGGTTCTCTACACCCGCTACTTCTACTTCTTCCAGGCAGCCGGCCTGATCCTGCTGGTCGCCATGATCGGCGCCATCGTGCTGACCCTGCGTGAGCGTGTCGGGGTTCGGCGTCAGGACATTACCAAGCAGAACGCCCGGACGCAGGAAACTGCCGTCGAGGTTCGGAAGGTCCCCTTCCGCCAGGGCATCTAAGGAGGCGCGCAATGGTTATCGGACTGGGCCATTATCTGACCGTCGCCGCCGTGCTCTTCACGCTCGGAGTGTTCGGCATCTTCATCAACCGGAAGAACGTGATCGTCATCCTGATGTCCATCGAGCTGATCCTGCTCGCCGTGAACATCAACATGGTCGCCTTCTCGAACCACCTGAACGACATCGTCGGCCAGGTCTTCGCCATGCTGATCCTCACGGTCGCGGCGGCGGAGGCGGCCATCGGCCTTGCCATTCTGGTGGTCTTCTTCCGCAACCGCGGCTCCATCGCGGTCGAGGACGTCAACAGGTTGAGGGGCTAAGCCCGAACGGACTGGCGAAGTAAACGAACATGTATCACGCAATCGTCTTCCTGCCGCTCGTCGGCTTCCTCATCGCAGGCATCTTCGGGCGCGTCCTCGGCGCCCGGCCGAGCGAGATCATCACCACGGCCCTGCTCTTCGTGGCGGCCGTCCTGTCCTGGGTGTCCTTCATCCAGGTCGGCTTCGGCGACGGTGCCACCCGCGTGCAGGTCGCCCAATGGATGTCGGTCGGCGACCTCCAGGTCGACTGGGCGTTCCGCATCGACACGCTGACCGCCATGATGCTGGTGGTGGTCAACACCGTGTCGGCGCTCGTGCATCTCTATTCCATCGGATACATGCACGAGGATCCGCACCGTCCGCGCTTCTTCGCCTATCTGTCGCTCTTCACCTTCGCCATGCTCATGCTGGTGACGGCGGACAACCTGGTCCAGATGTTCTTCGGCTGGGAAGGCGTCGGTCTCGCGAGCTACCTACTCATCGGTTTCTGGTACCAGAAGGACTCGGCCAACGCGGCTGCCATGAAGGCGTTCATCGTCAATCGCGTCGGCGATTTCGGCTTCCTTCTCGGAATCTTCACGATCTTCGTCCTGTTCAACGGCGTTACCTTCGACTCGATCTTCCCGAGGGTCGCCGAGTTCGCGGATGCGCGCTTCACCTTCCTGGGCATCGAGTGGCATGCCCTGACCATCGCCAGCCTGCTGCTCTTCATGGGCGCCATGGGCAAGTCGGCGCAATTCCTGCTGCACACCTGGCTGCCGGACGCTATGGAGGGCCCGACCCCGGTCTCGGCACTCATCCATGCGGCCACCATGGTGACCGCGGGCGTGTTCATGGTCGCGCGGCTGTCGCCGGTCTTCGAATATGCCCCTTCGGCGCTCGCAGTCGTGACGGTCATCGGCGGCATCACGGCCTTCTTCGCCGCGACTGTCGGTCTGGTCCAGAACGACATCAAGCGCGTGATCGCCTATTCGACCTGCTCGCAGCTCGGCTACATGTTCGTCGGCCTCGGCGTCGGCGCGTATGGCGCCGGCGTGTTCCACCTCTTCACGCACGCCTTCTTCAAGGCGCTGCTCTTCCTCGGCGCCGGCTCGGTCATCCACGCCATGCACCACGAGCAGGATATCCGCCACATGGGAGCCCTGCGCCGCTATATCCCGTTCACGACGGCGATGATGGCGATCGGCACGCTGGCGCTCACGGGCTTCCCGTTCACGGCAGGCTACTATTCCAAGGACGCCATCATCGAGGCGGCTTACGCGGCTCATTCCTCGGCTGGCTCCTTTGCCTTCCTGGCCACGGTCGTTGCCGCCTTCATGACCTCGTTCTACTCCTGGCGTCTGTTCTTCCTGACCTTCGAGGGAACCGCCCGTTGGGGCCACGGACATCACGCAGCAGGCGCCCACGAGGGCGTGGACCACGATGAGACCGGTCACGACGTCGAGCCCGCTTCCCATGCTCAGCACGAGCATGGCCATGGGCACCACGGTTCCCACAGGCCTCACGAGAGCCCCCTCGTGATGCTCCTGCCGCTGCTCGTGCTCGCCATCGGCGCTGTCATCGCGGGCGCGGTCTTCCACAATGCCTTCATCGGCGAAGGCTACCAGGAGTTCTGGAAGGGCGCCCTGTTCACCCGTCCCGAGAACCACATCCTGGAGGAGATGCACCATCTTCCGGGCTGGGTGCCGCTGCTGCCGACCATCATGATGGCGCTCGGCTTCGGACTCGCCTGGTACATGTACATCATCGACACCAAGCAGCCGGCGAAGCTCGCCGCCGATCACCCGATCCTGTATCGCTTCCTCCTCAACAAGTGGTACTTCGACGAGCTCTACGACGCGATCTTCGTCCGCCCCGCCATGGCTATCGGCCGCTTCTTCTGGCGCACCGGCGACCAGAAGATCATCGATGGGCTCGGTCCTGACGGCATCTCCGCCCGCGTTCTCGACGTGACGCGCGGCGTGGTCCGGGTGCAGACCGGCTACGTCTATCACTATGCCTTCGCCATGCTGATCGGCGTTGCGGCTCTCGTGACCTTCTATCTCTTCAGGGGAGCCCACTAATGCTCGGCTTCGGCATCCTCTCAGGCCTCCTGGTCCTGCCGCTCGTCGGCGCGGCCTTCATCCTGACCCTGCGCGGCGACAGCGAGGCCACTCGCTCCAACGCCCGCTGGGCGGCGCTCGCGACCACGATCGCCACCTTCCTGCTGTCCCTGGTCGCCTGGGCTCGTTTCGACATCGCGTCGGCTTCGTTCCAGCTCGTGGAAAGCCATCCCTGGCTGACCGAGACGATCCGCTTCAAGCTCGGCGTCGATGGCTTCTCCATGCCGCTCGTTCTGCTCACCACGTTCCTGATGCCATTCTGCATCCTGGCCTCGTGGGAATCGATCGGGAGCCGGGTGAAGGAATATTTCGTCGCCTTCCTGGTCCTCGAAACCACCATGATCGGCGTCTTCGTCGCGCTCGACCTCGTGCTCTTCTAC
>JAEWKH010000022.1 GCA_023386155.1 Pseudomonadota bacterium
ATGCTCTAAAGCATCGGACCCAAAAGTGGACTTGCACTTTTGGGATTCATCCGATGCTTCTTCTCTTGGCTGGCGCATCGGATGGACCGGAAAAACCGGATCCACTTTTCCGTCCGATGCGCTAGCCTTTCGCCGACACCACGTTCACGACGGTTCTTTCATCGATCGGAACCGCATCGGAAGGCGCGTGCACGACGAAGACGCCGCTGCAGATCGTCGTGAGCTTGCGGACCGGCGTGCGGTGCTTGTCGGCGCCTATCATGTAGTTCACCGTATAATAGGGCTCGCCGCCGATGAACGCGGTCTGCTTGCTCTCGAAGATGTAGCCGACCTCAGTCGGGCTGATCCTGTAGACCGTTCGCGGCGGGCCCCAGGCTGCGATGCGCGTGGAGATAGGCTTGCCGATATAATCCGAGCATGACAGGGCGAGCGTTTCATGGGTGGCAGGCACGCAGCCGCCGACCGCGACAGCCGCGGCGAGTGTCACGAAGAGCGTTCTCAAACGGATCTCCCAGAAACTGAAGTCGCTTCGGTCCGACACTATACGTCCGAGCCGCTGCGGCGAAGCTCTTCCTCCGAATGTAGTAAACCTAGAGCTGTTTCCACTTGCGTGGAATCATCTCTCTTCTTTGGGCTGCCGCATTATTGACGGCGAACCGGATCCACTTCGCCGAAAAATGCTCTAGCGCCAGGAACGGCGAGGCCGTGAAGCTGCCGCGTCAGGCTCGCGCAAGCTCGCCATGTCATAGGGAAGAGGTACTCCCATGTGACGAGGAGAGATCCATGTCTGTCGTACTGGTGCCGGTTGTTGCTGCATCCCTCGTGGGATTGATCGGAACGCCCGTGATCCGTCTCATGGTCTCCTCGCGGAGAGCCCGGCACTGGGCCAGAAGCCGCAGCCTGGCGCAGAGCCGGTACTGAACGACGCGCCGCCTCCCGTCCAGCGATGGCCGACACCGGAGAAGCGGATCCGGCCCGGATGCCGGGCATGGCCTCATCGATGGGGCGCTCCCCCCCGTCCAGAGAGGTCTCTGAAGCGCTTCGAGCGTGTGCTCTGTTGCTGGAAGTCAACACCGGCGAGTCGTTCGTGATCTTGCGACAAGTTCCCGCTTGCACGGTGCTTCCGCTCCTGACAGCTTTATTGAAAATAAGAAAGCTGTCAGGTGCGGGGTATGTGCGGGATTACTTTCAGGACTTTGGCGAGGTGCAGTAAAAGCCTCGCCCGCCTTTCCGGTTCGGCGGGTCTCGCCGTTATCGTCCTGTCTGCCATGACCGGCGCCGGATCGGCGCTCGCATCCCCTCAAGGGCCGATGCCCGGCAATGCGCTCGTGGCCGTGGGAGCGGCGGGCCCGACGCCGGCCTGGATCGAGTTCTGCACGCAGTTGCCGCAGGAATGCGATCACGATCCGTCCGAGCCCGACACGATCGTTCTCGACCAGGAGATCTGGAGCACCATCGTGGCCGTGAACGAGCGGGTGAATAAGGAGATCCTGCCGGTGACGGACCAGGAGCACTGGGGCGTCGCGGATCGCTGGGATTATCCGGATGACGGGATGGGCGATTGCGAGGACATCCAGCTGCTGAAGCGCCGCCTCCTCACGCAGGCCGGCCTGCCGCAGCGGGCCCTGCGCATGACGGTCGTGATCGACGAGATCGGGGCGGGTCACGCGGTGCTCATGGCGAGGACGGATCGCGGCGACTACATCCTCGACAACAAGCGCAACGCGGTCCTCCCCTGGCAGCAGACGGGCTATCGCTATGTGAAGCGGGAAGGGTCCGACAACATCCAGTGGGTCTGGCTCGGCAACCAGGTGGCCCCGGTGGTGACGGCGACGAAGTGAGCGAGGGGGCCTTCGGACAAGGCCCCTGTCACGTGTCCGTTCAGCTCGATGCCCGCGCCGAGGGCGACTGCGTGATCATCGTCTCGGTCGTCAGAACGACCCAGCCGGCATCGGACCGCTCGATGGAGATGACCTGGCCTATCCCGGGCAGCTTCATTCCGGGCGTGACCCACCAGATGCCTTCGGGGCCCTCGATCAGGGCGGAGCCTCCCGTGGCGCGATGGATGACGTAGCGCTGGAACGGCGCGCCCTTCCTGGCGCTCTGCACGGCCGCGTCACCCTTGCGGGCTGCGGTCGGCTCCATGTCCTTCCTGGTCAGCGAGCCCGTCGTCGCGGGGCTCAGGTCGGCGGAACGCGTCACAACGGCCGTGTCGGACCCGGCGGTCTTGAGATTGGTATAGCTTTCGCTGAAATGCACCGCATAGACGGGCAGGGCAATTGCCGAGAGGGCGAGGGCCAAGCCTAAGCACATCACGATGCGGTCGCCGACCGCTTCGCGGGCGCGGATGGAATCCTCGATGCGTTGAACCTTCCGCTCTCGCCGCTCGGCCGTGGAGATGGGGCCCTTGACGCTCCCGGCCCTGGCGACCTGCTCCAATACCTTGTCGAACCGAATGCCCATGGAAACCGCCGCGTTGAGAATCACGTGCAATCATTCCTATGGGTTTATACTTAAAAATCCGTCACTGACGCAGAGAAACTTGGCTGTATTCGTCTGAAGAATGAGAGCAAGGCTCGCGCAAGCATTCCCGCGATACCATGGGGTACGAATCCATGGGTGTGCGAACGGCACGGCCGATCGGGGGGAAAATGAAGATTAGAACGAAGATTTTCGCGCTTGTCGCGGCGTTGAGCTTGGTTGCCGTCATAACGGCTGCCATCGGCATCAGCACGCTGCAAAGCTACAATCAGGCGGTCGACGATGTGCGGCTTGCGGCCACCCGGGCGCTTTACGGGGAGCGCCTCAACCGCCTGGTGACTCATGTCGTCATGGAGGCGAGAGGCATCTATGCGTCGAAGGACACGGCCGAGGCGCGCAGGTTCGGCGACGGGCTCCTCGCGACCCTGAAGGACATGGATGCCCTCCTGAAGGAATGGGAGCCGATCGTTCCGAGCGACAGCAAGGCTCTGTTCGACGCCGTCGTGAGGGATGCGGCCGAGTTCAGGAAGTTCCGCTCCGAGACGGTCCGCCTGGGTGCCGAGGTCTCTCCCGCGGACGCCAATGCGCAGGGCAACAATGAGGCGAACCGTGCCAACCGCAAGGCCTTCCAGGTCAGCATCGATGCCTTGACGAAGCGCGGCAGCGAAGAGATCGAGGCGGTCAACCGGCATGCGCAGGAGCTCTACGACCAGCGCCTGATGCTGCTCATCTCGATCGCCCTGGCAGGCTCCGTCATCGCTCTTCTGATCGGCTGGCTCGTCGGCCATCGTCAGATCGCGCAGCCGCTGAAGGGCGTCACCGAAGCCATCCAGAAGCTCGCCTCGGGCGACTACAACCTGCCGCGGGCGAAAGCCGGCAAGGACGAGGTCGGCGATATCTGGAAGGCGACCCAGGTCTTCGCCGGCGCCATGCAGGAGGCGGAAACCCTCCGGCAGGCGCAGGCCGAAGCGGAGAAGCACGCGGCCGAGCGGCGCAGGATCGAGATGATGACGCTCGCCCAGAGTTTCGAAGGCAGCGTCGGCGGCCTCGTTCAGCATCTCTCGGTCGCGGCCCAGCAGATGGAATCGACGGCCCGTTCGATGGCCGTGACGGCGCAGCAGACCAACCAGCAATCGAACTCGGTGGCGGCCGCCGCCGAGGAAACCTCCAGCAACGTGCAGGCCGTCGCGGCGGCGGCGGAGGAGCTGGCGGTGTCCTCCAACGAGATCGGCGCGCAGGTGTCGCAGACATCGGTCGCGGCGGCGAAAGCCGTGGAGAACGCGCGCAAGACCAACGCGCTCGTGGAAACCCTGGCGGACGGCGCGCAGAAGATCGGCGAGGTCGTCGCCCTCATCAACACGATCGCGAGCCAGACCAACCTGCTCGCGCTCAACGCCACCATCGAGGCGGCGCGCGCCGGCGAGGCCGGCAAGGGCTTCGCCGTGGTGGCCGCCGAGGTGAAGGAGCTGGCCAACCAGACCTCGCGGGCGACCGAGGACATCACCTCCCACATCCAGCAGATCCAGCAATCGACGAAGGATGCGGTCGAGGCCATCCGCGACATCGGGCTCACCATCGAGGAGGTGCACCAGATCGCCACGAGCGTCGCCGCCGCCGTCGAAGAGCAGCAGGCGGCCACGCAGGAGATCGCCCGCAATGTCAGTGAGGCGGCGAAGGGCACGCAGAATGTCAGCGAGAGCATCGTCCAGGTCCAGGGGGCGGCCACCCATGCCGGCTCGGCCGCGTCCCAGGTGCTGGCCGCGGCTGGCGAGCTGGCATCCAACTCGAACGTGCTGAGCAAGGAGGTCGAAGGCTTCCTGCAGGGCGTCCGGGCAGCTTGACCGTGAAGGGCGGAGGCGGCCCGATGGAGCCGCCTCCTCTCCATGCCTGCGCGATCCGGCGGCCCGCGTGGGGGCCTTGGCCGTGGAAGCCCGCCGTCCGGTCGATGGGAACCGGATCGGAGCAGGCCCGTTTCATGGAGCATGAAACCGCATCGCAGGGTCGTGAAGCAGCCGGTGGTTCTCCTGGTCGAGGACGAGCCGCTCGTCCGCCTGACGCAGGTCGCGGGAGGCCGAATTCTGGGTTGTCGAGGCGCAGGATGCCGACGAGGCATTCGAGGTGCTGAAGGCACGCCGCGATATATCCGCTGTCCTCACCGACGTGGACATGCCGGGCTCCATGGACGGCTTCGAGTTCGCCCGCCTCGTCCGTCAGGGCTGGCCTGAAGTGGGCGTGCTCGTCATTTCCGGCAAGACCGGCCCTGGCCCAGGCGACCTGCCGCCCAATGCGGCGTTCCTTCACAAGCCGATTCTTCCTGACGATCTGGTGGCGGCCCTGGTGAAGGTCATGGCGACGACGCCGCAAGGCAGCATGGCACAGGATACGTAGCGCTTGTGCAGCGATCGAGCCTCGTCTTCGGCTTTATCATCCACTCTGACCGGAAAGCGGCTCGTCCCTGAGCCCTCATCCTGAGGGGATTGCGCAGCAATCCGTCTCGAAGGATCACGGTGTCTCCCGGGCTCTCTGGAGCCTCCTTCGAGACGCAGCTTCGCTGCCCCTCAGGATGAGGATAGAGCGTTTTTCGGCGAAGTGGATCCGGTTCGCCGTCAAAAATGCGGCAAGCCAAAGAAGAGAGGTGATTCCACGCCAGTGGAAACAGCTCTAGGTGTTTAGTCCCGGCATTTGGTGGAGCGGGTCGAGCCTGAAGCGTTGAGGCTCGGTTGTCCAGGTTTTGCAGATATGCTCGTAAGGCGTGAGGCCCTTCAGCGTCTTCAG
>JAEWKH010000027.1 GCA_023386155.1 Pseudomonadota bacterium
ACCTTGAAGAGTTCACTGAATGCGAACTGGTCGAGGTAGATCACCTTCTTGTTCAGAAGCGGCAACTGCTCGTTCTCTGTGTATCGGCACTCCTTACATCGTATGGTCAGGTTGTATTCGCTGCCATAGAGAAGGCCCAAGGACTCAGGACGACGGCAGCTTGGGCAAGCGGAGAAAGGTCCACGCTCGAACATGTCCCGGGATTAAGGCACGCCGCTCAAGAATGCCAGCCTGGACCTTTCGCGGAGCCATTTCCGCTCCGATCGCCAACTGTTTCCATATTTCCGGAATGACCGCTTGACCGCTGGCTGTTCGGTCGGGACGTGTACGCCTCGCTCATGGGCAAGGTGGCGATGCCAGCCTGCATGCCACGGAGAAGGCTGGTACTCCGCGGGAACGAATGCCAGCTCAGTCCTGCTCCTTGGGTTGCCTCCCGCGCGTGAGCCGGTTGCGCGGCCTCGTGCAGGCGCTCGACGACATCCGCCGCGGACGGCACCCCGATAGGACCGTGCTGGACGGAAGCCCGAAGCTGCACGACTGGCAGGTAATCCGGCGCCCCGATCCCTGCCTCACGGGCATCATGTTCAACCACCCGCGCATCACGGACGGGCGGCCCGGACTCACGACGGGCCTCTGGGTTCTGGCGCCCGATCTCGGGTATGCGCGGACCATGTCGCGGACCTACGCCCTCGGCAGGCCCGCCGCTGCCGCCACCGACGTCCTCTGACGCAAGCATGAAGAGGACCGACGATGACCAAGACACTCACTTCGCCTTCACGTCGCACGGAAACCGTGCGCCGTCCCACGAACGTCGGACGGACCGCCGCCCGCAACCTCATAGTGCGTGCACTGCGACACGCCGGACTGCACCACGCGCTGCGGGAACAGCCCTGCATCGTCAGCCTCGTGGTGCCCCATCCGCAGGACAGGCCGGACTTCGTCGCGGCGGCGAAGGCAATGCTCCGCACCCTGTCGAATGATGCGCTTGCCTACGAGTTCGCCAGGTTCGACGACGCGCATGAGGTCGTCGAGTTCGACGGCAAGCCCAAGCGCCCGAAGGCGGCCGAGGACACCATGCGGGAGACGCTCGCATCCCATGTGCGGGTCTTCGCCATCGCGGGCGATCCGGCCGATCTGCCAACCGTTTTTCGCACCGCAGCGGATGCCATCGTGACGCCCGATCCGGTCGATGCACGGGTTCTCGCGGGCGCCGACCTGACGGACGCGGCGGAGCGCCTGGAGGGCGCATCCGGTGCCGTGATCGAGCAGGTGGTGAGGGATGCGCGGCGCAGAGCGAGGACCGAACGGCGGGATCTCGCGCCCGGCGACATCGGTGCCGCCCTGCCGAAGCGCATTCAACTGTCCAACGATGATTTCCGCCGCGCCTGCATCCACGAGGCCGGGCACGCGGTAATCGGCACCTTGCTGTCGCTCGCCTCGGGCAAGGTGCCCACACAGGCGCGTGTGTTCCGCGAGGTGTCGGCGGATGGTGCCGCCGGGGTGACGGCCTACCATCGCGTCGGGGGCGTGATGCGGACGCGGCTCGCCCATCTCGCAGAAATCGTGGGCTTCCTCGCGGGGCTGGCTGCCGAGGAACTCGTCCTGGGGGCACATACCGAGGGGGCCGGCGGCTCGGAGCGCAGCGACCTCCACCAAGCGACGGTGCTCGCGGCGGCGATGGAGGTGTCGCTCGGCTTCGGTGGCAACCTCGCGTATCTGGCGCCGGCCGACGATGCCGAACTCCTCAAGCGGCTTCGCTCGAATCCTTCCCTGCGGCGGGCGGTGAACCGGACCCTCGCCAAGAGCCGCGAGCGCGCCCGCACCATGCTGGAGGCGAACAGGCCGGCCCTCGATGCCCTCGCGCTGCTGCTCGAGGATGCGGCACCACCTCCCGCGAGGAGATGCTCGCGATCGTTCTCGAAGGAACGGAGGGCGTGGGGAAGGACGCGCCACCGTGACACCGGGCCGTGCCCCTTTCCAACGGGGAGCCCCGCTCCGTCGGGTCCTTTGGATGGCAGGCCGGGAAACTTGTCCCGTGACGCGAGAAAGTGCCCTCGGCCCTCCGGGCATCTGACTTTCGAGTTTTAGTTGAGTTCTAGGCCGGAAGGATTCCTCCGGACCTTTCCGCCGGCCCGCGGCCCGCTCCGCGGACCGGGCCAAGTCCGCCCTGTCGCGGGCGCCTGCGACGCGCGACAGGGCATGGTCGGCGGCTCGATGCCGCCACGAGTTCAACCTGACCCAGTCCCGGCGAGAGCCGGGAGAGTGGAGACGTGCGCCATGAACGCAAGGATTCATGCCCCACCCTCGCGTGCCGGAACGGAGACCAGCGGATTTCGCCGCCGGGGCGGGTGACGTCCGATAGAAACGTGAGGTGATGCCATGCCTACAGCCACCCTCAACCTCCGCGTCCAGCCGTATCGCCTCCTCACGAAGGGAGGCCGCGAACTACTGCCGCCGCCCGCTCAAGAAGTTCGAGGCGTGATGTCCGGTGCAACCCCTGGAGATGACTGATGGAGACCGTAATGACCGCGCGATCGCCGACGCGCTCGGCCAGGAGACGACGGACATGGTCCGGCGCTACACCAAGGGCGCTGACATGCGCCGGGGGACGCGCGGCGTTGCGGAAGGATTTGCGGGCGAACTGGACAAGCGGCGCGCGGGAATTGTCAACCCTGACGATTAAAAGTGTCAAACCCCGCCGGGCGCTGGCAAGGGCGAAGCCAAAAATTCCTTTGGCTGTCGTGGGTTAGTTGGCGATCCCGGGAAGACTCGAACTTCCGACCTTCGGTTTAGGAAACCGCTGCTCTGTCCTGCTGAGCTACGGGACCGCTTGAGACCACGGGGTTTAGCATGGTCGGCAGGGTCATTCCAGGGGGTTGAGCCCTGATTGCAGCCCTCTTGGGGGATCGTGAGGAGCCCGGAGAAGACACGAAGGAACCCAGCATGGCCCGACCGGTTTGTTGAAGGCAACCGGAGGCATACCATGGCGCAGAGGCTTCGAGATTTTCTGAAACAGGTCGAGAACCTCCCTCCCGATACGTTGCTCTGCGTGGCCGAGGTGGACGAGGCGTTCGCCGCCCATGTGGAGGAAATCGAGATCATTGAAGATGCGAAGGCGCAGAACCCAAAGACGGAAGGCATTGAGGCCGTCGAGTTGGGGAACGGCCGCCAGAGGGTCGTGGTGATCCGCTGGTGAGGAGGACAACCGGCTTGCGTCCAACAGAAACCTGCCGCTCTCCGCCGCGATCTTTCGAGCCCCTGACATCGATTCCGGAAACCGTTCTCACAGGCGTGCGGCGTCCTCTTGAGAAGCGGCGATCCTGCGCCGGATGCAGCCTCCCCCGCGTGCGCTCCAAGCCTGGCGGACAAGAACGGCAACGGCGCCCGGAAGCGGCGGCACGGCCTCGCTCGGGACATGCGCCGATCCAGGCGCTTCAAGCGTAGCCGTTTTCTGCCGAACGGGTATGATCCCGTCCGATGACGGAACTGGCCCTGCGGATTGTCTTGAGCATGAGCCTGGGGATCGGCCTGACGCTTCCGGCAGGCCGGGCGCAGTCGGATTCGCCGATGCGGCAGAGGCCAGGTTGTGCCACCGAGGCGCAGCCCGACCTGTTACAGAATCTCACGCGCGACGGAGACCTGATCCTCGCGTCGGGCCGCCTGGCGAAGCTCGCCGGCATCCGGCTCCCGGACGAAGCGCCCTATCGGGAGCAGGCCTTGGCCTGGCTGCAGGCGCGCAGGGACGAGCCTGTCCTCGTTCAGGCCGCCGCAAACCCCGACCGCTGGAACCGGATATCCGTCCGCATCCGCTCCTCCGGCAGGACCCCTTCGCTTGCCTGGAGCCATGGCCTCGTCGAGGCCGGTCTCGCAATCACCGATGCAGGCCCGAATGAAATCTTCTGCGAGCCGGAATTGCTCGCCCTCGAGGCTACGGCCCGCGAACGACACCTTGGTCTTTGGGCCGATGACCGCTATAAGCCCCTGGACGTCAGTCGACCTGAGCATCTGCGTGACCGAATCGGCAGCTTCGCGCTGATCGAGGGTCGCGTCAGAAGCGTCGGAGAGCGCAAGCAACGCACCTATTTGAATTTCGGGGGGCTCTGGGCAGAAGACTTCACGATCATCATCCCGAGGAAGACCTGGAAGCAGATGTCGGACCGCGGTATGGGCGCGGATGCGCTCAAAGGCCAGCGGATCAGAGCCCGAGGCATTTTGCAGCCTTGGCAAGGGACGGCCTTCTCCATTGTGATACCGGATATGATCGAGCGTCTCGAAGGCAGCCGCCTGCCACGATGAACGAGCATGAGCACAAAACGTCAGACAGGTAGCCTTCGGATCCTTGCCGGCAGCATGCTTGCAGCCCTTGTTGCGGGCTGCTCCAGCTTCGGCGGGGACGTTTCCCTGCCTGCCGATGCGCCGCGGGTGATCGGTCCGGACCGGGACCGCGACCATGTACGGCTCGTGAGGGCCTTCGGCGGCGAAGGCCGGGCTCCCCAGCTCCAGCAGATGCTGACCGAGGTGACGAACCGGCTGGTCATGGCCACCGACAGGCCGGACGAAGCCTTCCAGGTGACGATCCTCAACTCGCCCGTGGTCAACGCCTTCGCCCTGCCCAACGGCCGCCTCTACGTGACACGCGGACTCCTGGCGCTTGCCAACGACAAGGCCGAGGTGGCCGCCGTGCTGTCGCACGAGATTGCCCATGTCACCCTCCGCCACGCCTCGCAGCGCAGCGAGCTGCAGGCCCGGTCGGACCTGATCGAGCGGGTGGCCGAGAACGTGCTGAACGACGCCGAGGAGGCCGCTGTCGCCCAAAGCCAGGCCCGTTCGGCGCTGGCAAGCTTCTCGCGCGCGCAGGAGCTCGAGGCGGACCAGACGGGCGTCAAGGTTCTGGCCCGGGCCGGCTTCGACCCTTACGGCGCCCCGCGCTTCCTGACCGCCCTGGGGCGCTCGGGCACGAGTTCGGATAGCTCGACGGCCGAGAGGAACGCCTCGCATCCGCGCACCGACGACCGCGTGGCGCGGGCCCTGCAGGCCGCGCGGCGCTCGGGCGTGCAGGGAACCGGTGAAACCGGGCGCCTCGCCTACCTGGCCGCTCTCGACGGGCTCGCCTATGGGGACGACCCGGCCGACGGCGTCGTGAAGGGCCGCCGCTTCGTCCATTCGAGGCTCGGCGTCGCCTTCGAGGCGCCGGAGGGCTTCACCCTGGAGAACACGTCCCAGGCCGTGCTGGGAGCCTCATCCGACGGCGAGCGCCGTCTCCTCTTCGATGCCGCCAACACGCCGGAGGGGCAGAGCCTGGAGGACGTGCTGCGCTCCACCTGGACGGACACGATCGAGCCCGGCAGCCTGACGACCGGCATGGTGAACGGCCTTCCCGTGGTCACCGCCCTGTCGAACGGCAAGGAATGGACCTTCCGCCTCTCGGCCATCCGCATCGGCAACACCACCTACCGGCTCATCATGGCGACGCGAGGGAACAGGGGCGAGCTGGAGGGAATCTTCCAGCAGGCCCTGAACAGCGTCCGGCAGGTGCACCCGGAAGAGGCCCGCCGGATCCGTCCCCTGAAGCTGGAGATCGTCATGGCCCAGCGGGGCGACACGGCCCAGTCCCTGGCCGCCCGGATGCCGGTCGACCGGGCGCTCGAGAAGTTCCTGCTCCTCAACGGTCTCGACAGGAACGGGCCGCTTAAGGCCGGCGAGCGCTACAAGATCGTCGTGGAATGACCTTTCCGGTCCCGGGAGAAGGTTCGGCGAGACAGTCGCCTCGCCGATGAGAAACAGCTGAAATGCGTGGGGGGTGAAGAACCCCTAGAGCATCGGATCCGATGCTCAATTCCTTGACGAGCGCATCGTTCATCGCGAAAAACCGGATCCGCTTTTTCGCACGATGCGCTAGACGAAGGCGCCGGAGGCCTGGGGGTATTTCTCCACCAGGGCGCGCTTGAGCTTTTCCAGCGCACGGTTCTCGATCTGGCGCACGCGCTCCTTCGAGATCCCGAGCCTGTCCCCGAGGAATTCCAGGGTGACCTGCTCGTCGTCGAGGCGACGGGCGCGCAGGATGCGCAATTCGCGCTCGTTGAGCACCTCGAGCGCCTGCTGCAGCCAGCGCACGCGGCGTTCGGTATCGATCACGTCGCTGACGCTCTCGTCCGGCAGCGGGCCGTTATCGACGAGGAATTCCACGCGCTCGGCGGAATTGCCCGGATCGGCATCCAGGACCGGCGCGTTCAGCGACGTGTCGGGCGCCGAGAGACGGGCGTCCATGAGGGCCACATCGGCCTTCGATACCCCGATCGCCTCGGCGATCTTCTCGTGCACGTCCGAGGAGATGCGATCCTCCCCGCCGCGGGTCAGGCGGGCGCGCAGGCGGCGCAGGTTGAAGAAAAGCGCTTTCTGGGCGGAACTCGTTCCGCCGCGAACGATTGACCAATTGCGAAGGATGTAATCTTGCACGGAGGCACGGATCCACCAAGTCGCATAGGTCGAGAAACGAACTTCGCGCTCAGGCTCGAACCGGGCAGCGGCCTCGAGAAGCCCTACATGGCCTTCCTGAACGAGATCGGCCATGGGCAGGCCATAGTGACGGAATCGGGCTGCCAGCGCGATCACAAGGCGCATATGGGCAGCGGTCAATTGATGAAGTGCCGCTTCATCGCCGTTCTCTTTCCAGCGCACGGCAAGAAGATGCTCCTCCTCTCTTTCGAGAAAAGGTGCATTCATGGCTGCGCGGACGAACCGGCGGCGAACCCCTGAGATTTCTCCCATTGTGTGCTCTCCCTTGGCAGAGACACAACGAGCGAGGCCGGAAAAAGTTCATTCCTTACAGCCAAGTTCTGCAAAATAGATTCCGGCCTTTGAAAAACAAGGCTTTGGCCACAAAAAAGCCCGGCATGCGCCGGGCTTTTCGAAGAATGGGTTTCGAGCCTTGAATCAGGCGGCCTCTTCCTGAAGGTCGTCACCCTCGGCTTCCGCATCGGCGCCCTTGATGCGGCGCGGGGACTTGGCGAGGCTCTGCTCGATGAGCTTGAGGGCCTCCGTGTCCGTGATCTTGTTGACGGCTGCAATCTCGCGCACGACGCGGTCGAGAGCGGACTCGTAAAGCTGGCGCTCGCTGTATGACTGCTCGGGCTGTGCCTCGGAGCGGTAGAGGTCGCGCACGACCTCGGTCACGGCGATCAGGTCGCCCGAATTGATCTTGGCCTCGTATTCCTGCGCCCGGCGCGACCACATGGTGCGCTTCACGCGGGCGCGGCCCGTCAGCACGTCCAGAGCCTTTTGAACCAGAGCCGGCTCGGCAAGCTTGCGCATGCCGACACTGGCAGCTTTACCGGTCGGAACCCGAAGGACCATCTTGTCCTTGTCGAAGGAGACCACGTACAGCTCCAGTTTGAATCCCGCGATTTCCTGCTCTTCGATGGCCGTGATGCGGCCGACGCCGTGAGCGGGATAAACGATCGCTTCACCGGACTTGAACCCAAGGCGCTGGGCGGACTTCTTGGCGGTTGTCATGCGAGAGAGGCCTCCTTGCATGGCCCTCACTGGATGGCGAGGGAGATGTGGTTCCACTGAGCAGGGTCCCAGGGGAACGAGGATAGAATTCGAGCGTCACGGAACCTTGACTATTCCGCTCTTCTCCCTGATGTAAGTCAGCGGCTACAAACGCTCATGCCCTTGACCAAGGCAGCGACGCTCCCTTAAGTCCAAGGACGCGAATCTTTGCTTCATTATGTGAACCGCCGATCTGCGGAGACGGTGCACGGCTTGAGCGCAAGCAACGGCATTTGCGGACCCTATCACAGTCCGGCCGAAAAAGCAAAAATATTTCAACGGATAGCGTAAAGACGGCTCGGTTATGGCCGAGCCTGACGCCTCATTTCCTGTGCGGAAAGCAGCCCCGATCCGCCGTCAAAAACGCGACAGGCCAAGGGGAGAGAGGCCCCCCGCCAGGAGAACCGCTTCTAGTCACCCTCGCCCGGATTGGCCGTGAAATACGCCTCGAACTTGCCGGCAACCCCGTCGAATTCCTTCGCGTCGGCCGGCGGGTCCTTCTTGATCGTGATGTTGGGCCAGCTCTTGGCCATGTCGGCATTGAGCTTCAGCCATTGCTCGAGGCCCGGCTCCGCATCCGGCTTGATGGCCTCGGCGGGGCATTCCGGCTCGCAGACGCCGCAATCGATGCACTCGTCGGGGTGGATGACGAGCATGTTCTCGCCCTCGTAGAAACAATCGACCGGGCACACCTCGACGCAGTCCATGTATTTGCACTTGATGCAATTTTCAGTGACGACGTAAGTCATGAACGGTCCTTCGAGGGTCAGTTCGAATACAAAGCAACGCGCGCCGCCGCTCTAGCCCTTGTCGGGCTCGCTGACAAGCGTCGCGTTGTCCTGGTTGAGTTCTATGTAGAGCTGCCTTGCTTCTGGTGCAGGACCACGGCGCTCCCCGAGCCCTTCGACCCGGACCACCAGGGTCGTCCGGGCAAGCGCGAGGGTGATCACGTCGCCGATGGCAACCGCCTTGGCGGCATTGTCGGTGCGCTGGCCGTTGAGCCGGACGAAACCGCTGGCAACCAGCTTGGCCGCCAGCGTCCGACTCTTCGCGAAGCGCGCGAACCACAGCCACTTATCGAGCCGCTGGCGGTCCTCGCGCATGGACGTCACGCCCTCACTTCTTGCTGTCCTCGAGCTGGGCCTTGAGGGCCATCAGCTTGGCGAAGGGCGAATTCGGGTCCGGCTGCTTCTCGCGGCGCTCATGGCCGCCCTCGCGCCGGTTATCGGCGCGCTTGTCGGGACGGGGCGCGCGGCGGTCGTCGCGACGCTCCTCGCCCCGGCCGGGACCGCGCGGCGGACGGTTCTGCGGACGGCCACCCTCCCCTTGCGCCTCACGGCGCTCCGGACGCGGGCGGCGTTCCCCGGCCTGCTCGCCCTGGCCTTCTCCATGGCGGGGACGGCGGTCCCCGCGATCGTGGCGGCCGCCGCGCTGATCGCGGCCATGGCGGGCATGCCCGCCCTCGTGATGCCGTCGGCCCTGACGCCAGACCTCGATCATCTCGGGTTCGGCGGGAGCCTCCTCAGCAGGCGCTTCCGCGGCGGGGCTCTCAGCCGAGGCATTGGCCGAGGCCTCGGCGGGAGCCAGGACCTGACCTTCCGGCGATGCCACGGCCTCCGCTGCGCTCGTTTCGACCTCCTGCTCGGAAACGGAAGCCTCGGGAGCCTCCACGGCCACAGCACCAACTTCCTCCGTCGCGACGGCCATCTCGGGGGTCTCCACCGAAATATCCTCAGCGGAAGCGGCAGCCTCGCCCTCGGCGGGGACGGTCTGGGGCTCGACCGGCTTCGGGGCCTCGACCAACGGCACCGTGATGGCAGGTCCGGAGCGACGCTCCATCACGTAGCCGAGCGACTTGAGGATGGTGGCGAAGTCCTCGCCGGCGCAGCCGACCAGGGAGGTCATGGCCACGGTGGGCACGAAGCTCTCGCCGTCGGCCGCACCGGCGGGCGGCTCGCCCGGCGTGATGCCGGGGCGATAGGCGATGGCGGGACGGATCAGGTCGGCCAGACGCTCGAGGATGTCGACGCGAACGGCGCGACCGCCCAGGACGCGGAAGCCCGCGGCCCGGTAGAGCCCGTGGGCGATCTCGGGGTCGACCGGGATCGAGGTGCGTCCGGACTGGGCAAGATGGGCGATCTCGTCGATGCCCTTCTGCTCGAGTCCGCCGTTCTGCAGGGCCCAGAGCTGGGTCGCCAGGACGCGGGGCGCCGGCTTCAGGAGAGCCGGCAGGTAAAGGTGATAGGCGCCGAACCGGACGCCGGCCTTGCGCAGGGCGCCCCGGGCATCCTGATCGAGGCTGCGCACGTCGTTGAGAACCTTGGCCCGCTCCAGCACGCCCAGGGCCTCGCCGATCTGGAAGCCGATGCCGCGGGCAAGGCCCGTCAGCTCGGCGCTGTCCTCCAGCTGCAGAAGCGGGCCGAGCAGGCGCACGATATAGGCCTTCAGCCAGGCGCGCAGGCGGGTGTCCACCTTGTCGCGGGCCGGGCCCGTGAGATGCTCGTCCGACAGGATGCGGACCTTGGGCTCGAACAGCTTGTCGCCGGCCTCGAGCTTGGCCACCGGGTCGCCCATCCACCGGATGGTGCCGTCGTTCGACAGCACGAGCATGGCGTCCGGCGTCTCCGCGAACCGATCCGCCCGCGCTTCGATCTCCCCGGCCAGCGCCTTGCTGGCGGCGTTCCGCAGGGTCTTGGCCTCCGTGGTGTCCGCCTGGGGATCGGGCACGAAATGGAAGCCGTGCAGGTGACCGATGTGCTGACCCTCGACATTGACGTCGCCGGTGGTCGTGATTTCCGCTTCGAGCATCGTTTTCTCTCTCAAGCGCCGCATGAGAACGCTCGTCCTCCGGTCGATGAACCGTTGGGCGAGGCGTTCATGGAGCGCATCCGATAGCTTGTCCTCTACCTGACGCGCAACATCCTGCCAATGCTCTGGATCCTTCAACCAGTCGGGACGGTTAGCGACGAAGGACCAGGTCCTGACCTGGGCGATGCGGTTGGAGAGGGTGTCGATATCCCCATCGGTCCGGTCCATGGCGGACAGATGGCGGGCAAACCAGTCGGCCGGGATGGCTCCGTCCTTCATGAGGAAACGATAGAGCTGGCCGACGAGATCCGCATGGGTCTGCGGAGAAACCTTCCGGTAATCCGGCACCTGGCAGATCTGCCAGAGGCGTTCCACGGCATAGGGGGAGCGGGTGAGGCCCTGGATGTCGTCCTCGCGCGACAGCACCTCGAGGGCCGCCACGTCCTCCCCCGTCGGGGCCCTCACGAGGCCATGTTCCCGGGGCTGGGCCCCGAGAGAATCGCGCAGGCGGGCCAGAGACGAGAAATCGAGGTCCGGGTTGCGCCACTGGAGGATGCGCACCGGGTCGAAGGTATGATTCTCGAGCGCCTCGACGGTTTCCGCATCGAAAGGCGGGCAGCGGCCCGTGGAGCCGAAGGTCCCGTCGCGCATGTAGCGGCCGGCGCGGCCCGCGATCTGGGCGAGTTCCGGGTTGTTGAGCTTGCGGAACTGGAACCCGTCGAACTTCTTGTCGGACGCGAACGCCACGTGGTCCACGTCGAGATTGAGGCCCATGCCGATGGCGTCGGTGGCGATCAGGTAGTCCACATCCCCGTTCTGGTACAGCTCGACCTGGGCGTTGCGGGTTCGGGGGGAAAGGGCGCCCAGCACCACGGCCGCTCCGCCGCTCTGGCGGCGGATCAGCTCGGCGATGCCGTAGACCTCCTCGGCCGAGAAGGCCACGATGGCCGAGCGGCGGGGCAGGCGCGAGACCTTCTTCTCGCCCGCGAAGGACAGCTTCGACAGGCGCGGCCGCGTGACCACGTGAACGCCGGGAATCAGCGCCTCGATGAGCGGGCGTATGGTGGCCGAGCCGATGAGGAGCGTCTCCTCGCGTCCGCGCTGGTTCAGGAGCCGGTCGGTGAACACGTGGCCCCGGTCGAGGTCGCTGGCGAGCTGGATCTCGTCCACGGCCACGAAGGCCGGGTCGAGGTCGCGCGGCATGGCCTCGACGGTCGAGATCCAGTAGCGCGGCCGGTCCGGCTTGATCTTCTCCTCGCCGGTGATCAGGGCGACGTTGTGATGCCCGGCCTTCTCCACCACCCGGTTGTAGACTTCGCGCGCGAGCAGGCGCAGGGGCAGGCCGATCATGCCGCTGTCGTGGCCGAGCATGCGCTCGATGGCGAGGTGGGTCTTGCCGGTATTGGTGGGGCCGAGCACGGCGGTCACGCCGCGCGACCGCGCCTGCGGGGGGAGGGAACGACGGGCCATGCCTTGGTGACGGGTAATCGGAAAGGTCCCGGAGTGAGAGCCGAGAGGCTGCAGGACCGGAGGCCGGCATGTGCAGACTTCTCTTCCAAGCAGCCCGATGCCTGACCGGGCGGCTGCGATCAGCCCTTATATGGTGCCGGAGGCGGCTTTCGCTACCTGAAACGACATGAATGCCTAAGGATTTTGAGGACTTACCGAACGGCCTCGGCCTTGCGGGTCGGCGCGGCCGCCCTGTCGTCTTCTAGCGACCAGAGGGAGGCCTGCATCTCGCCCATGCCGATCATGGTGCGCACGGAGACCTTGAGCGGGAACAGCACGCGTGCGCCCTCGACGGGTGCCAGCCACACGGCCATGTCCTTGTTCTCCTGCATGAACTTGGTGGCCGGGCGCTCGGACCGGTGGCCCGAGATCGGCACGTAGCGGGCGTTGCAGACCAGGACGGGGCCGGCATAGCCCGGCACCTCGATATCCTTCGTTTCCGCATATGAGAGGACCACGTCCATGCGGGAGGCGCCGTCGAAGACCGGGATGGTCCTGTCGCAATTGGCCGGATCGGTAAGGTTCTTCGATGCCACAGCCGGCATGAGCAGGGCGCTCATGGGGTCGACCACGCCCTTCTTGTCGGCGGCCTTGACCGGGACCCGGTCGGGCTTGGGCTCCAGCGGCGGGTCGATCTCGACCTTGGCCACCCGGCCCCTCTTGAGGCCCATGCGGACGCTGCGCTGGTTGTCGGAGGTCCGGGAGACCACGGCGAAGCTGGCAGAGCGGGGCGGCGAATCCCCGTCCAGGGTGCCGGACGCGTTCGCCTCTCCCCGGCCGCCGGTTAGGAGCATGGCGAGCCCCGTGAGCTTCGCCCGCCCCTCCATCTCGTATTTCGAGCCGCTGAAGGACGACGACAGGTCCGCCTTGCCCAGCGGCAGGCCGGCCAGGGTGAGGTCATAGCTCACCTTCAGGGTTTGAGCCTTGTACGGCTGGGCTTGCGCGAGCGAGCCCGATCCGGCGAAGGCCAAGGTCACGAGAGCTGAGGCGATGAGGCGCATTAGGCTGGATTCCGTTAGTCTATTCCGTTGCATCGCACGAGATTCAGAATAAATGATGACCATGGTGCCTTAAAAAAACGAGGTGCGGCGTCGCACTATTCTTGACGTCCTCCCCTTTTTTGGCCTATAGGCTCGCACCTTCCAAGGACTTCTGGTGTCCGGCCGCGCGGGATCTGCGATCAGGCAAACCCGCGAATTCGTGGCCGCGACCCTTTATAGACGAATAGGATTGAACCCATGTCGCGCCGTTGCGAACTGACCGGCAAGGCCGTGCTGAGTGGCCACCTGGTGAGCCACTCGAACCGCAAGACGAAGCGGAAGTTCCTGCCGAACCTCTGCAACGTCACGCTCCAGTCTGATACCCTGCAGCGCTCCGTGCGCCTGCGCGTCTCCGCCCATGCGCTCCGCTCGGTCGAGCATCGCGGGGGCCTCGACGCCTTCCTGGCCAAGGCCAAGGCTGAGGAGCTCTCCACCGCCGCCCTGGCGGTGAAGCGCGAGATCGAGAAGAAGCTCGCTACCGCGAACTGACTCGGATCGCCGTGAATTGGCTCTGCGGGCGGCCTCGGTGCCGCCCGTTTTGCGTTGTGTTAAGACTTAAGCATTCGCCTGGACGAGGCCTCTCATGACCCAGATCGACCGTCGCGACTTCTTGATTGCCCTAACGGCAATGACCCTGGTCGTCCTCTCGTCGAACATCCTGGTCCAGCACCCCTTCCATCACCTGGGCCTCGGCGACTACCTGACCTGGGGTGCGTTCAGCTATCCGTTCTCGTTCCTGGTCACCGACCTGTCGAACCGGCGCTTCGGCACGAAGGGGGCCCGCCGGGTGGTCTATGTCGGGTTCGTGCTGGCCGTGATCCTCTCGGTGATCCTGGCGACGCCGCGGATCGCCATTGCGTCGGGCTCGGCCTTCCTCGTGGCCCAGCTCCTCGACATCAGCATCTTCGCCCGCCTGCGCGACAGGGCCTGGTGGATGCCGCCCTTCATCTCCTCGGTGATCTCGTCGGGCCTCGATACGGCGATCTTCTTCTCCTTCGCCTTCTATTGCGGCGTCGTGCCGGGCCTCGGACTGACGATCAGCGACATGCTGGGACAGGTCGGCATCCCGGACGAGTGCATTGCCCTCCCCTGGACCAACCTCGCCATCGCCGATTACCTGGTGAAGCTGGCGCTCGCCGCCATAGCGATTGCCCCATACGGCGCCATCCTGGCCCTGATGCGCCCGAGGCTTCAGAGAACCGCCTGATCCTGCGGCCTGTCTTCGTCTCTCCTCAGAGCGCATCCTCCGCATAGGGAGGATGCGGAATGGCCTGATGGGCCGCGCGCAGGGCCGCCGACCAGCGCTCGCGCAGGTCGCGGAAATAGGGCTCGTCCTCCTGGATCCGGTAGGTGATGCCGGCCTTGAGGGCGTCGCGCTTGGCCACGACGATATCGATCGGCAGGCCGACGCCCAGGTTGGACTTCAATGTCGAATCCATGGAGATGAGGCCGAGCTTCAGGGCCTCCACGAGGCTGGTGTCGTGGGAAATCGCCCGGTCGAGAATCGGCTTGCCGTATTTGGGCTCGCCGATCTGCAGGAAGGGCGTGTCGATGGTGGCCTCGATGGCGTTGCCGGCCGCATAGACCTGATAGAGCCGCATTTCCGATGGCCCGATCTGCCCTCCGAGCAGCATGGTGACGTCGAAGGTCATCTGGCGCTTTTCGATCTCGACCCCGTCCAGCTCATAGACCTGGCGGATGGCGCGCCCGACGAGCTGGGCGGCCTTGAACATGCTCGGCACCGTCAGGAGCGTGTCGATCGCGCCGGTTTCGGGATTCTCGAGCCCTTCGGTCAGCAGGGACAGGACGGACTGGCTGGCGGACAGGTTGCCGGCGGTGGCCAGCGTGATGACGCGCTCGCCGGGCTTCTCGAACAGGTGAAGCTTGCGGAAGGTCGCGATGTTGTCGACGCCCGCATTGGTGCGCGTATCGGCGATCATGACGAGACCATCCCGCACGAGGATGCCGACACAATACGTCATGGGGGTTCCTCCAGGAGCCTTCTGGTCGAGTTGCTCGGTTGTCGAGGCCATTCTCACGCCTGTGCCTGACGGGCGCCTTCTATCCTCAAACGAACGTCGAGCGCTTCACGGGTCATTCCGTAATAGCTTCCTCGGACAGGGGCCGCATCAAGATAATCGAGCCCGATGGCCAGTCGGACATAGTGCTCCGTTGCGGAAACGGCATTGGTCGGGTCGAAACTCACCCAGCCGAGATCCGGGATAAAGGCCTCGGCCCAGGCATGTCCCGCCTCCTGCTCGACCTCGCCCGGCTTGTGGAGATAGCCCGACACGTAGCGGGCTGGGATCTTCAGGGAGCGCGCCGCGCCCAGGAAGACATGGGTGAAATCCTGGCAGACCCCGTGCCCCGCCGCGAAGGCGTCCGCGCCCGTCGTGGTGGAATTGGTGGCCTCCGTGTCGAACCGCAGGCGCTCAGGAATGGCGTTCAGGAGTGCATGGGCCTGCTCAAGCGGATTGCCGAAGCGGCCGGCCGTGCCTTCCGCGAATTCCCGGATGGCGGCATCCGGCTGCGTCAAAGCGGTTTCGCGCAGATAGAAGATCTCCGGGAAGCGTTCCACCCCTCCCCGGATGAGGCCGGCCGTGTCCGTGGTCTCGACCTCGCCTGCCACATGCAGGGTGATCTGGCTTACGGGACCGGAGACCGACAGGCTGTGGACGATGTTGCCGTACCAGTCCTCCCGGCGCATCAGGCGGGCATCGCCGTCCATGTCGATGTTCCAGGACAGGACGGTCTGGCTGTCGCAGCCACGCGGCGTCAGGCGCAGGAGCTGGATCGCCGACCTGGCGGGCTCGCTGTAGTGATAGACCGTCTCGTGGGTGATGCGGATGCGCATGGGTCAGCCGAGATATTGGTTCGTGATGGCGAAACCGAGCCGGTTGTTCTCGGCCAGGAAGTCCTGCAGGAATTCATGCAGCCCGTGCTGGAAGATCTCCTCGATATTCTGATTCGCGAGGCGGGCATGGGTCGCCCGCGCCTGACGCTGCGCCGGACCCGACGTGCCGTAACGGTGGGAGATGTCGTCCAGGTGGCGGGACAGGGACGCGTAGCAGGCGGCGAGCGAACGCGGCATCTCCTCGCGCAGGATGAGGAGATCGGCCACCAGCCACGGTCTCAGGTTCTGGTGATAGACCCATTGATAGCTCACCAGCGCCGAGACCGAGCGCAGGATGGCGGCCCACTGGTAATAATCGATGCCGCCGCCCACCGCCGCATCCTGCGGCAGGAGCACGTGATACTTCACGTCGAGCACCCGCGCCGTGTTGTCGGCGCGCTCGATATAGACGCCGAGCCGCGAGAACCAATAGGCATCGTTGCGCAGCATGGTGCGCATGGCGGAGCCGTCATAGCGCAGCGAGGCTTCCTTCACGAGATTCAGGAAGCGCGGCAATTCCTCGACATTGATTTTCTTCGAGCGGTAGCGGCGTAGGTCCAGCCAGGCGGAATTGATCGCTTCCCACATCTCTGAGGTGAGCGCCGAGCGCACCGAGCGCGCATTCTGACGGGCCGTATCGAAGCAGCATTGGATGCTCGACGGGTTGGCCTCGGAGAAGGCGAGAAACTCGATCACGTTCTCAGGAGCCGCATCGCCATAAACGGCACGGAACTGATCGATGCCGCCGGCGGTGATGAGGGCGGATTCCCACTCATTGGTCTCGACGCCGTTATAGGAGATCGGCATCGACGCCATGCGATAGGCGACATCGAGGATGCGCGCCGTGTTCTCGGCCCGCTCCACGTAGCGGGAGAGCCAGTAGAGGCTGTCGGCATCACGACTCAGCACGCGAAACGCTCCCGCTCATTCGCTCAACACCCAGGTATCCTTGGTCCCGCCGCCCTGGCTCGAATTGACCACGAGCGAGCCCTCCTTCAGGGCCACGCGCGTGAGTCCGCCCGGCACGAGCCTGACGCCGTCGCGACCGGTCAGGACGAACGGGCGCAGATCCACATGGCGCGGGGCGAGCCCCTTCTCCGTGAAGATCGGGCTCGTCGAGAGGGCGAGCGTCGGCTGGGCGATGTAATTGTCCGGATTGGCTAGCACCCGCGCCTTGAAATTCTCGCAGGTCTCCTTGGTCGCGTGCGGCCCTACGAGCATGCCGTAGCCGCCCGAACCGTTGACCTCTTTGACGACAAGCTCGTGCAGGTGATCGAGCACATAAGCGAGCGAGTCCTGCTCGCGGCAGCGCCAGGTCGGCACGTTCTTCAGGATCGGCTCCTCGCCCATGTAGAAGCGCACGATGTCGGGCACGTAGGAGTACATGGCCTTGTCGTCGGCCACACCCGTTCCGGGCGCGTTGGCGATGGCGACATTGCCGGCCCGATAGGCCGCGATGAGCCCCGGCACGCCGAGGGCGGAATCGGGCCTGAAGACCAGTGGATCGAGGAAGTCGTCGTCGATGCGGCTGTAGATCACGTCGACGCGCTTCGGCCCCTCGGTCGTGCGCATGTAGACCGTCTCGTCGCGCACGAAGAGATCGCGCCCCTCGACGAGTTCCACGCCCATGCGGTCGGCGAGAAAGCTGTGCTCGTAATAGGCGGAATTGAGGGAGCCGGGCGTCAGGAGAACGACGGTCGGGTCCCAGGGAGAGCTCGCCGGCGCGACGGACTTGAGGGTGCCCAGGAGCTCGTCGACATAGTTCTCGATCGGGCGGATACGCTGCATGCCCACGAGTTCGGGGAAGAGCCGCATCATCACTTCCCGGTTCTCCAGCATGTAGGAGACGCCCGAGGGGGTGCGCAGGTTGTCCTCGAGGACGTAGAAATCCTGGTCGTCGATCCGGACGATGTCGATCCCCGCCACCTGCACATAGATGTCGCTGTTCAGGGTCAGCCCGTGCATCTGCGGGCGGTAATAGGGGTTCAGATAGACGAGTTCCGGCGGGATGATCCCGGCGCGCAGAATCTCACGGGCCCCATAGATGTCCTTGAGGAACAGGTTGAGCGCCTTGACCCGCTGCTCGAGGCCGCGCGCGAGACGCGCCCATTCCTGGCCAGACAGAATGCGCGGGATAATGTCGAAGGGGATCAGCCGCTCTTCGGCCTCCGCGTTGCCATAGACCGCGAAGGTGATGCCGACCCTGCGGAAGAAGAGTTCCGCCTCCTCGCGGCGATGTTCCAGAAGCTGTGGCGGCGCCGATTTCAGCCAGTCCTGGAGGATGCGGTAGGCGTCCCTGCTGTGGCCGTCATGGCCGCTCATCTCATCGAAGATCGCCCGCGCCGCCACTGGATCTCCTTAAAGCCTCGTCAGGCGGACACCCGGCGCCAAGATTGGCACCGGGCCCGCATCGATGAAGCTTAGTTGCCTCGAACCTCGGACTTCAAGCGTGACGAAAGGATAGCGGCAGGCAAAGAATGATGAGAAAATGGGCGAATGCCCTTCCGGAAGGCAGCGCTTGCGGAGCGCTTACGCGGGAAGCGAGAATTCGAGCAGCAGGGTTCTCTGCAGGGTGCTGAAGTTGTTGTCCGAGATCAGGGACAGAACGGCATCGCGGCCTTCCCGATGGATCGCCAGGCCTTCCATGTTGTCCATCTGGTGCGAGGCCTCGCTCTCATAAAGGACGTCGCCATCGACGCGGGCGCCCGGCCTCAACGCATTCGCCTCGATGCGGCGCAGGCGGCAGCCGAAGCCGCCGAAGAGCGAGAAGCGGCGCTCCAGGAGCACGGCATCGCCTTCGGGCAGGAAAGCGAGATCCGTCACCGCGTAGCCGCCGGAGAGAGCGACCTCGAAGACCCCCTGCCGCGGCCCCGTCAGGATGAAGCCCCTGCCGCCCTCCGCGATGCCCACGAGCGCACCGTTCAGGGGCGAGCGCCGGGGCGCGACGCCGAGGGCTTCCAGGCCGCCATTGCTGGGCAGATCCTTGACCGCCTGCGGCATGGGAATGGGGACGCCGCGGATGATGCTTCCCGTTCCAGTCCGCTCGAACCGGATGACCGCATGATTGCGCTCGACGCCCACGAAAGCGGCATTGCCCGCAAGGGCGAAACTCTCCGTGTCGTAATAGCGCGAGCGTCTCATCGAGACGCCGTTGCTCAGGATCAGCGGGGACAGAACCGGGCTGCCGAGCCCCGAGAGCCGTCCGTCCGACGTCTCGACCCGGGCTTTGAGCAGCTGCGCGTTGTCGGCAAGCGCGATGATGTCTTGGCCTTCGGCCGAGCGCCAGAGGCCCGAAAAGCCGCCGAAGGCCGAGACCCGCGAGCGCAGATCGACCCCGGAGCGGAACATCAGGGCGCCGAAGCGGCTGCGGTCCGGATCGGTGGTGGACAGGTGGCTGATCGGCCGCGCCTCCACGTCGATGGCGGTCGCGCCCCTGAAGGCCTGCGGCCGCTGCGCCAGGGCAACGCCCGTGCAGGCCAGGGTCGCGGCGGCGGCTCCGCCGCCGAGCAGGAAGTTGCGCCGGGTGAGCCTCAAGCGACGGCTCTGCGGCGGGGAACTCCACGGGACGGCGGTGCCGCGTTCTCCTCGAACAGCTCCGCGAGCTTCTCGGTCATGACGCCGCCGAGCTCCTCCGCATCGACGATGGTCACGGCGCGGCGGTAATAGCGCGTCACGTCGTGGCCGATGCCGATGGCGATGAGCTCCACGGGAGAGCGCGTCTCGATCTCCTCGATGATGAAGCGCAGATGCCGCTCGAGGTAGTTGCCGGGATTGACCGACAGGGTCGAGTCATCGACCGGCGCGCCGTCCGAGATCACCATCAGGATGCGCCTCTGCTCGGGCCGTCCGAGCAGGCGCTTGTGCGCCCAGTCGAGCGCCTCGCCGTCGATGTTCTCCTTCAGCAGGCCCTCGCGCATCATCAGGCCCAGGTTCTTGCGCGCGCGTCGCCACGGCGCATCCGCCGACTTGTAGATGATGTGCCGAAGATCGTTGAGGCGACCGGGATTGGCCGGCTTGCCGTTCTGCAGCCAAGTCTCGCGCGACTGCCCGCCCTTCCAGGCCCGTGTGGTGAAGCCGAGGATCTCGACCTTCACGCCGCAGCGCTCCAGGGTGCGCGCGAGAATGTCCGCGCAGGTAGCCGCCACCGTGATCGGGCGTCCGCGCATGGAGCCGGAATTGTCGAGGAGCAGCGTCACCACCGTGTCGCGGAAATTGGTGTCCTGCTCCTGCTTGAAGCTCAGGGGCTGGAACGGGTCCATGACGATGCGCGGCAGGCGCGCGGGATCGAGCGTGCCCTCCTCGAGATCGAACTCCCAGGACCGGTTCTGTTGGGCCATCAGGCGGCGCTGCAGGCGGTTCGCCAGACGGCCGACCACGCCCTGAAGATGGGCGAGCTGCTTGTCGAGATAGGCGCGAAGGCGCGTCAGCTCATCCGCGTCGCAGAGATCCTCCGCATGGATGATCTCGTCGAACTTCTGCGTATAGGCCTTGTAGTCGGGCCCGCGCGCCTCGTTGGAGCGGGACGGCGGGCGCCAGGATTCGCCGGCATCCTCCGAATCCGCTTCCTCGGATTCCTCGGGCAGCTCGCCGGACGGGCCGTCGGCCTCTTCCGTCGCGCCGTCCTCCATCTCGTCGCTCGAATCCTCGCTGATCTCCACCTCGGAGCGGTCGCCTTGGGATTCCTGCTCGGTTTCACCCTCGCCCTGGCTCTCCTGTTCCTCCGATTCGTTCTCGTCCTCGTTCTCCTCGTCCTCGGAATCGAGGGCGGCCTCGTCGGCCATGTCGAGGGAGGAGAGCAGTTCGCGGATGGAGCGGGCGAAGCTGCGCTGGTTCTCGATGTTCTTGAGCAGGCCGTCGAGATCGTGCCCGGCGCGGTCCTCGATGAAGTCGCGCCACAGGTCGACGATCTTGGTGGCCGAGGCCGGCGGCTTCTCTCCGGTCAGGCGCTCGCGCACCATGAGGGCGAGCGCGTCCTCGAGCGGCGCATCGGCCCGGTCGGTGATCTCCTCGTACTTGCCGCCCCGGTGATAGCGGTCCTCCAGCATGGCCGAGATGTTGGAGGAAATGCCCGCCATGCGGCGGGAGCCGATGGATTCCACGCGCGCCTGCTCGACCGCATCGAACACGGCGCGGGCGGCCTGGCCCTCGGGGGCGAGCCGCCGGTGAAGGGCCGTGTCGTGACAGGCCAGCCGCAGCGCCATGGCATCGGCATTGCCGCGCAGCACCGCCACGTCCTGGGAGGTCAGCCGCCGCGGCGGCTCCGGCAGGCGCGCCTTGTCCTGCCCCATGAGCGCCGGACGGTCGGACGCGAAGGCGACCTCGAGATCCGGCTTGCGGGCGATCGCCTTCATGGTGCCGGCGATGGAGCGCTTCAGCGGCTCCGCCGGCGCTTCCTTCTTCTCACCTGGCTTGCGGTTCGAGATGGACATCTCACCTCTCCTGACGCCCGTTTCGTGTCATCCCCGCGACGGCGGGAATCCATTATCACGACAGAATGAGGATGGTTTCTGCGTATCCACCTGATCCTGAAACGTTAGCGGTTATGGATTCCGGGCTCGGCTGAGCCACCCCGGAATGACAGGGTTAGCTTTACGACAGCACCATGTTCACGGCGCTCTCCGGCAGTTCCTTGCCGAAGGAGCGCTGATAGAACTCGGCCACCAGCGCACGCTCGAGCTCGTCGCACTTGTTGAGGAAGGTGACGCGGAAGGCGAAGCCCGTGTCGCCGAAGATCTCGGCATTCTCGGCCCAGGTGATCACCGTGCGCGGGCTCATGACGGTCGAGAGATCGCCGTTCATGAAGGCCGAGCGGGTGAGATCCGCCACGCGCACCATCTTGTTGACGATGTCGCGGCCGGCCGGATCTTCCTGGTAGTGCTTCGCCTTGGAGAGGACGATGTCCACTTCCTTGTCGTGCGGCAGGTAGTTGAGCGTCGTGACGATGGACCAGCGGTCCATCTGGCCCTGGTTGATCTGCTGCGTGCCGTGATAGAGGCCCGAGGTATCGCCCAGGCCCACCGTGTTGGCGGTGGCGAAGAGGCGGAAGGCCGGGTGAGGCCGGATCACGCGCTTCTGGTCGAGCAGGGTGAGCTTGCCCGACTGCTCCAGCACGCGCTGGATCACGAACATCACGTCCGGGCGCCCGGCATCGTATTCGTCGAACACGAGAGCCACATTGTTCTGCAGGGCCCAGGGCAGGATGCCGTCCTGGAAGGCCGTGACCTGCTTGCCGTCCTGGAGGACAATGGCGTCCTTGCCGACGAGATCGATACGCGACACGTGGCTGTCCAGGTTCACGCGCACGCAGGGCCAGTTGAGGCGCGCGGCGACCTGCTCGATATGGGTCGACTTGCCGGTGCCGTGATAGCCCGTGATCATGACGCGGCGGTTGCGCGCGAAGCCGGCGAGAATGGCGAGCGTCGTGTCCCGGTCGAAGAGGTAGTCGGGATCGAGATCGGGCACATGCCCCTCGGCTTGCGAAAAGGCCGGGACCTCCAGATCCGAGTCGATCCCGAAGACCTGTCGCACGGACACCTTCATGTCAGGCAGAAGGGTCGCTGTCTCGGTTTGTGCCGTCATAGGGGCCTCTCGGTCTTTTGAAGTGTCTCGAAAATGTCATGGGCTTCTTAACCCCCATGGCGGAATGGCGCAATTTCCTATTGCGCCTAGCAGGATTGCCTAAAGGGATGGCGTTTCAGCACAAGCCGGCGCTCTTGAGGGCGTCATGGGCCTTGATGATGTCGCGCAGGCGCTCCTCGAAGGAGCGGTCGCCCCCGTTGGCATCGGGATGGAACCGCTTCACCAGGGCCTTATACTGGGCCTTGATGGCCGGCCCGTCGGCAGTCTCGTCGAGCCCGAGGATGTCCAGGGCCCGGCGCACCGCTCCCGTATGGCGCGGGCGCTTCGGCTCCGGCCGCGCCCGCTGCGTCCGGGCCTGGGTGAAGTCCTCGCCCTTGAGGATCCCGAGGGGGTCGAAATAGCCCCAATCCCGCGGTTCGGCCTTGGCAGTCCGCTCCTCGCCCTGGCCCGAGGCGTTCATGCCCATGGACCAGGTCGGGCGATGGCCGATGACGGAATCCTTCTGGAAGGCCGCCACGGCGGAATCCGACATGCCGGCGAAATAATTGTACGAAGCGTTGTATTCGCGCACGTGCTGGAGGCAGAAGCGCCAGTACTGGCCCTCACGGTCCCGCCCCTTGGGCGCACGGTATTCTCCTGCCGCCTTGCAGGAAGGATGCTCGCACACGGGACCCTTGGCCTCCTGCGGCTCCTCGCAGGAAGGCTTGATCCGGATGCGGTCGAAAAGAGGCGAGTTGAGATCCATGATTCAGTGATTATGAGTGGCTTGGGGCCTTGAGCCAAGGCCTGAACGCATTTCGCCGCAGACCCGTTCAAAAAGGTTTTACAAAACAGCATGACCCTTCAGCACTGGATCACACAGACATTGCAGGAAAGCCTGCAGCCGACCGAACTGACCGTCACCGACGAATCAGAGAAGCATCACGGCCATGCCGGATGGCGGGAAGGCGGAGAGACTCATTTCCAGGTTTATATCGTGTCGGAAGCCTTCTCCGGCAAGAGCCGGGTCGAGCGTCACCGCCTCGTCAACGGCATCCTGAAAGGCGCCTTCGACAGGGGCCTGCACGCCCTGGCCATTCAGGCCAAGGCGCCGGGGGAGTAAGTGCACCACCTTATTTCCCTCCCCCTTGCGGGGAGGGGTAGGGGTGGGGGTGGTTTGATTGAGTGAGCGGAGCATCCAGTAGTCAGACGCTGTAGCCGCCTTGTGCACTCTGAACGAGTTGCAGCGCTCCGACTTCTCAACCCCCACCCTCAATCCCTCCCCGCAAGGGGGAGGGAAAAACTATCATGTCACTTGATCCGCTCGAGCACGCTCACGTAGTTCGCCACGGCCGCGCCGCCCATGTTGAAGATGCCGCCGAGCTTCGGGTTCCTCACCTGGATCCCGCCGGCCTCTTCGCAGAGCTGCATGGCGGAGAGCGCATGCATGGACACGCCGGTGGCCCCGATGGGGTGCCCCTTGGCCTTCAGGCCGCCCGAAGGATTGACCGGCAGCTTGCCGTCCCGCGCGGTCCAGCCTTCCTTGACCGCGACGGCGCCCTGGCCCGGAGGCGTCAGGCCCATGGCCTCGTATTCGATGAGCTCCGCGATGGTGAAGCAATCGTGGGTCTCGACGAAGGACAGGTCGGTCAGGGCGATGCCGGCCTGGTCGAGCGCCCGCCGCCAAGCCTCAGCGCAGCCCTCGAACTGGATGATGTCCCGCTTCGACATGGGCAGGAAGTCCTGCGCGTGGGCCGTCGCCCGGAAGGCGACCGCGCGCTTCA
>JAEWKH010000046.1 GCA_023386155.1 Pseudomonadota bacterium
TGGCGGTTTGATTGTCGCCATCTTTGTTTATCTGCTCTATACCCGCTTCCACAATATTGAATTGCCTCAGTTTCTTGGTTTCTTCGGTGGAAAACGCTTTGTACCTATTATTACGGCGGTGGCGGCAATTATTGTCGGCTATTTATTGCCGTGGCTGTGGATACCGGTACAAAAAGGTCTGGCGTCGCTTTCAACGCTGGTGACCAGTGGGCATAACGCGAACTTCGCGGCCTTTATTTACGCCGTTGGCGAACGTTCGCTGATTCCTTTTGGCCTGCATCATATCTGGAACGTGCCGTTTTATTACAACTTTGGCGACTACATGACCAAATCCGGGCAACTGGTGACGGGCGATATTCCGGTGTTCTTTGCCCAATTGCGCGACGGTGTTCCGTTGACGGCGGGGCTGTTTATGACAGGTCGTTTCCCGATCATGATGTTTGCGTTACCTGCCGCCGCGTTGGCGATGTATCAGGAAGCAAAACCGGAACGTAAGGCGCTGATTAAAGGCCTTTTACTCTCCGGTGCGCTGACCACATTTGTTACCGGGATTACGGAGCCGCTGGAATATGCATTTTTGTTTGCAGCTCCGGTTCTCTACATCATTCACATCTTCTTATATGCCACTTCATTTGTGCTGATGAACATCCTGAATGTGCACATTGGTCATCCTTTTGCTGGCGGTCTTATTGATTTCGCACTGAATGGCGTTATGCCAAACCGCACGCCGTGGTATCTGGTGTTCCTGGCAGGCGCGGGCTATGCAGCGATTTACTACACCGTATTTCGGGTACTGATCCGCAAGTTGAATCTGAAAACACCGGGACGTGAGGATGAAGAGATTGCCGTTGCAACCACATTAACGCGCGAAGAACGTCCATACCAAATCATCGAAGCAGTAGGTGGTTTCGACAATATCGAAGATGTGGATGCCTGCGCAACACGCCTGCGGCTGGCGCTGGTAGACGATAAGAAAGTGAATGAAAAACGGCTGAAGGAGTTGGGGGCTGCGGGTTTAGTGAAACTGGGTGATGGCGGTGTACAGGTGATATTTGGCGGCAAATCGCAAATCCTGCGCGACGAAATCAAAACCGTAATGAGCAGACCGCGCCCGACAGAAATGACAGTGGCCTGTGCTAACTAATTCGAGATTAGCGGGCTGGTTTCAGCCCGCCAGACAGAGAGAGCTGAAGTATGAATTCACAATTACTGGCTAATGCCATCCGAATGTTAAGTGTTGATGCGATCCAGAAAGCGAACTCCGGTCATCCGGGCGCGCCGATGGGGATGGCGGATATTGCCGAAGTGGTCTGGCGTCGTCACCTGCGTCATAACCCAAAAAATCCGCAGTGGTTTAACCGCGACCGCTATGTTCAGTCGAACGGTCACGGCTCCATGTTGATTTACGCTTTGCTGCATCTTACAGGCTACGACCTGTCGATGGATGATATTCGCGACTTTCGTCAGCTCCACTCCCGCACGCCGGGTCATCCAGAATATGGTTATACGCCGGGTGTTGAAACCACCACCGGCCCGTTGGGGCAGGGCGTAGCTAATGCGGTGGGGATGGCGATTGCGGAGAAGGCGCTGGCGGCAGAATTTAACAAACCGGGCTTTAATATTGTTGATCATCACACATGGCCATTTTTGGGTGATGGCTGCCTGATGGAAGGGATCTCCCACGAGGCCTGTGGTCTTGCAGGAACGCTGAAGCTCGGCAATCTGATTGCTATCTGGGACGATAACGGTATTTCGATCGATGGTCACGTAGAAGGCTGGTTCGCTGAAGATACGGCTGCCCGTTTTCGTGCCTACGGCTGGCATGTCATTGAAGGCGTTGATGGTCACGATCCAGAAGCGGTAGATGCTGCGGTGCGTGAAGCGAAAAGCGTCACGGATAAGCCCAGTCTGCTGTGCTGCAAAACGATTATCGGTTTTGGTTCGCCAAATAAAGCCAACAGCCACGATTGCCACGGCTCGGCGCTGGGTGCAGATGAAGTGGCGCTGGTGCGTGAACGTCTGCAATGGCCGTATGCCCCTTTCGAAATTCCTGGTGAAATTTATGCCGAATGGGATGCGACCGAGAAAGGCGCGCAGGTTCAACAGGAATGGGATGCACTGTTTGCCGACTACGCGAAGCAGTGGCCGGAACTGGCGGCGGAGTTTACTCGTCGCATGAAGGGTGATTTGCCTGCTGGCTGGGCCGAGAATATGCAGAAATATGTGCACGATCTGCAATCCCATCCGGCGGCGCTGGCAACCCGTCAGGTCAGCCAGAAATGCCTCAATCACTTCGCGGATATGCTGCCGGAACTGATGGGCGGCTCGGCGGACTTGTCGCCCTCTAACCTGACTCGCCATCAGAAATCGGTTGATTTCACCGGGGAAAATCCGGCGGGGAATTACATCTCCTATGGCGTGCGTGAATTTGGTATGTCGGCCATCATGAACGGTCTTGCGCTGCATGGTGGGTTTATCCCTTACGGCGGTACTTTCCTGATGTTTATGGAATATGCGCGTAATGCACTGCGCATGGCGGCGCTGATGAAGATCCGCTCGGTGTTTGTTTATACCCACGATACCATCGGCCTGGGCGAAGACGGCCCGACACATCAGCCCGTTGAGCAACTGGCGTCGCTGCGTCTGACGCCGAATATGGAAACCTGGCGCGGTTGCGATCAGGTGGAAGTGGCGGTGGCCTGGCAACAGGCGATTGAGCGCAAAGATGGCCCAACGTCGTTGGTATTAACGCGCCAACCTCTGGCGCAACAGCCGCGCACCGCTGCACAGTTGGCAGAGATTGCGCGTGGTGGTTATGTACTGAGTGATTGTGACGGTCAGCCTGAGATGATCCTCATTTCTGCGGGTTCAGAGATTGAGTTAGTGGTCAGCGCCGCAAAAGCGTTAACGGAAGAAGGGCGTAAAGTTCGCGTGGTTTCCCTGCCGTGTACCGAGCGTTTCGATAATCAGGATGCGGCGTACAAAGAGTCGGTATTGCCAAAAGCTGTACGCAAACGTCTGGCGGTAGAAGCCAGCATCGCCGGATTCTGGGAACGCTACGTGGGCCTGGACGGTAAAGTGATCGGCATGACGAGCTTTGGTGAGTCTGCTCCGGCGAATGTGTTGTTCAAACACTTTGGTTTTACGCCGGAAAATGTCCTGGCGCAGGCGCGTGAGCTACTGAACAGCTAAACCTGCACAAGGGGTGAAAGGATGACCTTTTACCCCTTGAAACGGGAGCCGAGAAACTCTTCACGGGTGCGGTATTTCTCGTAATGCGCCTTGTTTTTATACATAAACAACAGCACCAGCATATCAATAACGCCCATTGCCGGAACGCGAGTGGAGTCGAAGGCTTCAAAGAAGATTTTATCGCTGACCGCGGTATTGAGTTGATGGGTGGAGAGTTTTGATAACGGAGATTTAATATAGTTAGTGATACAAACGGATTTGGCACCGCGCTCTTTCACCACTTTAAAGATATCGACCATTAAGTTGGTGCTGCCAGAGTTAGAAATACCAATCGCCAGGTCGCGTTTCCCCATAGAATATGCCGCATTAATTTGCATTTCCGGGCTGACGTGAACAACGGTTTTTAATCCGAGTTGGCTGAATTTATAAGCACCATAAACGGCCAGAGGGTTTGAATTTCCGGCAGCAAAAAAGAAAATAGTATCGCAATTAGCAAGTAGTTTGAGAATGGACTCAAGCACTTCGGCATTAAAAAATTGCGTTGATTGTATTAAATCTTCGGCCTGTTTTTTTAATAAAAATGTGGCCAGCGACGTTATATCGGTAAAATCGGTATTATCAGGATAGCTATTGTCAGGATTAATGACTTCTTTTGCTAATGCAATTTTTAAATGGTAATAACCCTGATAACCTAATTTCTTACAGGTGCGTACGATAGTCGCTTCACTGGCATGGCTTTTTTCTGATAGTTCAGTGACACTATAGTTCACGACTTCATGTGCGTGGCTAAGAATATAGTCAGCGACCTTTTTTTCCGCCTGATGCAGTGTAGGGTAATTGCTTTGAATCAGACTTTTTACGGTTATGTTATTCATAATTAGTAAATTTCATTCTGACAGAAAGTGCTGATTATAACATAGTTTTCAGGCGTGGATAGGTGTGAAAAAAATGAAGGTGTGCAGTGAACGTAATGATTAACAGACCGGTTAATTTTCATGAATTACGTCAACTGCACAAAAATAATTTAAACGGGCGCTCTAATTAAAGCAAGACTTATATTTTTATCATTGTATTGTCAATTAAATACAAATCGTGTCATTAATTGTGGGTTTCTTAAATATTCTATGCACCACTGACAGGCTTTGCCCATACCATCGGAA
>JAEWKH010000077.1 GCA_023386155.1 Pseudomonadota bacterium
AGCTTATCTTCTAGGCACAAGGCGCATATTTCTTATACGGAATGCTCGAACTTGCAGCGGACCCCGCTGCACATCGGAGCCGCAGCCTTTCGCTTTCCATCCCGGGTGCCCGCGTCTCAAAACTGCGTTTCCCTTTTGGGGCCGATGCTCTAGCGTGCCGCCCTCGTCACTATGCGACCTCGGTGCTGTTTTCCATGGCTCAATTCCAGTTCTTCGACGACACGACCTCTCCCGCCCAAGGGCCGAAGCACATCGCCAAGCTGCGGGCCGAGCTGGCCCGGCGTGGCTTCGACGGCTTCATCGTTCCCCGCGCCGATGAGCACCAGGGAGAGTATGTGCCGAAGAGCGCGGAGCGCCTGGCCTGGCTCACCGGCTTTACCGGTTCCGCGGGCACGGCCATCATCCTCCAGAAAGAGGCCGCCCTCGTGGTGGACGGGCGCTATACGGTCCAGGCCGCCGAGCAGGTCGACACCTCCGTCATCACGCCGGTCCGGCTGGCCCAGTCCACGCCGGAGAACTGGATCGCCGACCGGCTGCCGCCGGGCGGCACCCTGGCCTATGATCCATGGCTCCACACGAGCGACGACCTGAAGAAGCTCGAGCAGGCGGTGAACCGCGTCGGCGGCAGGCTCGCGCCGGTCGACATCAACCTCGTCGACGTGATCTGGATCGACCGCCCGGCTCCGCCGCAGGCTCCCGTGCGGCCGCATCCGCTCGAATATGCCGGCGAGGCCGCGCCCGCCAAGCTGGAGCGCATCCGTAGGAAGATGGCGGAGGCGAAGCTGGACGCGCTGGTCATCTCCGACCCGCACAATCTCGCCTGGGCCTTCAACCTGCGCGGCGGCGACGTGGGGCACACGCCCCTGCCCCTCGGCTATGCCATCCTTCCCAGGGAGGGCCGCGCCAGCCTGTTCTTCGATCCGGCGAAGGTGACGAACGAAGCCGGCGCGGCGGTGGGCGACCTCGCGGATTTCGCCCCGATCGCAACCTTCCAGAGCGCTCTCGACGCGCTGGGCCAGGTAGGCGGCAAGATCCGCATCGATTCCGCCACCGGCGCGGTCGCCCTGATCCGGCGCATCGAGGCGGCTGGGGGCACGGTGGATGTCGGAGCCGATCCGATCGCCCTCATGAAGGCGGTCAAGAACGAGGCCGAGATCGCAGGCTCCCATGCCGCACATCTGCGCGACGGCGTGGCGGTGGCCCGTTTCCTGGCCTGGCTCGACCGCGAGGCTCCGTCGGGCAAGCTGACGGAAATCGACGCGGTCGAGGCGCTGGAGGCCTTCCGCACCCAGACGGGCGCCCTGAAGAACGTCTCCTTCCCGAGCATTTCGGGCGCTGGCCCCAATGCCGCCCTGCCCCATTACCGCGTGACGCGTTCGAGCAACCGCACCCTCGAGATGAACCAGATCTTCCTGATCGATTCCGGGGCGCAGTACGAGGACGGCACCACGGACATCACCCGCACGATCATCGTGGGCGAGCCGACGCCCGAGATGAAGGACCGCTTCACGCGCGTGCTCAAGGGCCACATCGCCATTGCGCAGGCCGTGTTTCCGAAGGGCACGACGGGCGCGCAGATCGATTCCTTCGCCCGCAAGCCGCTGTGGGAGGCCGGTCTCGATTTCGATCACGGCACGGGCCACGGCATCGGCAGCTATCTCTCGGTGCACGAGGGCCCGCAGCGCATCGCCAAGACCGGGCACACGCCGCTGGAGGTGGGCATGATGCTGTCCAACGAGCCGGGCTTCTACAAGCCCGGCGCCTATGGCATCCGCATCGAGAACCTGATCCTCGTGGAGCCGCGCACGATTCCCGGCGGCGACCGGGAGATGATGGGCTTCGAGACGCTCACCTTCACGCCCGTCGACCTGCGCCTCGTCGAGCCCGCCATCATGACCGCCGACGAGCTCGCATGGCTCAACGCCTATCACGCCGCAGTGCGCGAGAAGATCGGGCCGGAGCTCGACGCCGAGACGCGGGCGTGGCTTGAGAACGCCACGCAGGCCATTGACTAGATCACGTTCCGCAGCACCACGACGGCGATCACGCCGACCGCCACCGTTCCGAGCAGCGGAAGCCGGAAGGCCGCGACGGCGGTGATCGCCGCCGCGATGGCTTCCGCCCAGCCGGTGGTGAGCGCGGTCGGCGCGATGACGGCGACCAGCACCGCCGGCGGGATGGCGTCGAACGCGGCCTTGGCGCGGCCCGTGAGCACGAGGCGGTCGGCCACGAAGAGGCCTGCGACGCGGGTGAAATAGGTCACGACCGCCATGGCGATGATGGCAAGCAGGGTTGTGGTGTCGAGGCTCATGAACGCGCCTCCTCGGGAGCGGAGAGATAGGCGGCGGCGATGCCGGCGAGCGCGCCCGAGGCCACATGCCAGGGCGCGCCGATGAAGTGATGAACGAGGGCCGCGACGCCGGCGCTGACCGCGACGGTGACGAGCGTCACCCGGCTTTTCCCGAAGCCGGCGACGAGGCCGATGAACAGGGCCGTGAAGGCGAAGTCCGCACCGATGCGCTCCGGGTCGCCGAGGAACGAGCCGAGCACCGCTCCGAGGCCCGAGAAGATGGTCCAGTTCGCCCACAGCACCACACCCATGGCGGCCCAGTAGGCAAACGTCACCGGCCGGTCGAGGGCGCGGCGCTCGGACAGGGCCCAGGCCTCGTCCGTCAGGAAGAAGAACGACAGGAACGTCTGGACCCGGGACATCCGCACCTTGGGCGACAGGGAAGCTCCCATCAGCACATGGCGGGCATTGATCAGCAGCGTCGCGAAGGCGAGCGTCAGGATGGGTGCGGGATGGATCCATGCCTCGATGGCGGCGAACTGCGCCCCGCCCGCGAAGACGAGGCCCGACATGACCGTGACCTCAAGGGGCGACAGGCCCTTGGCGGCCGCCACGGCCCCGAAGAGCAGGCTGATGGGGATGGCCGCCACGACCACGGGCGCAATGTCGCGCAGGCCCGCCCGGATTTCGCGGCGGTACGTTGAGGCGAAGGGATTTATTTGATCCATGACCATGCTCGTTTTCCCGCCTTATGCAGGACGGACGACGGGCCGTCTTGGATGAAAGTGCGGTTCAGGCAGCCCGGTAGGCGCCGGGCGTCACGCCCATGCGGGCCTTGAAGACGCGGTTGAGGTGGCTCTGGTCGAAGAAGCCACAGGCGGCGGCGACGTCACCGGGCGCCTGCCCCCGGCTCAGCAGCTTGGTGGCCGCCCGGAAGCGCCGGTCGAGGAGATAGGCATGGGGCGTCAGGCCGGTTTCCTTGGCGAAGGCGCGGATGAAGTGACTGCGCGAGAGGCCGGCCATATTGGCGAGATCGGCGAGGTCCGCCTCATCGCCCATGTGAGCGTCGAGATAGTCGCGCACCCGCAGGATGCCCTTCGAGCCGTAGCGCAGATTCGGCAGGGCATCGAGATCGGCCCAGCGGGCGATCAGTCGGCTCAGGAAATCGATGAGACGGGTGTCCTGCTCCATCTCGGAGGTCCAGCTTTCCTCCCGGCAGAGGCAGGCATGAAGCCTGACCTGGGCCTGGAACAGCTCGGGATCGTCGATGACGGAATGCGCAAACCAGGGAGCACGGGAGAGCGGCCGCCCGGCCACGTCCTCGGCGATCTCCTGCATCAGCTCCGGCGACGGATAGAACGTCCGGTACTCGAACCCTCCGCCATGCGGCGCCCCGTCATGGATCTCGTCCGGGCAGACGACGGCGATGGAGCCTGCCGGCACGTAGCGCTGCTCGCCGCGATGGAAGAAGGTTTCGCAGCCCGCCAGGACGGCCGCGATGGCATAGGTGTCATGGCTGTGGCGGGCATAGGCATGGCGGCGGAAGGTCGCGCGCAGGCAGTCGAGGTCGCGATAGCGCGGCACTCGCCAGAAATGCGTCACGTCTCCCGCTCCGACCTGGTTAGGGTCGAGCGAGACCTCGGGGGTGATCACCGTCATCGGGCCACCATGCCATATCATTGCGCGCAAGTCTTGGACGGAAGTCTCATCCCCGCCCGACGAGGGCGAACCAGCCGTCCTCGTCCATGACCTGAAGCCCGAGCTCGGCCGCCTTGGCGAGCTTCGAGCCCGCGCCGGGACCCGCCACCACGATGTCCGTCTTCTTGGACACCGAGCCCGCCACCTTGGCCCCGAGCCGCTCGGCCATGGCCTTGGCCTCCTCGCGGGTCATCTGCTCGAGCGACCCGGTGAACACCACGGTCTTGCCGGCCACGGGCGAGTTCGCGGAGGCCGGAGCCTCCATCGGCTCGACGGTGACCTGCGCGAGAAGCGCATCGAGCATCTCCTCGTTGTGCTGCTCCTTGAAGAACTCGACGACGGCCTCAGCCACCACGGGTCCGATGCCCCCGATGGCGGTCAATTCCGCATGGGCGTCCGATGCCGGATCGGCCGCCTCCTTCGCCGTCTCGCGCAGATGCTCGAAGGTGCCGAAATGGCGCGCCAGCAACCGCGCCGAGGTCTCGCCGATATGCGGGATGCCGAGCGCGAAGATGAAGCGGTTGAGCGCGATCGAGCGGCGCGCCTCGATGGCGGAAAACAGGTTCTTGACGCTCGTCTCGCCCCATCCTTCGCGGTTCTCCAGGCGCTTCAGGCTGCGTGCATTGCGGGCTGCAAGCGTGAAGATGTCCTGCGGGCGCTGGACGAGACCCTCCTCGTAGAACTCGTCGATGCGCTGCTCGCCCATGCCCTCGATGTCGAATGCGTTGCGCGACACGAAATGCTTCAGGCGCTCGCGGGCCTGGGCCGGGCAGATGAGGCCGCCGGTGCAGCGGCGCACCGCGTCCTCCTTGCCGGTGCGCGGATTGACCTCGCGCACCGCGTGGCTGCCACAGGCCGGGCACGTGGTCGGGAACTCGTAAGGCTTCGCGTCGGCGGGGCGCTTCTCCAGCACCACGTCGAGCACCTTCGGGATCACGTCGCCGGCCCGGTTGATGACGACCGTATCGCCGATGCGGATATCGACGCCGTTGCGGATCTTCTCGCCGTTGCCGCCGATGCCCTTGATGTAATCCTCGTTGTGCAGGGTCGCGTTCGACACCACGACGCCGCCGACGGTGACGGGCTTCAGCCGCGCGATGGGATTGAGCGAGCCGGTACGGCCCACATTGATCTCGATGCCTTCGAGCACCGTCACGGCTTTCTGCGCCGGGAACTTGTGCGCCAGCGCCCAGCGCGGCGAGCGGGACACGAAGCCGAGGCGCTGCTGCAGGCCCAGGTCGTCCACCTTGTAGACGACGCCGTCGATGTCGTAGCCGAGATTGGCGCGGTCGGTCTCGATGGCGTGGTAATGCTCCAGCATCTCGGCAACGCTCGTGCAGCGGCGCGTGAGCGGATTGACCTTGAGTCCGAAGCTGCGGAAGCACTCCATCATGCCGTGTTGCGTCGTCGCCGGCATCTTGCTCACCTCGCCCCAGGCATAGGCGAAGAAGCGCAAGGGGCGCGAGGCGGTGATCGACGCATCGAGCTGGCGCAGGCTGCCCGCCGCCGCGTTGCGCGGATTGGCGAAGAGCGCCTTACCGGCCGCCTCCTGGCGCGCATTGATGGCGGCGAAATCCTCGTGCGACAGGTAGACCTCGCCGCGCACCTCGAGAATGTCGGGCACGTCCGCACCCTTGAGCCGGTGCGGGATGTCGCCCACCGTGCGGGCGTTGTTCGTCACGTCCTCGCCCACCGCGCCGTCGCCGCGGGTGGCGGCGGACACGAGCCTGCCGTTCTCGTAGCGCAGGCTGAGCGACAGGCCGTCGATCTTGGGCTCGGCCGTAAAGGCGAGCGGTTCACCGGCCTTGAGATTGAGGAAGCGGCGGATGCGTTCCACGAACTCGTCCACCTCCTCGTCGGCGAAGCCGTTGGCGAGCGAGAGCATCGGCACCCGGTGGCGGATCTTGCCGAATTTCTCCGACACCTTGGAGCCGACCTTTTGGGTCAGGCTCTCGGGCGACTTCAGTTCGGGGAACTGATCCTCCAGCGCCTCGTAGCGCTTGCGCAGGGCATCGTATTCGGCATCCGAGACGCTCGGCGCGTCCTCCTCGTAATAGCGCCGGTCGTGCGCCGCAATCTCGGCGCCGAGCGCCTCGTGCTCGATCCGCGCCTCATCGGGCGTCAGGTGGTCGACGGGCTTTTCGGAGGGGGTGCTGCGTGGGGACATGGTCGAATCGGACATGAGGGTGCTTGAACCATAGCGCTCCGGGCCGGACTCTCCAGAGGCGGCGGCGGATGGTGCACGGAATTCAGGCATCCACGCCACAGGTCGTTATCGGTTCCGGACCGATGATCCCGCTTTCAACACCCCCCTCCCTCATCTTGAGGAGGTTTCGCAGCGACCGTCTCGAAGGAGGCTCCAGAGAGCACTGGACCCTCCTTCGAGACGCCGCTTTCAGCCGCTCCTCAGGATGAGGGCGGAGGAAACCTTGCCGGATGTGAAGGCGTGGATGGCCGGGACGAGCCCGGCCATGACGACGGTGCGATGGAGGACGCGTGGGCCTGCTGTGCGATGTCAAAGAGCCAGCCCCCTTGGAGCCAGCACCTTCAGGCCCGGCGCCTTGCGGGGCCGGGCTTGAAGGGTCGAGGGGAGGTGCGAGGGCATCCGGCTCGATGGGTATGGTAAGTGGAAGAGCC
>JAEWKH010000006.1 GCA_023386155.1 Pseudomonadota bacterium
GTCCGGCAGGCCCGCTCCCTGCCCCGACACTCGTGACGCCTCGCGAAGCGCGTCCCTCGTCGGGCGGGGATGGGCAATGATATAGCCGAGCTTGCCCTGCCTGTCAAGAACAAAGTGAGAACATTACGCGCAGGCTCACCGGAAGCTCTCCTCCCCCGTGTGGGGAGGAGGGGGAGGTGGGGGTGTGAGCGATAGCCTATCCGCGTGTGGCGCTGACACCCCCACCCTTAATCCCTCCCCACAAGGGGGAGGGAAAGACGCTTGCGCCTCGCAACGAAGGGTGAGGGTCGCGGGGCGGGCCGAACCTGCATCCTCCCGTCTTCTCCGGCACCGGCCTGCCCTCACCCCGGCCCTCTCCCGAGCGCGAGAGGGAGAAGCGTTGCCCCCTGTCCGGGTGGAATGGCCGGCGCCCATGTTGTTGAACGTGCATCAGCCGCGCTATGTAAATTGTCTGCCTCATTGCCCGCTGGAGAATCCGATGGCCTATCTGCCCGCCGAGAACCGCTATGACGAGATGATCTACAATCGGTGCGGCCGCAGCGGGCTGCTGCTGCCCGCGATCTCGCTCGGGCTCTGGCACAATTTCGGCGAGGACAAATCGGCCGCGACCGCGCGGGCGATCTGCCGGACCGCGTTCGATCTCGGAATCACGCATTTCGATCTCGCGAACAATTACGGGCCGCCCCCCGGTTCCGCCGAGACGCTGTTCGGCGAGATCCTGCGCAACGATTTTCATGGGCTGCGCGACGAGCTGGTGATCTCCACCAAGGCGGGCTACCGGATGTGGCCGGGACCCTATGGCGAGTGGGGCAGCCGGAAGTATCTGCTGTCGAGCCTCGACCAGAGCCTCAAGCGCATGGGGCTCGACTATGTGGACATCTTCTACTCCCACCGCTTCGACCCGGACACGCCCCTGGAAGAGACCATGCTGGCGCTCGATTCGGCCGTGCGGCAGGGCAAGGCGCTCTATGTGGGGCTGTCGTCCTACAACAGTCAGCGCACCCGCGAGGCGCTGGCGATCCTGCGCGACCTCAAGACGCCCTGCATCATCCACCAGCCGAGCTATTCCATGCTCAATCGCTGGATCGAGGAGGACGGGCTGCTCGACACGCTCGAGGATCTCGGCATGGGCTCGATCGTGTTCTCGCCGCTGGCGCAGGGCATGTTGACGACGAAATACCTGAACGGCATTCCCGAAGAGAGCCGCGCGGCCCAGGGCAAGTCCCTGCGCTCGACCTTCCTCAACGACGAGAACATCGCCCGCATCCGGGGGCTCAACGGCATCGCCGAGCGGCGCGGCCAGACCCTGGCGCAGATGGCCCTGGCCTGGGTCCTGCGCGGCGGCCGCGTCACCACGGCCCTCATCGGCGCGAGCCGTCCCGAGCAGGTCGTCGACTGCGTCGGCGCGCTCAGGAACCTGTCGTTCACTGCCGAGGAGCTTGCCGAGATCGACCGGTTCGCCGGCGAAGGCAACCTGAACATCTGGGCGGCCTCGGCCGAGCGGAAGGGCCCGTCGCGCTGATCGATGGGAAAAGCCTTAGCTTTTAGGCGAATACCTCTTCGGAGGGACTTGAGAAGTCGGTTAACAAATGGTTAATGCCAAGCTTCATCTGTCACCTTCCCCAAGGTCACCTTCATGGTTTCCGTCACCGCTCTCGATAATCGTCGGCAAGCCAGGCGCTTTCCCACGCATCACCCGGCGAAAATCATGCTGGGTCCCGAAGCGATGATCTCCTGCACGGTGAAGGACATCTCGACCGGCGGCGCCCGAATTGCGGTCAAGCGGCACATGGACCTGCCGGAGACCTTCGAGCTCTACATCGCGGCGCACGACCTGCAGGTGCGCCGCGCCCGCGTGTGCTGGCGCCACGGCGATTACGCGGGCGTCGCGTTCGGAGCCGAGGAGGACGGGATGGCACCGGTCGCGCATGCGGCCGATGAGATGCGGTTCGAGGATTGCCTCGCCCAGGCCGCCATGCCGGCCCATCTCGCGTCCGCTCCGGCGCGCAAGGACCTCAAGCTCTACCGCACCACGGTCTGACCGGGCCTCGCCGGTCAGGCCCGTTTCCCGCGCGGGCTCACGTCACCGGCGTGATGTCGATCTTGAACCATTTCTCGGACAGCTTCTTGACGGTCCCGTCCGCGATGGCCGCCGCGATCGCGTCGTTGAACATGGCCTTCAGATCGGTGTCTTCCTTGCGAAGGCCCGCGCCGACGCCGGGGCCGAGGAGGCCGCCGGTGATCGAGGGTCCGACGAGCACGAAGTCCTTGAATTCCGGCTTGCGCAGCGTTCCGCTCAATGCCGTCGCGTCCGCCAGAACCGCATCGATGCGCCCGGCGGCGAGATCGAGATCGTGCTGCTCGGTGGTCTTGTACTCACGGATTTCGGCCACGTCCTTCAGGTACTTGTCGGCGAAGTTCGAGTGGATGGTCGAGGTCTGCACGCCGATGGTCTTGCCCTTCAGGAGCGGCTTCAGGTCGGCGATGGCCTTCTCGGCCGCCGCCTGCTGGGTCGACAGGTTGAAGGCCTGCCCCGTGCCCGGCATCTTGGCGAGCGGCGAGTCCTTGGGAACGAGGAAGCCGTTCGGTCCGGCCGCATATGGATTCGAGAAATCGATGGTCTTCTTGCGCTCGTCGGTGATGCTCATGCCGGCCATGATGGCGTCGTACTTCTTGGCCTGAAGCGCCGGGATGATGCCGTCCCAGTCCTGGGCGACGATCTCGCACTTCACCTTCATGCGGGTGCACAGCTCGTTGGCGAGGTCGATCTCGAAGCCTTCGAGCTTGCCGCCGGGGCCGGTGAAGTTCCACGGCTCGTAGGCGCCCTCCGTGGCGATCTTGACGGTTTCCCACTTCTTGCCTTGCGCAAGGGCGCCGCCGGCCGCAAGAGCTATGCTGAGAACGGACAATCCGATGACTTTCAAGACCTTCATCGCCCTTCTCCTGTCGCGAAGGTTGGCCTGAGCTCCTCTCCCGCCTCCTGTAAGCGCCCGGAGCGTCTCATGACGGTGCGGGGAACGTCTCTGATGACGATAACGTCCGCACCTTCACATCGTTGCGCGGAGGCAGTGTCCCAGAAGGGCCTAACGCCGCCCGAACAGGCGCTCGATATCGGTCAGCTTGAGTTCGACATAGGTCGGGCGGCCGTGATTGCACTGGCCGGAGAGCGGCGTCGCCTCCATCTCGCGCAGCAGCGCATCCATCTCCTCGGGCCGCATGCGCCGCCCGGCGCGGATGGAGCCGTGGCAGGACATGCGCGAGAGCACGGCGTCCAGGCGCTCCTCCAGCGGGCCCGCGGCCCCCTGCCCCCACTCCGCGAGGGCATCGGCTACATCCTGCACCAGCGCCTTGATGCGCCCGCCCGCGAGCGCGGCAGGCACTTCGCGCACGAGCAGCGCGCCGTGGCCGAAGGGCTCGACCACAAGGCCAAGGCTTTCCAGAGAAGAGGCCTCCGCCAGCACGCGGTCCGCATCGACGGGATCGAGGTCCACCACCTCGGGGATCAGCAGCAATTGCCGGGCGATGCCCGAGGAAGCACGCTCGCGCTTGAGGCGCTCGTAGACGAGGCGCTCGTGCGCCGCATGCTGATCGACGATGACGATGCCGTCCTGCGTCTGCGCGACGATGTAGGTGCCGTGCAGCTGTGCGCGGGCGGCCCCGAGAGGCGACATCTCCGTTTCCGCGTCGATCTCCCGCAGGGTCGCGCGGCTGTCGGCCGAGGGACCGGCGAGGTCGGACAGGCTCGCCTGTGTCTCCGAAAGGCCGGCCGGCGCGTGGTGCCGCTCCGGCACATCGAGCGGCGCCTGCCAATTGGCGAAGGCGCTCTTCGGACGGATCGCATGGGTGCGGTGCGGATAGGCCGGGCGCGACGGCAGCGCTCCCTGCGGGCGCAGGCTTTCCAGGGTTCGCGTTCCGCCGGTCGACGAGGCGCGGAAGGCGTAGCGGGTGATGGCTTCCTTGATCGCACCCACCACGAAGCCGCGCACGAAGGCGGGATCGCGGAAGCGCACCTCGGTCTTGGCCGGATGCACGTTGACGTCGACCGCGCGCGGATCGAGATCGATCATGATGGCGAGAACCGGATGCCGGTCGGACGCCATCACGTCCGCATAGGCGCCGCGCACGGCGCCCAGAAGCAGCTTGTCGCGCACGGGCCGCCCGTTGACCACGAAATGGATCGAGGTCCCGGTGCCGCGATGATAGGTCGGCAGGCTCGCGAAGCCCGTGAGCCGCACGCCCTCGCGCTCCACCCCGATGGCCATGGCGTTCTCGTGGAACTCCGCTCCCAGCACCCGCGAGAGGCGGCGCAGGAAGCCGTGCTCCCCGGGCTCTTCCGGCGGATAGGTGAAGGCGGTGATGTGCTCGCCCGACAGGGTGAAGCGGATCGTCGGATGCGCGATGGCGAGCCGCTTGACGATCTCCGCCACCGCCTGTGCTTCCGAGCGGTCGCTCTTGAGGAACTTCAGGCGCGCGGGCGTGGCGGCGAACAGGTCCGTCACCTCGACGCGCGTGCCCTTCGACGCGGGCGCCGGCCGCACGGGGCCCTTCATGCCCGCCTCGACCACGATGGACGAGCCGGTCTCGGCCTCGGCCGTGCGGGTGACGATGGACAGTCGCGCGACCGCCCCGATGGACGGCAAGGCCTCGCCGCGGAAACCAAGCGTGTTGATCGAGAACAGATCGCCGTCCGGAAGCTTCGAGGTGGCGTGGCGCTCGACCGCCAGCTCCAGATCCTCCGGGTTCATGCCCCGCCCGTCGTCGACGATCCGGATCAGGCGCCGCCCGCCGGCCTCGACCGCGATCTCGATGGAGGTCGCGCCCGCATCGACCGCGTTCTCCACGAGTTCCTTCACGGCCGCCGCCGGGCGCTCGACGACCTCGCCCGCAGCGATGCGGTCGACGAGGATGGGATCGAGGCGGCGGACATGCATGGGAAGCGTCTGACCTTCGGATTCGGAAGAGGAAACATAGGGGGTGACGGCGGCGGAAACCAGAACGCGCGACGTTATTCCCCTGCCCTCTTCGGTCGTCATCCCGGAATCGCTTCGCTCTCCCGAGATGGCCACCCCTACCCCTGCGCCAGATATTCCTTCGCCAGGATCTTGGCTTCCTCCACGGCGGGCTGGTCGAACGGGTCGACGCCCATGGCGTAGCCGGCCAGGATCGTCTCCAGCATGAAGTGCATCAGGAGCTCGCCCAGGGCGCGCTCGTTCAGGGTCTCGACATGGATCTGGCGGGTGGGGCGGCTGTTCCTGGCGAAGGTGTCGGCCATGGCGCGGCCCTGGGCGGCGACAAGGTCGCCGATGGTCTTGCCCGCGAAGGCCGGCTGGCCCGCGCGCCGGGCCAGCGCCTCGTTCATGACCGGGCCCTTTCCGGAGACGCCGGTGGTGAGCACGGTGAAGAGCTTGTCGTTGGGGCCGGCGAGATAGAGCTGCTGCTGGCTGTGCTGGTCCACGGGCCCGATGGCGGCGACGGGCTGCGTGCCCTTGCCGTCCTTGCCGACGCTCTCGGCCCAGAGCTGCACCCACCAGCGGGTGAAGCGCTCGAGCCGGTCCGCATAGGCCATGGCGACGGCGATGCCCTTGCCGGCCTTCGCGGCCGCGACGTTGAGCGCCGCACCCAGGGCGGCCGGCGCGTCCTTGGCGGCCGCGCCGCTGCGGAAGGGCTCATAGGCTTCGGCCGCGCCCTGCCGGATGGCCTCGATGTCGAGCCCGAGCACGGCGGCCGGCAGGAGACCCACATTGGTCAGCACCGAATAGCGCCCGCCGATGCCGGTGTGATGATCCAGGAAACGCACGTCCTCAGGCTCCAGGAGGTCGCGCAGGGCGTTCTTGCCGCCACTCGTGCGCGGCTCGGACAAACCCAGGAACAGGTCCTTCGGGTGCGAGTGCAGGCCCGCCTTCTCCAGGGCCGTGAGAACCGCGATGGTCTGCATCAGCGTCTCGCCCGTGCCGCCGGATTTCGAGATCGCCACGAACTTGGTCGAGGAGAGCGGCAGCTTGTGCAGGACGCGGTCGAAGGTGATGGGATCGAGATTGTCGAGGAAGTGGATGCGCGGGCTTTCGGTGAAGCGCCCGGTGCCCGGAACCGCATAATCCTTCAGCTGCGCCAGGGTCTGGCCGCCGAGGCTCGAGCCGCCGACGCCGAGAATGACCACGTCCGTTGCGTCATCGCGCAGAAAGGCCGCCGCCTCGCGGATGCCGGCGAGATCGTCGGTGGTGCGCGGCATGTGCAGCAGCGGCAGCCGCCCCGAGGCGTCGTCCTCGGCCAGCCGCTTCATGGCATCGCCGACAAGCGCAAGCGCCTCGTCGAGCGCCGCCTGCGGCAGACCGCCTCCCCCGATATTGGCTTCCAGGGCAAGATCGATCGATTGCTGCAGGGCCATATGCGTACTCCGGCTCGTTCAAGGTAGGAGCGGAAGATTAGGGCAGAGAGGGGCCCGAGGCTAGCGCATCGTGCGGAAAAGTGGATCCCGTTTTCCGCACTCAACGATGCGCTCTTCAAAGAGTGGAGCATCGGATTAGATCCCAAAAGTGGGTCCACTTTTGGGTCCGTTGCTCTAGGGTCCAGCATTGAACCTGAACCCGTGCTCCGAGAGACCGCTCACAATACTCAACCTCATCCTGAGGAGGCGCTGAAAGCGGCGTCTCGAAGGAGGTTCCAGCGCGCACTGGAAACGCCCTCGTCCTTCGAGACGCTACGCTCCTCAGGATGAGGGCGCAGGGAGAGGACCATTGATGAGCCGGTCTCTCAGGGCGCATTATCTATTGGCAGAAGGGCAAAGATCTCCTGCCGTCATGGAACCATCACACCCCGGTCGGCCGCCCCGCGATCACGGTGAACATCCGGCCGTCGCCGAAGATGCGTTCGGCCGCCGCCCGAATGTCGGCTTGCGTCACGGCCGCGACCAAGCTGTTGCGGCGCGCGATATAGTCGATGCCGAGGCCCTCGAAGGCGATCTGCGCCAGGGTATGGGCGATCTTGGTCGAGGTATCGAAGCCGAGCGCATAGGAGCCGATGAGGTAATCCTTCGCCTTCTGCAGCTCCTCGTCGGACGGGCCTTCGCTCGTCAGCTTCGCCATCTCGTCGGCGATGACGTCGAGAGCCTCGACCACGCGCTCGTTCTTTGTGGCGGTGTAGCCCCAGGTCATGCTCGCCGCGCGGTAGCTCACGAGGGAGGTGCCGACGCTGTAGGCGAGTCCGCGCTTCTCGCGCACCTCCTGGAACAGGCGCGAGGTGAAGGCGCCGCCGCCGAGGATGTGGTTGAGCACATAGGCCGGGATGAAGCCCGGGTCGCGCCAGGCGATGCCGTTCATGCCGAAGCGGATGACCGATTGCGGGACATCGAGATCGACCACGATCCGCGATCCCAGCTTCTGCAGAAAAGCGGGCTCGATGATGCCGAGCGGCTGGGCCTCCGGCAGCGAGCCGAACACCTTGTCGAGCAGGCTCGCAAGATTGTCGCCGCTGATGGCGCCGACGACGGCGACCTTGACGCGGCCGCGCGCGATGATCGCCCTGTGCATGGCCACGAGATCGTCCCGCGTGATCGCCGCCACGCTCTCGGGCGTGCCGGAGGTCGGGCGGCCATAGGGGTGCCCGGCAAAGCCTTCCTCGAAGAAGCGGCGCGTCGCCATGACGCCCGGATCGTTCTGCTGGTACTTGAGGCCCGCAATGGTCTGGGCGCGCACGCGCTCGATGGAATCCTGGTCGAAGCGGGGCTCGGCGAGCGCGAGGCGCAGGAGCTCGAAGGCTTCGTCCGCATGCTTGACGAGCGTCTTCAGGGAGCCGCCGAGAGCATCGTTGCCCGCATTGAAGGACAGTTCGATGGCGCGTGCGGCGAGGCGCTCCTGGAACGCGTCGGAATCGTATTCGCCCGCTCCTTCGTCGAGCAGGCGCGCGAGCATCTGCGCCACGCCGGGCTTGTCCGCCGGATCGTGCGCCGAGCCGCCCTCGAAAATGAAGGAAACGGCGATGAGCGGAACGACATCGGATTCGACGTGCCAAGCCTCGACGCCGCCGGTCGAGGTCAGCGCCTTCACCGTGGTCGGAGACGAGGACATGGTTTCGGCAGAAGCTGTCATGATTACCTCGGTTCTTATGCAGGCGCTTTAGGAAGCGGACTTCTGCAGATAGCCCGTCACCGACCGGCGGGGGATGAGATAGCGCTCGGCCGCGGAGGCGAGATCGTCCTTCATGACGGTCTCGATCTCGACGGGCCAGCGGCGCACCTCATCGATGGTCTCGCCGATGGCGAGCGCCGATCCGTAGATGCGGGCGAGCGAGGACTGGCTGTCGGTGGAATAGATCGTCTCCGCCACGAGGCGCGTCTTGGCGCGCTCGATGGAATCCGCATCCAGCGCCTCGGCGGGAATCGTCTTGAGCACCTGATCGACGGCCTCTTCCAGAGCCTGCAGCGACACGCCCTCGGCCGGCACCGCATAGACGCAGAAGCGGGTGTCCTCCATGGCGGAGGACATGTACCAGGCGCCGGCATTCACGGCGATGCCGCGCTCCATCACGAGCTTGCGGTAGAGATAGGAAGTCGGGCCGCCGCCGATCACCTCGGCGAGAAGCTCGAGCGAATAGCAATCGCGCTGCGAGGCCGTGCGGCAGGACGGCACGAGATAGAGCCGCTGCATGGTCGGCTGCTCGACCTTCGGATCGGCCACGGTGATGTGGCGCGCCGCCACGGGATCGGGCTCGCGCGGACGCACGCGCACCGGGCGCTTGCCCTGCGGCGCGATGCGGCCGTAGGTGGCATCGGCCAGACGGCGTACCTCGTCCTCGCTCACATCGCCTGCAACGACGAGAATACCGTTCTCGGGTGTGTAGAAGCGACGATAGTAATCGAGCGCGTGGTCACGATTGAGCGTCTCGATCTCGTGCATCCAGCCGATGATCGGAATGCCGTAAGGGTGATGCACGAAGAGCGAGGCCGCCATGGCTTCCGAGAGCTGAGCCGAGGGATCGGTCTCGACGCGCATGCGCCGCTCTTCCAGCACCACGTCGCGCTCCGGGCCGATGACGGCTTCCTCGAGCAGGAGGTTCGTCATGCGGTCGGCCTCGAACTCCATCATGGTCTTGAGGTTCTCGCGCGCGACGCGCTGGAAATAGGCCGTGTAGTCGAAGGAGGTGAATGCGTTCTCCTGGCCGCCGAGACCCGAGACCACTTTCGAGAACTCTCCGGCCGGGTGCTTCTCGGTGCCCTTGAACATCAGGTGCTCGAGGAAATGCGCGATGCCCGACTGCCCGAGCGGATCGTCCGCCGAACCGTTGCGATACCAGACCATGTGCGTGACGACGGGAACGCGGCGATCCGGAATGACGACCACATCGAGGCCGTTGTCGAGCGTGAAGGACGACAAGTCCGGACCACTGCCTTCGGTCCGCCCGAAGGAGGCGGCGTCGGCGCGGAGAAGAGGCTTAGAGGCAGTGTCCATGACGTTTCAACCTTGGCGACATCAAATCGTTTCGCGGGGTGATTCCTACGGGATAGTCAATTTAGGGGGCTATGCAAGCGAAGCCGCTGATCTTTCCCGAGCGGCACCTTTTGTCCGGAATGCCGGGGCAGGCTTGGCTTTTCATGGCCCCCATAACGTTTTCAGGCGAAGCGGGTGTACCCGTTCGCCTGAAGGAAGTGGGAAGAGTCAATGCTTACTGCCTGCTCTGCCGCTGGCGGAGATAGGCCGACGGGCTGTCCGGATCGCCCGAAATAACGGGATCGGCCGTAGCCTTGAGGCGGCCGCCGCCCTGGGCCTTGAGCAGGTCGCCCGGAGGATCGCTGAGGTAGCGGCGGTCGATGCCGTCGCCCTGCAGCTTCGGCGTGTCTTCCTTGGAGAAGGCGCGCAGCTCGTCGGGAGTCATGCGGGCGATGTCGGCCTGCCGGCCGACGGGATGTTGCGGGCCTGCCGAAGCGTTGGGATTGCGTCCGGCGCGCATCTCCTCGATGGAGAGACGCTTGCCCTCGGTGTTCTTGTAGAGTTCGGAGCTCGTATAGGGCGTACGGGCCTCGGCAGCGGCCTTGCGGCGGGCGGCCACGTCCGGGTCCCTGGGCCAGTTGCCGTTGCGCGCCTCGGCACCGCCGCCGGCGGCCGGAGGCGGCAGGTCCATCTTGGGCGGAAGCACGAGCGGCGCGCGCTCGTTGTAGGTGATGGGCGCCTTTTCCTTGGGAATGATGCCGATGGCGCCGAGGATGCTCTTCACGGCCTCGCCTTCCTCGGCCGAAGCCCCGGAGGCGACGATCAGAAGCGCCAAGGCCCCCGCGCGGCCTATGATTTTCATTCCCTTCATGGCACCCACCATTCGTTTCTCATTGTGGCCGGAAGGCCTGATCGCTCATTCTGGCGAACATATGGCGGCCATGGCCATAAAATATCGTTATTTTGCCCGCCGCCCCTCGAGGACGAAGGAGTCATAAAGCAAACCGACCACCCCCGCAACGATAGCGGCATCCGCCACATTGAAGACGTACCAGGACCACGACCCGACATGGATCTGGATGAAATCGAACACGGCGCCGAACCAGAGGCGGTCGATCACGTTGCCGATCGCCCCGCCGGCGATCAGGCCGAGGGAAGCCGCCAGAAGCTTGGCCGAGGTCCGGCGGATCCAGAAGAACAGGCCGCCGGCGGCCAGGATGGAAATAACGATCAGCCCCCAGCGGCCGAGTTCCGAGTTCTGCTGGAACAGGCCGTAGGAAATCCCCCGGTTCCAGACCACGATCAGGTTGACGAAGGGAGCGAACTCGACCGGCTCCTTTACCGGGAGGTCGTAGATATAGAACGTGTAGAGCTTCGTCGCCTGGTCGAGGATGAGCGTGATCGCGGCCACGGAAAAGCCGAGGATCGCGGCGACGGACATCCCCTTCTGCCCCGCACGCCCCCTGCCCGCCCCCTTCGGGGAGCGCGACCGGCTCGCAGCGCGCGGGCGCGGCGAACCGGGTCGAGGCGTCATGCCTGGATCGGCAAGGGGAGCCCCCGTGTCGTCGGACTTGCTCATTCGGCCGCGGCCCTCAGCTGGTCCCATTCGCGCAGCGCCGCCGCATCGCGGGGCGTCACGTCCGGATAGTCGGGGTCGGTGCCGACATCGGGCGTCACCTTCCACGAGCGGGCGCATTTGCGGCCCTGCGCGAGCGCCGGCACGACAGAGACGCCTTTCACGTCCTCGAGACGGAACGCGTCCGCCGGTCCCTCACCCTGCACCACCTGGATGCCGGACGTGATGCAGATCTCGGCGAGGTCGAGGCCCTGCACGGCCTTGAGCAGGCTCTCGTCGGCGATGTGCACCGCGGGCGCCGCCTCCAGGCTCGCGCCGATCCGCTTCTGCGCGCGCTCGATCTCCAGCGCGCCTGTAACGACGCGGCGCACGCGACGGACCTTCGCCCAGCGCTCGGCAAGCGCATCGTCGCGCCATTCCGCCGGCACCTGCGGGAAGGTTTCGAGATGCACCGACTCGGCCTGCGGGTAGCGCGCGAGCCAGGCCTCCTCGGCCGTGAAGGCGAGGATCGGGGCGATCCAGGTCGCCACGCAGCGGAAGGTCTGGTCGATCACGGTGAGCGCGCTCTTGCGCACGACGCTCGAGATCGGATCGCAATAGAGCGCGTCCTTGCGGATGTCGAAATAGAAGGCCGACAGATCCGTGGTCATGAACGAGTTGAGGAGCGCGATCACCCGCTTGTAGTCGAAGGTGCCGTAGGCCTCGCGCATCTCCCCGTCGAGCTCGGCGAGGCGATGCAGCACGAAGCGCTCCAGCTCCGGCATCTCGGCGAACGCGACCTTGTCGGCATCGCGGAAATGCGCCAGCGAACCCAGCATCCAGCGGATCGTGTTGCGCAGCTTGCGATAGGTCTCGACGAAGGTCTTCAGGATCTCCGGACCGATGCGCAGGTCGTCCGAGTAATCGGACGCCGCCACCCAGAGGCGCAGGATGTCGGCGCCTGAATCCTGGATCACCTTCTGCGGCGCGACCACGTTGCCGAGGGACTTCGACATCTTCTGGCCCTTCTCGTCGAGGACAAAGCCGTGGGTCAGGACGATGTCGTAGGGCGCGCGGCCGCGCGTTCCGCAGCTTTCGAGCAGCGAGGAATGGAACCAGCCGCGATGCTGGTCCGAGCCTTCGAGATACATGACCTGGTCGGGCCCGCCGTCGACCTTGCGCTTCACCTTCAGGTCGTCGCGCTTCTCGAGCGCGAAGGCGTGCGTGCAGCCGGAATCGAACCATACGTCAAGGATGTCGTCGACCTTGTCGAAATCGGCAAGGTCGTAGCCGCCCGCCTTCAGGAAGCGCGAACCGTCATCCGCATACCAGGCATCGGCGCCCTCCTTCTCGAAGGCCTCGGCGATGGCGTCGTTCACGCGCTCGTCCTTGAGGATCTCGTTGGTGCCCTTCTTCACGAAGACGGCGATCGGCACGCCCCAGGCGCGCTGGCGCGAGACCACCCAGTCGGGCCGGTTCTCGATCATGCCGGTGATGCGGTTCTCGCCCGTCTCCGGCACCCACTCGACGGTCTTGATCGCATGAAGCGCGCGCTGACGGAGCGTATCGCCCTTGTCGTCGAGCGGCTTGTCCATGGAGATGAACCATTGCGGCGTGTTGCGGAAGATCAGCGGACCCTTCGAGCGCCAGGAATGCGGATACTGGTGCTTGAGGCGCCCGCGCGCGATGAGCGCGCCGACCTCGACGAGCTTCCTGATCACCGCCTCGTTGGCGCCCGCATCCTTGCCCTTGTCGTCGTAGATGCGCTCGCCCGCGAAGAACGGCACGTCCGGGAAATAGGATGAATCCGGCGACACCGTGTGCGGCACTTCCTTGGTGCCGCAGGCGGCGAAGATATCGCGGTGCTTCACATAAGTATTGTAGTCGTCCGCGCCGTGGCCGGGCGCCGTGTGCACGAAGCCCGTGCCCGCATCGTCGGTGACGTAATCGGCCGGCAGCACCGGCACGCCGAAATCCCAGTAGCCGTTGGCGCCCTCGAGCCCCCGGAACGGGTGCGCGCAGCGCTCGATCATCACCGGCAGCACGTCCTTCACGCGCTGGTATTCGGCAACGCGCGCGGCCGCGAAAACGTCGGCGGCGAGCTTGTCGGCGATCACGAGACGGTCGCCCACCTTCGCCCAGTTGTCCTCGGCCGCTTCCGTGACCTCGTAGAGGCCGTAGGCGATGTTCTCGCCATACGCGATGGCGCGGTTGGCCGGGATCGTCCAGGGAGTCGTCGTCCAGATGACCACGGACGCGCCGTCGAGGTCGCCGTCGAGCGTGTTGGTGATCCTGAACTTCACCCAGATCGTCGTGGAGGTCTTCTCGTGATACTCGACCTCGGCCTCGGCGAGCGCGGTCTTCTCCACGGAGGACCACATGACGGGCTTGGAGCCGCGATAGAGCTGGTCGCTCACCGCGAACTTCATGATCTCGCGGGCGATCTGCGCTTCCGCGTCGTAGCTCATGGTCTGGTAGGGGTCCGCCCAGTCGCCCTCGACGCCGAGGCGCTTGAACTCCTCGCGCTGCACGTCGATCCACTTCTCGGCGAAGGCCCGGCACTCGCGGCGGAACTCGACGATGTCCACGTCGTCCTTGTTCTTGCCCTTGGCGCGGTACTCCTCCTCGATCTTCCACTCGATCGGCAGGCCGTGGCAGTCCCAGCCGGGCACGTAGTTGGAATCGAAGCCCAGCATGCCCTGCGAGCGGACCACCATGTCCTTCAGGATCTTGTTGAGGGCGTGCCCGATATGGATGTTGCCGTTGGCATAGGGAGGGCCGTCGTGCAACACGAAGCGCGGCCGGCCCTTCTGCACCTCGCGCAGGCGCTCGTAGAGCCGGTTCTCGTTCCAGCGCTGCAGGAGCTGCGGCTCGCGTTGCGGCAGGCCGGCCCGCATGGGGAACTCGGTCTGCGGCAGGAACAGGGTTTCGGAATAGTCTCGGGCGGCGCTTTCAGGCTTATCGGTCATGACGGTCAATCGGTCTTGTGTGGCCCGTATCGATCAGGCGGGCGCATCGGGCTTCTGTCAGAGGGCGAACGGCTGGGATCCCGGACCTTCGCAGGTCATGCGAAAGCCGGGCCGATAATTCGCGCAGCGCCTATGCGGGCCGCCGGCAGATCCTGAGAAGCCATGGGCATGCCGAGCCTTTTAGCAGCGCCGGGCCGGATAATAAAGCGTGGTGATTGGCCCGGACCCTCCCTATTTAAGGGCGGCAACCCAGCCCTATAGTCCCCTCGGCAAGGCCGGCGGGCAGGAAGGATTGAACCATGGCAGACTCGACCACGACAACCGAGCGGCGCTCGAAAGCCGGCTTCGACCTCACGCCGCCCACATCCGAGCAATTGCACGCCCTGGTGGCCAATCTCGACGACGAGGAGCGCCGGGTCCTGCTCGAGCACGGGACCGAAAGGCCCTTCTGCGGCATCTTCAACGAGGCCAAGGAAAAGGGGACCTATTGCTGCCGCCTCTGCGGCCTGCCCCTGTTCAAGTCGGGCACCAAGTTCGAATCCGGCACCGGCTGGCCGAGCTTCTTCGACCCGATCGACCGCGATCACTTGGCCTTCGTGCGCGACACCAGCTACGGCATGGTCCGCACCGAGATCCGCTGCACCCGCTGCGAGGGCCATCTCGGCCACGTGTTCGACGACGGCCCGCCTCCGACCGGCGAGCGCTACTGCATGAACTCGGTCTCCCTGCGCTTCGTGGCCGAAGGCGATCCGCTCCCGGACGAGCTGGGCCGGGGGGCGCCGGAGGGCGAAGTGACGGGCTGAAGGCCCATGGGAACCGGCCTGCATGAGCAGGGCAGCAGGGCGGGCGCCGATTTCTATGCCCGCCTGCCCGTCTTCGACCACTTCTCCCAGTTGACCGATCCGGGACTCTACATGCCCGTCCCGGACGATTGGGTGCTCGGTCTCAGCGACATCGTGCGCTCGACCGCCGCCATCGCGAGCGGGCGTTACAAGGAGGTCAACACGGCGGCGGCGGCCGTCATCGCGGCCGTGTCCAACAAGCTCGGCACGAGCGCGTTTCCCTTCGTGTTCGGCGGGGACGGGGCGAGCTTCGCCCTGCCCGCCGCACAAGCCGACCTTGCGCGGGAGGCCCTGTCCGCCGTCGCCGCCTGGGTGCGCGATTCCTTCGATTTCGAGCTGCGCATCGCCATCGTTCCGGTCTCCGACATCCGCGCCGAGGGCCATGACGTCCGGATCGCCCGCTTCGCGGCCTCTCCCGACGTCTCCTACGCCATGTTCTCGGGCGGCGGCCTCGCCTATGCAGAACGACGGATGAAGGAGGGCGCCTTCGCCATCCCGCCGGCCAGGCCCGGGACCCTGCCCGACCTCACCGGCCTCACCTGCCGCTTCGACGAGATCACGCCCCAGCGCGGCACCATTCTGTCCCTGATCCTTCTTCCCGTCTCCGAAGCGAACGCAGACGCCTTCAATGCCCTCGTCGGCAAGGTCCTGTCCCTGGCCGAGGGCCAGGAGGCCGGACGGCCCCTGCCGGAGGGCGGCCCCGCCCTGAGCTCTCCCTTCAAGGGCTTCGACCTCGAAGCGAAAGCCGTCAGGAAGGATGGGCCGGGCCTCGTCACGCTTGCGAAGCTGGCGGCCCTGCGCCTGTTCGCCTTCCTGATCTTCCGGTTCGGGCTGACGATCGGCCGGTTCGATCCCGCCCGCTACCGGCACCAGCTCGTCGAGAACACGGATTTCCGCAAGTTCGACGACGGCCTGCGCATGACCCTCGACTGCACCCCCGCCCTCGCCGACCGGCTGGAAGCCCTGCTGGTGGAGGCGCAGCGGAACGGGGTCGCCCATTACGGCCTGCACCGGCAGGACGCCGCCCTCATGACCTGCTTCGTGCCCTCCCCGACCCGCAGCGATCACATCCATTTCGTCGACGGGGCCATGGGCGGCTACGCCATGGCGGCACGGGCGCTGAAGCCGGCGATGTAAGGGAGCGTGGCTCGGGAACCCTCCTCCCCCTTGTGGGGAGGGAAGTGACGCTTAGATCAGCCGACCATCGAAACCGTCTTGTCCTCGGCGAGCATCCGCTTCGCCTCGGCCGAGTCCCAGTCCATCTGGGCGATCAGGGCCTCGATGCCGTCGAAGCGCTCCTCGCCGCGGATCCAGCCGACGAATTCCACGTCCAGGGTCTGTCCGTAGAGATCGCCGGAGAAGTCGAACAGGTGCACCTCGAGCAGCAGGGCGCCGTTATCGAAGGTCGGGCGGCGGCCGAAGCTGGCGACGCCGTCGACCGGACGGCCGGCCACCGAGGCTCGCACCGCGTAGATCCCGTGCCGGAGACGGCAATCGTCGGGCAGGCGCATATTGGCCGTGGGATAGCCGAGCACACGGCCGCGCTTGTCGCCGTGGCGCACGTCGGCCCGGACGAACCAGCGATAACCGAGGAGCCGGTTGGCCGTGGCGATATCGCCCGCCTCCAGGGCGGCGCGAATGGCGCTGGAGGAAACGGGCTCCGTTCCCTCGACGACGGCCGCCGCGATCAGGCATTCCAGCCCCCGCTCCCGGCACAGTTCCGCCATGCGGGCGGGATTTCCCTCGCGGCCGCGGCCGAAATGGAAATCGTGGCCGATCACAACCCCCGAGAGCTGTAGCTCATGCGCCAGCAGGTCCACGAAACCCGTCGCCGTCAGTGCCGCGAGGCTCCCGTCGAAGCGCCTCTGGAAGACGCCGTCGAGGCCGAGGCGCGCGAAGATCGCGAGCTTCACCGGCTCCGGCGTCAGGCGGAACAAGGGTCGGTCGGGTTGGAAGAAGGTGCGCGGATGCGGCTCGAAGGTCACGGCGGCCGCAGGCCTACCGGAATTCATGGCCATGCCGAGGAGATGCTGGTGCCCCCGGTGCACGCCGTCGAAATTGCCGATGGCCGCCCTGGCTCCCTTGAGGCTCTCGGGTACGGGATCGCCGTCGCGGCAGATCGCGAACGTGGGGGGCATCACGGGAGAAACCTCGAAGCTCGTTGGGCGGAAATCGGTGCGGCGCGACCCTGTCGAAAAGCACCCTATGGGTCAAGTCTGCTCCGTCGACTCTCCAGGTCGTCCGTTATATTATCCGCCGAACCGATGGGGCCTGTTCATGACGAAAACCTGGGCGATGTTCGGGATCCTGGGAGCCCTGTGGGCCGCTCTCTATTACTGGAGCAACTACTCCGAGTCCGGGAAAATCGATCGCTGCCTGGATTCGGGCGGGGCTTGGGATTACGGGCTGAAGACGTGCAAGGACGCAAGGCCAGGCTATGATGGTCCCTGATCGCGCTCACCAGGACAGCACTTCCGTGAAGGCCGTCGGTCGGACCGGCTGACGGTCCACCCAGTCCTGCACGTGGTCCGAGACGAGATCGCCCCTGTGCAGCCCCAGCTCCTCCGCGTGGATGCCGCGGGCGATCAACAGCGAGTCGATGCCGAAGCCCGCGGCGCCCGCGATGTCGGTGCGGATCGCATCGCCGACGGCGAGCACCCGCTCCTTCGGAACGGGATGGCCGCTCACCTGGGCCGCGACCGCGAGCGCCCTGTCATAGACGGGTCCATGGGGCTTGCCCGCGTAGAAGACCTTGCCGCCCATCTCCTCGTAGGCGAGCGCGATCGTTCCCGCGCAGGGCAGGATCATGTGGCCGCGCTCGACGATGAGGTCGGGATTGGCGCAGACCATCAGCAGGTCGCGCCGGCGCATGGCCTCGAGCCGGGCCCGGTAATCCTCGACCGTCTCCTCCTCGTCGTTGTCGAAGCCGGAGCAGACCACGTAATCCGCCTCGTCGATGGAGCCGAAGCGCACATCGAGGCCCGCATAGATGGGCATGTCGCGGGGCGGGCCGATATGGTGGACGATCCTGTCGATGCGCTCCTCGATGGCGAGCCGCGTCAGGTCGCCGGAGGTCACGACCGCGTCATAGGCGGTGCGCGGCACGCCGAAGCCGTCGAGCTGCGTCCCCACCGAGGCGCCGGGACGCGGCGCGTTGGAGACGAGGACGACCCGCCCGCCCTTGGCGCGAAAGCGCGTCAGCGCGTCGCTGGCCGCCTCATAGGCCTTAACCCCGTTATGCAGCACGCCCCAGACGTCGCACAGGACAAGATCGTAGTTGCCGGCGAGGGATTTCAGGCCCTCGACGTGGATGGGGCGGGACAAGGCGGTCATCGGGTCTCACTCGTTCTGAACCCGGGCGGGTAGGCCCTCGCGCCCCTCAAGTCAACCGACGCGCCGCAGAAGGCTCGCGGCAACCGCCGTGTCGACGGGCTGCGGCGCCGCCTGCTCGTCGAAGATCTCCGCCTTGACCGGACGCGGGGCCGCAAAGGCGAAGCCCTGCGCCAGCGGCACACCGAGATCGCAGAGCAGAGGCACCATGCCTTCGTCGTCGACCCGCTCGGCGACGAGCCGGATGCCCTGGCGGCGCAGCGCCGGGGCGAAATCGCGCACGTCGAGCTCCGGCCCGGCATAGCGCCCGTCCGCCCGCTCGGCGGCCTTGATCATGAGCTCGGCCGGCAGCTTCATGAACCGGATGCCGAGATCGGCCAGGGCCTCGGGGTCGAACCGGAGATCGGCCGCGCGGTCGAGGGAGAACGGCACGCTCCGCTCGCGCAGGGCCGCGAGCGCGCCCCTGTGATCCGCATCGAGATGGCGCCAGCTGTGCTGGGGCATTTCCAGGACGATCTTGCCGAGGAGGTCGGGGCTTGTGTCGATGAGGCCCGCCAGCGACCACAGGAAGCCGGGCTCGGCGATGGAATGGGCGGTGATGTTCACCGTCACGATGGCATCGCTCCCGCGGGCGACCAGGTGACGGACGATGGCCATGGAGCGCATCAGGACCCGCCGGTCGAAATCCGACGCCCGCCCGGACGCTTCGAGGACGGGCAGGAACTCGGCGGGAGCCAGCAGGGTTCCGTCCGCGAGGCGCAGGCGGGCCAGCGCCTCGTAGAAGCGGATCCTGCGGTGCGGCAGGGAAACGACCGGCTGCAGGTGCAGCTCGATCCGGTCGGCCTCGAAGGACTGGGCGATCCGTCGCACGCGGCCGGCCTCTTCCGCCGTAGGGCTGCGCATGGAGGGCAGCAGCGACGGCTCGGGGAAGCGCGCAGCCTGCACGCGCCCGCGCACCATCGGGTTGACGTCCGCGGCGAATCCCTGCTCGCCGGCCGTCCTCGCCAGCTCGCGGAGAATGCTGGCCGGGCTCTCCGCCCGCATCGGCGGACGCAGGACCAGCGGCGCTGCCTGAGCCGGCGCCTCCTGCTCATAGCCCGCAAGCTGCGTGGCCAGATTCTGCCGCTCCGTTTCGGCCTGCCACCACAGGGCGACGAGGCCGAAGAAGACCGACATGATCAGGAAGCCGAAAACCGGCAGGACAAGGCCCGCCTCCATCGGCACGGAGGCCGACACGGCGGCCGTCAGGATGGCTGGCGTGAAGGCGAGCAGCGCCGCCTTCCTGTCATTCAAGACCGTTATGATATTTTTCTTGTTCGTCACCATGGGTGCCCCCGCTCCCCTGGCTCGGCGAATATGCGCGAATCAGTGTGTTAACAGACAATGAATCACGGCGAATCGCGGGGCAAGTTTCGCATTCCCGCAATGGACATTTTTTCGCGACCGCGCGTTTCCTGTGCGGAATCCCGTTGAGATTCGAAGAGGTTGGCCGATGGAAGAACCGCGCAAGGACCTCCTGATGCAGGTCGACGGCATGACCTGCCAGGGATGCGTCACGTCCGTCACCAAGGCGATCCAGCGCCTCGACCCCAGCGCCACGGTCGAGGTGGATCTGGAGCATGGCCGCGTGCATGTCTCGACATGCGCCCAGAGCGTCGAGATAGCGCGAGCCCTCGACGCCGCGGGCTACGAGGCCCGCGCCATGACGGGATGAGCCGAGGGTTGCACCCGGCTCATGGCTTCGCCCAAAGTTCTTTTTGCGGCACCGGAGATCGGCTGCTAGGTTCCCGTCAGCCAGTTACTTTCGGGGATCATGATGACCGCACAGACATCCAGAGCCGCCAACGACCTCATCGCGCCCAACGACCTGGAAGCCTGGTGGCTCCCGTTCACGGCCAACCGCTCCTTCAAGCAGCGCCCCCGGATGATCGCCCGCGCCAAGGGCATGTACTATTACACCCCCGACGGCCGGGAAGTGATCGACGGCGCCGCCGGCCTCTGGTGCTGCAATGCGGGCCACAACCGGGACGAGATCACGCAGGCGATCCAGGCCCAGGCGCAGGAGCTCGACTACTCGCCCGCCTTCCAGTTCGGCCATGCGGGCGGCTTCGCCCTCGCCTCGCGCCTCGCCCAGCTGGCGCCGGGCGATCTCAACCACGCCTTCTTCTGCAACTCGGGCTCCGAGGCGGTGGACACGGCCCTCAAGGTGGCGCTGGCCTACTGGAACGTGAAGGGCCAGGGCAGCAAGACCCGCCTCATCGGCCGCGAGCGCGGCTATCACGGCGTGGGCTTCGGCGGCATCTCGGTGGGCGGCATCGTCAAGAACCGCCAGTTCTTCGGCTCCCTGCTGGCAGGCGTCGACCATCTTCCCCACACCTATAACCGGGAGCAGCAGGCCTTCTCCCGCGGCGAGCCGGAATGGGGCGCGCATCTGGCGGACGAGCTGGAGCGCATCGTCGCCCTCCACGACGCCTCGACCATCGCGGCCGTGATCGTCGAGCCGATGGCCGGCTCCACCGGCGTGCTGGCGGCTCCCAAGGGCTATCTCAAGCGCCTGCGCGAGATCTGCGACAAGCACGGCATCCTGCTCATCTTCGACGAGGTCATCACGGGCTTCGGGCGCCTCGGCACCGCCTTCGCGGCCGAGCGCTACGGCGTCGTGCCGGACATGATCACCTTCGCCAAGGGGGTGAATTCCGGCACCGTGCCGATGGGCGGCGTGATGGTGCGCCAGGGCCTCTACGACACCTTCATGAACGGCCCCGAGCACATGATCGAGCTGTTCCACGGCTACACCTATTCCGGCCATCCGCTCGCCTGCGCGGCCGCGCTCGCGGCCCAGGACATCTACCGGGACGAGAAGCTGTTCGAGCGGGCCAAGGCCCTGGAGCCGGTCTGGGCCGATGCGATCCATTCGCTCAAGGGCCTGCCGAACGTGCTCGACATCCGCACCATCGGACTCGTGGGTGCCATCGACCTCGCCTCCCGCCCCGACGCGGTCGGCAAGCGCGCCTTCGAGGCCATGGATCGCGGCTTCCAGGAATTCGGCCTGATGATGCGCATCACCGGCGACACCATCGCCCTCTCGCCGCCCCTCGTTGTCACCGAGGAGCAGATCGGCGAGATCGTCGAGAAGCTCACCAAGGTGATCAAGGCGGTGGCTTAAGGATTCCACTACTGTCGTCCTGGACGGCACAGCCGATCCAGGATCGTGTGCAGAATAAAGCTCATTTTCCCTCCCCACCCCTCTCAGGCCTGCCTGAGAGGGGCATCCTCTTGCGCAAGTTGGGAACACCCGACTTGCGATGGGGAGGGATCAAGGGTGGGGGTGTCAGCGTCGGACTGGATCCAGCGAAGCGCCCACACCCCCACCTCCTCCCCACAAGGGGGAGGAGGGCTCCAGCGCTACTCTCGTCCAACGACCCCAGATCTTCGCTATGCTTCGTCCGGAATGACGGCCGATGTCGCCAAATAGGCAACATCTCTTGCCCCTCCCGGCCGCAGGGTTTAGGACCGCAGCACGTTCTTCCAAACAAACGGCTGCTGTAGAAACCATGTCCAAGGCCGACAAGATCAAGGCCCGCGCCCCGCGCGGCTTTGCCGATCGCACTCCCGCCGATCTTTCCGCTACTGAGCGCATGCTCGCGGCGATCCGCGAGTCTTATGAACTCTACGGGTTCGAGGGCGTTGAGACGCCCTTCGTCGAGTACACCGACGCCCTGGGCAAGTTCCTGCCTGACCAGGATCGGCCCAACGAGGGCGTGTTCTCGTTCCAGGACGACGACGAGCAATGGCTGTCGCTGCGCTATGACCTGACCGCGCCGCTCGCTCGCTACGTGGCCGAGAACTTCGACGCCCTGCCCAAACCCTACCGCAGTTACCGGGTCGGCTGGGTGTTCCGGAACGAGAAGCCGGGCCCGGGCCGCTTCCGCCAGTTCATGCAGTTCGACGCCGACACGGTCGGCGCCGCCTCCGTCGCGGCGGATGCGGAAATCTGCATGATGGCCGCCGACACGATGGAGAGGCTCGGCCTCAAGCGCGGCGACTTCATCATCAAGATCAACAACCGTAAGGTCCTCGACGGCGTGTTAGAGGCCATCGGCCTCGGCGGCGATGACAAGGCCGGCCAGCGCCTGACCGTGCTTCGCGCCATCGACAAGCTCGACCGCCTCGGCCCGGAGGGCGTGAGCCAGCTCCTCGGCGCCGGCCGCAAGGACGAGAGCGGCGACTTCACCAAGGGAGCCGAGCTTTCAGCCGATGCCATCGCGCGCGTGCTCGCCTTCACGGACGCCAAGGGCGCGAACAACGCTGCGACCGTCGAGAACCTGCGCAAGGTCGTCGGCAGCTCGACCCGTGGCCTGGAAGGCGCGGACGAACTGGCGGAAATCGCATCCCTCGTCGCCTCGTCCGGATACGAGGATCGTGTCACCATCGATCCCTCCGTCGTCCGCGGCCTCGAATACTACACCGGCCCGGTCTACGAGGCCGAGCTGACCTTCCAGGTGCAGGATGAGGACGGGCGTCCCGTCCGCTTCGGCTCGGTGGGCGGCGGCGGGCGCTATGACGGCCTCGTGGGCCGCTTCCGCTCCGAGCCCGTCCCGGCCACCGGCTTCTCCATCGGCGTCTCGCGCCTCCTCTCGGCGCTCCAGATGGTCAAGAGCCCCATCGTGTCGGGCGCCGAGAAGCCCGGACCGGTGGTCGTGCTGGTGATGGACAGGGACCAGATCGCCGCCTACCAGCGCATGGTCTCGACCCTGCGCCAGGCCGGCATCCGGGCCGAGCTCTATCTCGGCTCCTCGGGCATGAAGGCGCAGATGAAATACGCCGACCGGCGCCAGAGCCCCTGCGTGGTCATCCAGGGCTCGAACGAGCGCGAGCGCGGCGAGGTCGAGATCAAGGACCTGATCGAGGGCGCCAAGGCGGCAGCGGCCATCGCCTCCAACGAGGAATGGAAGGCTGCCCGTCCGGCGCAGTTCTCCATACCGGAAGCGGATCTCGTCAAGGCCGTGCGCGAGGTCCTGGCCCGCCATTTCGGATAACCCTGGCCTTAGGGAACCCCCGTGGTTTCATCGGGGTTGTCCCTCAAGCTTGACCATCAGGAGATGATTATGGCGAAGGACAAGGACAAGAAGAGCACGGCGAAATCGAAGAAGAGCTCGGGCAAGAGCTCTGGAACGAAGCTGACGAAGACCATGAAGAAATCCGGCTTCATGGATCTGATCAATTCCGAACTCGGCCGCGAGATCCTGGCCGACGCGCTGATCGCCGCTGCCGGGGCCGCCGCAGCCGCCCTCACCAGGACCCGCACCGCCAAGAAGGCCGGCGCCGCCGCGGCCGATACGGGCGCGCAGGGCGCCGATCTGACCCAGACGGCCGCAGGCGCCGTCGCCGGCGTCATGACCGAAGCCGCCCGCCACTTCCTGCCCGCCAGCCTCGTCGGCGAGGAGGACAGCACCGGGAAGGGCACCAAGGCGGAACCGAAGAAGGTCAAGTACGTCCACCGCTCCAGCGACCACAGCAAGCGCAAGTCGACGAAGGCCAAGAGCGCGAAGAGCGGCACGGCCGGGAAGCCCTGAGCTTTTCGCTCAGTGTCATCTCCGACAAGCGAGGCGCGCGCTTCCCTCCCCCTTGCGGGGAGGGATTGAGGGTGGGGGTGGTGCAGCCGGGGTGGGGGTAAAAAGTCAGAGCGCTGCACTTCATCAGGACGACATGAGGCACCTGCGGGGCATCCCCTCTCCCGGGCGGGAGTGGGGCAGGGGTGAGGGCGGGACGTTCAACCAGTCAGGCGCCGTCATCGCCGCTGCAGCATGTCACCTACTGCATTTCATTCGGCACCGGCCTTCCCTCACCCCCGACCCTCTCCCAGCCGGGAGAGGGAGAAGCGCCATCCTGGTTTGATCACACACCCAGCTGATCCAGCCATCCCATCGCGAGGAGGGAAGTACACGCCTCATCCTGCACCCGATCCGGGGGCCGCTGCCTTCCGCTCATTCACCCTTCCCGTCGAAAACAATCGCCTTCCTGGCCCGGCATTGCTAGAGAGCATGCCGAACGAGGATTGGGCGAGGCCAGTGACGGAGACGGATGCCATTGTTGCGCTGATCGCGCTTTTCGAGCGCGAGGGCTATGCGCGGATCGAGCCGCCGGTGCTGCAGCCGGCGGACGTGTTCATCGACCTCTCGGGCGAGGACATCCGGCGTCGGATGTTCGCCACGCAGGACGCCTCGGGGGCGGAACTGTGCCTCCGGCCCGAATACACGATCCCGGTCTGCCTCCAGCATCTCGCCCGGCACGGCGCCCAGCCCTCCGGCTATTCCTATGGCGGCCCCGTCTTCCGGATGCGTCCGGGCGAGAGCGGCGAGTTCCTCCAGGCGGGCCTCGAATCCATCGGCCGGACGGACGTCTCCGCCGTCGATGCCGAAATCCTCGCCCTTGCCCTGGACGGCCTCAGGCAGATCGGCGCTCCCGCTCCCACCGTGAAGCTGGGCGACATGGGCCTTCTCCATGCGCTGATCGATGCCCTGGGGATCGCACCCGCGGCCAAGCGGCGCGTGATCCGGGCCATCGTGTCCGGACAGGGCTTGGCGAGCCTCGGCGAGCCCGAGGGGGCAGGCCAGCAGGAGCACGCGGGCCTTCTCGCCGCCATCGAGGGCCAGGCGCCCCAGGCCGCCAAGGCCTTCGTGGAGGACATCCTCTCGATCGCGGGCATCGCCCGCGTCGGCGGGCGCAGCGCCGGCGAGATCGCCGAGCGCTTCCTAGCCCGCGCGGCGAACCGGACCGGCCTGCCCGAGGAGGCGCGGCAGGTGCTGGAACGCTACCTCACCATCGCGGGCGACCCCGACCAGGCGGCCCATGCGGTCAGGACCCTTGCCAAGGATTCGGGGCTCGACCTCGACCGGGCGCTCAGCCTCTTCGAGGAGCGGACCGGCTTCATGGCCGCGCGGGGACTCGACGTGAGGTCCTTCTCCTTCGCCGCCACCTTCGCCCGCAATCTCGACTACTACACGGGCTTCATCTTCGAGGTGCAGGATTCGCGCCGCCACGACGGCAAGCCCATCGTCGGCGGCGGGCGCTACGACAGCCTGCTCGAGCACCTCGGCGCCGAGGCTCCGATCCCGGCGGTCGGCTGCTCGTTCTGGCTCGATCGCATCGTGGGGAGGCCCTGATGACCGATTCTCCCCTCATCCTGGCCGTTCCCTCCAAGGGACGCCTGCAGGAGAACGCGGCCGCGTTCTTCGCCCGCGCCGGCCTCGTCTTCACCCAGTCGCGCGGCGCGCGCGACTATCGCGGCACCCTTGCCGGCGTGCCGGACGTGGAGGTCGCCTTCCTGTCCGCCTCCGAGATCGTGAGCCAGCTCGCCACGGGCACGGCCCATCTCGGCATCACCGGCGAGGACCTGATCCGGGAGCAGATCGCCGACGCGGACGAGGCGGTGGAGCTGCTGACCCCCCTGGGCTTCGGCCATGCCAATGTGGTGGTCGCCGTGCCGCAGGCCTGGATCGATGTGCGGAATATGGCCGATCTCGATGAGGTCGCGGCCGATCTCCGCGCCCGTCACGGCACCAAGATGCGGGTCGCGACCAAATACGTGAACCTGACCCGCCGCTACTTTGCCGAGAAGGGCGTGGCGGATTACCGGATCGTCGAGAGCCTGGGCGCCACCGAGGGCGCGCCGGGCGCGGGCTCCGCGGAGCTGATCGTCGACATCACCACGACGGGCGCCACCCTCGCCGCCAATGCCCTGAAGATCCTGGACGACGGCGTGATGCTGCGCTCGGAGGCCAATCTCGTGGCCTCGGCCCGCGCTCCCTGGTCGGACCGGGCGCGGGCCGCCGCGACCGCGGTCCTCACCCGCATCGCCGCCGAGGAAGAGGCCCGCACCAGCCGCGAAGTGCGGGCGGCGCTCGACCCGGCCCGGGCCTCCGCGCTCATGGCGCTGGCGAAGGATCACGGCGCCACCCTCCCCTATGGCAATGCCCTGGGCCGCGAGGTCGTGCTGCATTGCCGGACGGCGAACGTGTTCGAGATCGTGGCGGCCCTCCAGGGCATCGGCGCGCAGGATATCTCGGTGCGGGCCTTCGATTACCTGTTCCGCCCCAGCAACGCGCTCACCGAGCGGCTCCTGCGGCGGATCGGCGCCTGATCCTCGAGCCCCCCTTCATCCAGGCTTCAGGATCGGCGTGGTTCCCTCCCCGAGGGATAGACACCTTCACCTCGGGCGTTGCCTGAACGCCCGAGGCCCCTTATGGTCCCTGCGTTTTTCTATAGTAGAGGTTCCGATGAACGCGCTTCGACTTGCGACATGTCTGGTGGCTCTCGCCGCCGTCTCGGGAGCTCATGCCCAATCGGCCGCCACCCTCGGCCGGCCGGCCGGCCCGACCCGTCAGGTGGACAACAAGGTCCCTCAGCCGGGCGACGGCGGCAAGGTCTTCCCGCTGAACTCCTCCTGGGTGGCCGTCAGCCTGAACGGCAAGCCCTTCACCGGCGAACGCCCGAGCTTCCGGCTCGACGACCAGCTCCGGGCCACGGGATTCAGCGGCTGCAACACCTATGCCACCGCCGCCTATCCCCTGCGCGAGCAGGGCCTGGCCGTGGGCCCCTTCGCCCTGACGAAGAAGAGCTGCGACAAGGCCACCATGGCCCTCGAGCAGGCCTTCCTCGTGGCGCTCCGCTCCTCGGGCAAATGGGACATCCAGGGCCGCAACCTGATCATCCAGACCCAGAACGGCGGCCAATTGGTCCTGGAACGCTCGCTCTAAAGCATTTGCTGAGATCGAATGGAAAGGCCGGCATGAAGCCGGCCTTTTCTTTTGAAGCGTTGCGCTTCTCCAATCGAGATCACCGGCACGGGTCCCCGGTTCAACCCCGGGGAGATGGTGACGTGGGAGGGCTTGTTGAAAGGTCCAACCTACCCCGCAGGCTCGGCCTGGCGCATGTCCACGGGAGTCGACAGGCCCGCTTCGGTCTTCCTCATGTCGATGCGGCGGTCGTGATAGGCGGTGAGCGTCGACCGGTGGCCGATGGACACGACCGTCGTGTTGGGTAGCTTCTCCCTGATGATGCGATAGATCTCCCCCTCGGTCGGCTCGTCGAGAGCGGCCGTGGCCTCGTCCAGGAACAGCCAGTCGGGCTTGGTGAGGAGCGCGCGGGCCACCGCGAGGCGCTGCTGCTCGCCCAGAGACAGGGTCTGGGCCCAGTTGCGCTCCTCGTCGAGCCTGCCGGCGATCTGCGGGAGCTTGGCATTGCGAAGCGCCTCCGCCATCTCGGCATCCGTATAGGCGTCGACCTTGCCCGGATAGGTCACGGCGTCGCGCAGGGTTCCGATGGGAATGTAGGGCCGCTGCGGCAGGAGCATCATGCTCTGCCCCTCCGGCACGAGGACCTGGCCCTGACCGAAGGGCCAGATGCCCGCGATGGCCCGGAACAGGGTGGACTTTCCGGAGCCCGACGGGCCGGTCATCAGCGTGCGCTCGCCCGGATGGAAGGCCAGCCCGTCCGCCTGCATCAGCGGGCTGCCGTCGGGCAGGCGCACGTCGAGATCCTTCAGGCGAAGGTCACCGCCGGACGCCTCGGTCACCGCCAGCTTGCTCTCGCCGCCGATGCGCTGGGCGGATGCGATCGCGCCCTCGAAGGTGGTGAGACGGTCGAGCACGGCCTTGTAGTCGGCGAGCGTGGTGTAGATGGTGATGAAGTAGGTCAGCGCCGACTCGACCCGCGAGAACGCGCCGACCGTCTGCTGCATCTGGCCGAGCGTGATCTTGCCGATGAAATAGTAGGGCGCGGTCAGGATGTAGGGCACGACCACGTTGGCCTGAGAATAGGAAAATGTGAAAGTTCTAAGCTTTAGGAGCCGGATCACAATTCGCATGTAGTTGTCAACGATGCGCTCAAAGCGCCGGCGAAAGCCCTCCTCCTCTGCACGTTCGCCGTTCAGGAGCGCCACCTGCTCTGTGTATTCACGCATTCGTGCCAATGAGAAGCGGTAATCCGCTTCTACCTGCTCCTGTCGAAAGTTGAGCCCAATCAGGGGTCGTCCGATCAGGTGCGTCACCCACGTACCAAAGATCGCATAGGCTACACAGACCCAAACCAACAGGCCAGGTATTTCCACTTCGGTGCCTGGGAAGGTAAATCCGCGCGAAATAGTCCATAGGATTGCTATAAACGAGACGAGCGTTGCAGCCTGATTCATAAGGCCAATAGAGAGATAGTGCGTATTCTCGACGAACTTGCGCAGATCTTCCGAGATGCGTTGGTCCGGGTTGTCCGCGCCGCGGCCGATGAGCTGCATCCGGTAATGGGCGCCGTCGCCGAGCCACTCGCCTACAAAATAGGTGTTGAGGAAAGCACGCCAACGGATCTTGAGAACATTCTCCAGCAAAACCTCGGCGAGCAGAATGGCTATGAATACTGCCGCTAAAGGCGTGAAGATGATAAAGAGCTGATACCAGAAGGCAGTAGCATCCTTGACTTCCAAGGCGTTGAACATGTCGCGCGAGAAGAAGTTGAGACGTACACTCAAGGCGACTTGAATGAGATTGATGGCAATCAAAGTCGCAAAGATCCAACTTCCGATGGTTCCCTCGCGCGCCCGCACAAGGCCGATGAATGGAATGCGGATCAAGCTCTCAGCCCGCGAATTCAGATAATAATCAGTGATGCGGCAGATCGTTCGCACGACGGGCACGAAGGAGAGCCCGAAGATGATGGCGCCGAACCCTGCTGCGCCCAAGGCCGACGAAGGCGGAGGAACGTAGCCGGTGTAGTCCCCCGTGATGGCTCCCAACGCGGCCCCGAGGATCAACCCGACCAGCACGAGGTGCGTCGCCGAAAGCATCACGACGAAGATGCGCAGGAACTTGGGGATGTCCCGTCCGACGAACACGATCCCGGCCAGAGCCAGGGTCGAGAGGGGCATGTAGAACGGAACTGCGACCGCTCCGGTGAGAGAGGCCGCCAGCACGACCAGCCCAACAAGTGCCAGCACAAGGCTTGCCTTAATCATAAACATCTCCTGCCAAGATCCCGGCCTCAGCTCGTAAGAAACCCTAAGCAGCCGGATCAATGGCGCTTGTGGCGAAAGAAAGGAGGAACTTCCTCCCGTGACAAGCGATAGCAGCCTTGTGAGCAGGGCGACAGCTCGCTAGAAGCCTCGAGCCGTTCTTCAAAACATATTGTCCTGTTAAAAGAACGAAAAGGTTGACTTACAGAACGGGATGTCTCATGTGTCGTTTCGACATTCCCGACGGCACTGAAAAAGGCGACTTCATGAACGCCCCCCTTGGATATCTCGGCGGCCAGACCGCCCAGCGCCTGATCCCGGCGGAGCCCATCGTGCGCCTGGAAAAGGTGTCGAAGACCTTTCCCGGACGTGACGGGCAGCCCGTGACGGCGCTCAAGGAGATCAACCTCGCCGTGCCGCAGGGCTCGATCCTGGGCGTGATCGGCCGCTCCGGGGCCGGCAAGTCAACCCTGATCCGCCTTGTGAACGGGCTGGAAAAGCCCTCCTCCGGCAAGGTCATCGTGGACGGCGCCGATATCGCGGCGCTTCCCGAAGCGGCCCTTCGCCATGCCCGCCGCTCCATCGGCATGATCTTCCAGCATTTCAACCTGCTGTCCTCGCGCACGGCGGCCCAGAACATCGCCCTGCCGCTCGAGGTGGCGGGCTACGACAAGGCCGAGATCAGGACCCGCGTCGAGGAGCTGCTGGCCCTCGTGGGCCTTTCCGACAAGCGCAACCGTTACCCTTCCGAGCTGTCCGGCGGCCAGAAGCAGCGCGTCGGCATCGCCCGCGCGCTCGCCACCAAGCCCAAGGTTCTCCTGTCGGACGAGGCGACCTCGGCCCTCGACCCGGAAACCACCCGCTCGATCCTCGACCTGCTCGGCCGCATCAACGACGAGCTCGGCCTGACCATCCTGCTCATCACCCACGAGATGGCGGTGATCCGCAACATCGCCCGCGAGGTCGCGGTGATCGAAGGCGGCCACATCGTGGAGCAGGGTGACGTGTTCGAGGTCTTCACCCGGCCGCAGCACGAGGTGACCCGCTCGTTCCTGGCCGACGAGTCCGGCCGGGCCCTTCCTCCCTATGTCCAGAGCAGGCTCCGGACCGAAAGGGTGCCCGGCGGCCAGGCGGTCGTCCGCATCGGCTTCCGCGGCCCGCACGCGACGGACCCGGTTCTCGCACGCCTCGCGCGCGATCTCGACATCGAGGCCAACATCCTGTCGGGCTCGGTGGACGAAATCGCCGGACGCCCGTTCGGCACCCTCGTGGTCGGCGTGCCGGAGCAATCCCTCGCGGCCACTCTCGATTTCCTCAACAAGCACGGTCTCGACACGGAGGTCCTCGGCCATGTCGCCTGAGATGATCCGCCTCATCGCCAATTCCACCGGCGAAACGCTCTACATGGTCGCGGTCTCGGCCCTGATCGCCACGCTCTTCGGCCTGCCGCTCGGCGTGTTCCTCGCCACCTCCGGCAAGGGCGAACTGTTCGCGGCTCCCTGGGTCAACCGCGTGCTCGGCGTCATCGTCAACGCCACGCGCTCCACGCCGTTCATCATCCTCGTCGTCGCTATCATTCCCTTCACGCGCCTGATCGCCGGCACGTCCATCGGCACCAATGCCGCCATCGTGCCACTGACGATCGCCGCCACGCCCTTCATCGCACGCCTCATCGAAGGCGCGATCCGTGAAGTGGACCAGGGCCTGATCGAGGCAGCGCGCGCCTTCGGCGCCAGCCCGCTCCAGATCGTGCGCAAGGTGCTGATCCCCGAGGCGCTGCCCGGCATCGTGCTCGGCCTCACGCTCGCGGTCGTGTCGCTCCTCGGCTTCTCGGCCATGGTGGGCGCGGTCGGCGGCGGCGGTCTCGGCGACCTCGGCATCCGCTACGGCTACCAGCGCTTCATGCCCGAGATGATGCTCGCCGTGGTGGTGGTGCTCATCGTCCTCGTCCAGGCGGTGCAGAGCATCGGCGACCGTCTCGCCCGCCACCTCAACAAGCGCATCCGTCACGCCTGATCCTCAATAAAAGTTCGCACAAGGAGTAACCTGATGTCCCTGAAGAAAGTGGGCCTTGCCGCCCTCCTGTCGCTCGCCGCCCTGCCCGCTCTCGCGCAGACGCAGACGGTCCGCATCGGCGCTACACCCGGCCCGCACGCGCAGATCCTCGAAGCCGTGAAGCCGATCGCCGCCAAGAAGGGCATCGACCTCAAGATCGTCGAGTTCTCCGACTACGTGGTGCCGAACACGGCTCTGGCCGGCGGCGACATCGAGGCGAACTCGTTCCAGAACCAGCCCTACCTGGACAATCAGGTGGCCGACCGCGGCTTCAAGATCGAGAGCGTCGCGCTCACCGTGAACTTCCCGATCGGCATCTACTCGAAGAAGCACAAGAGCCTCGACGCCCTGCCGAACGGCGCGACGATCTCGATCCCGAACGATCCGACCAATGGCGGCCGCGCCCTGATCCTCCTGCAGGACAAGGGCCTGATCAAGCTGAAGGAAGGCACGGGCTACAAGCCCACGCCCATCGACGTCACCGACAACCCGAAGAAGCTGAAATTCGTCGAGATCGAAGCCGCCCAGGGACCGCGCGTGCTCGACGACGTGGATGCCTCGATCATCAACACCAATTATGCGACCTCGGGCGGCCTCGATCCGGTGAAGGACCCGATCGCCCGCGAGAACCCGAAGGGGCCCTACGTGAACCTGATCGCGGTGCGCAGCGAGGACAAGGACAAGCCCTGGGTGAAGGCTCTCGTCGAGTCCTACCACACCCCCGAGGTGAAGAAGTTCATCGAGGAGAAGTTCAAGGGCTCCGTCCTGACGAGCTGGTAGGCTCCGCAGAAACCACGACAGGGAAAGCCGGTCCTTCGGGCCGGCTTTCTTCATTGCTCCGGCGCCTCCCCTCCCGGCCGGTTCTCAATGATCGACCAAAGCCGCCTTGACAAAAAAGCCGGCTAAGCTTCCTCATCGCATGGTCCCTTGAATCCGAAGACGAGCCGAGCCACGCAGCCCGGCCTTGAGGAGGAACATCCATGCGATTGTCACTGCTGGGCTTGGCCCTGACGACGACGCTCTGCGCGGCGCCCCTCGCCGCTCAGGCCCAGGCGCCGATCACCATCTACTGCTCCATTCTCGAAGAGCAGTGCCGCGTCGGCGTCGCGGCCTTCGAGAAGGCCACCGGCGCGAAGGCCACGATGGTGCGCAAGAGCACCGGCGAGACCCTGGCGCAGATCAGGGCCGAGGCCTCGAACCCGCGCGCCGACGTGTGGTGGGGCGGCCCCGGCGATTCCCACATCCAGGCGGCCGAGGAAGGGCTGACGGTCGAGTACAAGTCGCCCAAGCTGCCGGAGCTGCACGACTGGGCGCAGCGCTTCGCCGAGCAGGCAGGCTATCGGGCCACGGGAACCTATCTCGGCGCGCTCGGCATCGGATACAACACGAAGGTTCTCGAAAGCCGCGGCCTGCCGGAGCCGAAATGCTGGGCGGATCTTCTCGATCCCAAATACCGCGACGAAGTGCAGGTGTCCGACCCGAACTCGTCCGGAACGGCTTACGTCTTCCTGGCGTCCCTCGTCCAGCTGATGGGTGAGGACATGGCCTTCGACTACATGAAAGGCCTCCACAAGAACGTCAACCAGTACACGAAGTCGGGCGCGGCTCCCGTGAAGGCCGTGGCCCTCGGAGAAACCGGCATCGCCATCGCGTTCATGCACGACATGGTGACGATGATCGCCGACGGCGCGCCGGTCAAAACCTTCGCCCCCTGCGAGGGCACCGGCTACGAGATCGGCTCGGTCTCCATCGTGAAGGGCGGCAAGAACACGGAAACGGCGCAGAAGTTCGTGGACTGGGCGCTCTCGGCCGAAGCGCAGAAACTCGTCGGCGCGGATCTGAAGATCTACTCCATCGCGTCCAACAAGAGCGCACCCGTGTCTCCGGATGCGCCGAAGCTCTCGGAGATGAAGCTCATCAACTACGACACGGCGAAGTACGGCTCCGTGGCGGAGCGCACCCGTCTCCTCAAGAAGTGGGACGCCGAGGTCAAGTCGGCTCCCAAATAGGCTTGAGCAGAACATGCTGTTGCGAAAAGGCCGGGCACGACGCCCGGCCTTTTCACATTCACGCGCGCCCTATTTCTGCCGCGGCGACCCAATCGACCGCGAGATCGTATTCGGGATCGGCGATAAGCGTTATGGTGTGCCAAGCTTGCAACGCAGGCTCGCCATGCCGGTTCCGGCATGGCGCTTGCCCGAGACGATCACTATTTGCTTAGCGCATCGTTGGTGCGGAAAAGTGGATCCGGTTTTCCGCACCAACGATGCGCTCATTATAAAGTGGAGCATCGGACCCAAAAGTGGGTCCACTTTTCACGGCCGATGCTCTAGTCCCACTTGGCCCTATCGCCCTGCCGCATCATCCATGGAGCAGCCTATGTCGACCATACCCACTGTCCGCCTGAACGATGGGAACGCCATGCCGCAACTGGGCTACGGCGTCTGGAGGGTCTCGAACGAGGAGGCCTCGAGCGCTGTCGGCGAGGCCATCAGGGCGGGCTACCGCTCCATCGATACGGCTGCCATCTACGGCAACGAGGAAGGCGTCGGACGGGCGATCAAGGACGCGCCCGTCTCGCGCGAGGAACTCTTCATCACCACGAAGGTCTGGAACGACCGCCATGGCTATGACGAGACCCTGCGCGCGTTCGACGAGAGCCTGGCCCGGCTCCAGCTCGATACGGTGGATCTCTACCTCATCCACTGGCCCGTCGCGGGCAGCGAGGCCTATCTCGATACGTGGCGCGCGCTGATCAGGCTGAGGCAGGACGGACGCGCGAAATCCATCGGCGTGTCGAACTTCATGGTGCCGCATCTGCAGCGGCTGATCGACGAGACCGGCGAGACGCCGTCCGTCAACCAGATCGAGCTGCATCCGCGCTTCCAGCAGAAGGAGCTGCGCGAGTTTCACGCCAGGAACGGAATCGCGACGGAAGCCTGGAGCCCGCTCGGACAGGGCACCCTTCTCGACAACGAGGACATCGTTGCGCTGGCGCGCAAGTACAACAAGACGCCGGCTCAGGTCATTCTCCGCTGGCATCTGGACAACGGCTTCATCGCGATCCCGAAGTCGGTGACCCCGTCGCGCATCCGCGAGAACCTCGATGTCTTCGACTTCACGATGGATGCGGAGGACGTCCGCGCCATCGTCAGGCTCGACGATCCCTCGGGCCGCGTCGGGCCGGACCCGGCGGTTTTCGCCTGAACGCCCTGACGAATGCTACAGGCGGCCCTTCGCGGGGTCGCCTGTCGCCTCGAGCTGCTTGTAGATCTCTTCTGCGATCGGCAGGAGATGGTTCCGATCCGCTTTGACCGTAACCACATACGAAAGACCTTTGTCGATCCAGGAACACGCGGAGATGCCGTCCTGCTCCTCGAAGCGGAAGGAGGTCTCCTCCTCGTTTCCTCCCGAGCGGGCATAGAGCGTGAGGCGATTGCCCGCCGCGTTCTCGTACATGAAGAGCGCCGCCGCCGCGCCGCTGTCGGGAAGCAGCCGCCCGCCGATGAGGCGATAGCCCTGCGCGTTCAGGTTCGGCGCCATCAGCGGCTTGCCCACGCGGCGTGACAGCCATTGCACGAGATGGGCCTCCTGGTCGGCGGGAACCTCGACCGGGTGCAGCCGCTCGCTGACATAGATGCGATGCGCCGCAATGGCATTGTCGGCAACGCTCACGGCCTCCGCCTGCATCCGGGCGCGGGAGGCCCACCAGACTCCACCCCATGCGCCAAGGCTTCCGCCGATGGCGAGCCATGCCAGCGCGGCGGCGAATGCGGCGGGACGGAACAGCGAGGAACGGCGACGGGCCGTGGCGAGATTGGCAATGCGCAGGCGTGAGGGAATGGGCTCCTGGGCCTTGAAGGCCAGCCGCGCGCGCAGGGCCTCGCGCTGCTCGATCTCATGCTCGACCTGTTTGGCCGTTGCCGGATGGTCGGCGAGATACGCCTTCACCGCTTCGAGCCTCGCAGGTGGGAGCCTGCCGTCGACAAAGGTCTGCAGGTCGTCTTCGCCGATGGGTCGCTCGCCCGTCACTTCACTCTCCTCAAGACGGCGCTGCGCCCGCTCTCCATGAACTCTCTCAGATGCGCCCGCGCCCGGCTCAGGCGCGACATCACCGTGCCGAGCGGGATGTCCAGCGCCCGCGCGGCCTGCTCGTAGGACAGGTCCTCGACGCCGATCAGCAGCAGGATGGAGCGCTGCTCCTCCGGCAAGGCATCGAGCCCCTTCAGAACGTCGTGCAATCCGGCATGGCTCTCGGGGCTCAACCCGGGCGCCGGAACATCGGCGAGAGCCTCCTCTCCCACGCGGGTGCCGCGCGTCCTGCGCTGCCTGATCCCGTTGATGAACAGGTTGCGCTGGATGGCGAAGAGCCACGCCCTCAGGTCGCCGTCGCGCCGCTGGCTCCAGCGGCTGATCGCCCGCTCCAGGGTGTCCTGGACGAGATCGTCCGCCGCCTCGCCGTCGCGCAGAAGGGCCCAGGCGTAGCGGCGCAGGCCCGGAATCTGCGGCTCGAGAAGGGAAGCGATCTCGTCCAAGGTCAATTCTCGGTTGGCGGCATCATTCAACGACGAACGGCCGATCCCGGCAAGCTCTAGCGCATCGTGCGAAAAAGTGGATCCGGTTTTTCGCGCCAACGATGCGCCAGCTTATCGAAGAAGCATCGGATTAGATCCCAAAAGTGCAAGTCCACTTTTCACGTCCGATGCTTTAGGGCGCAGCCACATGCCAGACATTGTTGACGCCGTCGCCCGTGACCTCGCCCGGCTTGGTGTCCTTGACCCAGAGATAGAGCGGCTTGCCCTTGTAGGCCCACTGCTTGGAGCCGTCGTCGCGGGTGATGACGCTCCAGTCGCCCGACGCGGCTGCCCCCGCGGCCGCCATGAGCGGCGGCCAGTTCTGGGCGCATTGGCCGTTGCAGGCGGACTTGCCGGCACTGTCGCGGTCGAAAGTATAGAGGGTCATGCCCTTGGCATCGACGAGAGCCTTGCCCTTGCTCGTATCGGCCACCTTCGCGGGAGCCGCGGTTTGCGCGAGCACGACGGATGCGGCGACGAGAGCCCCTGCCAGGACGGCCGGACGCAGAAACAGCTTCATGGATGTCCTCCCGAGGTCGATGATGACCACGACCTCAGAGACACGCCGTGCCCGATATTATTCCCGGCGCGGCGATATTTTCTTCACCGGCCCATCGCGTTGAAGCCATTCTCGTCGATCGGCTCGCGCAGCTCGATCCGGTGGCGGCCGTTGTCGCGGATCTGCGCCGTGCGGTAGCGGCCGTCGAGCTCGTCCTCGGGGTTCTGAAGGATCTCGACGCCCTCGTTGCGGAGGCGTTCGATCTCCTTGTCCACATCGGGGACGAGAAAGCTGATGACCGGCGCTCTGGTAACCTCCACGCCACCCGTGGCATGCGGGTCCTGTGTCGGTGGCAGGAGGTGATCGACCTCGGTGACTTCCAGCAGGAAGCCGCTTCGCTCCAGAACGGCCGTGCGCCCCTGAACGAAGTTCGTGGAGCCGATCAGCCGAAAGCCGAGCTTGTCCTGATACCAGCGCAGGCTCTCGTCGAAATCCGGCGTCCGGATGGAGGTGGAGCTGGAGCGCGGAAGCGATGCCGCCTGCCCCGGCGCTGGAGAGAACTCCGCGAAGGTCACGGCTGCAAGGAGGACGAGGCCAAGGCCGGCAAGGATGCTGCGCCGCAGATTGGGGAAGGAAGAGGAGCTTGGCTTCACGGTTGATTCCTCGTCGGCCGCCGGAACTGAGCGCATCGTGCGGACCCAGAGGGCCACGTCAGTGAAAAGTGGCCCCGGTTTTCCGCGATCAACGATGCGCCCATCAAGAAATAGAGCATCGGATTGATCCCAAAAGTGGAACCCACTTTTGGGATCAATCCGATGCTTAGCCGTCTACTTCCATGAACGTCCGTCGGTCCAGATCGTTCGTAGGGCTTCAGGTATTCCCGGATTGCATCAGCTTGAGAAGCAGGGCGGCCAAGTTCCCGGCCTCCTTGTCGGTGAGCTTCGCGCCGATATGCCGGTTGATGGCCGGGCCGTAGACGCCCCACATGCGCCGCTGGAGCAAGCGCCCCTCTTCCGTGATCTCGACCAGCTGCCGCCGCCGGTCGCCCGGATAGGGGATGCGGCGCACGTGCCCCTCCGCCTCCATGCGGTCGAGGAGCCGCGAGAGGTTATACTGCTCGAAGAGCACCGCATTCTCGATAGCCCGCGGCGAGGAGCGGCCATCGGGCTGGCGCTTGAGATGCAGGAGCACGTCGTACCAGGCCAGGCCCGGGAAGCCGGCCCCCTTCAGCTCCGCCTCGATCCGGACGAACACCGCCCTGCCCGCACGGATCAGCCGGACCCAGGCATCGGTGACCGCATTCGACGGCTCCTGAGGGTCTTGCAGGTTTTGCACCACGGCAAAGCCTCCCTTGTTCCTATGCAATTGCATCATGTTTGACATTTTCATGCAAGTGCATATAAATATCAATGCATCTGCATTGAATTCCCGATGCCCTGGAAACAAGGACCATGTCCATGAAGCTCTACTACTCACCCGGCGCCTGCTCGCTCGCGCCTCACATCGTGGCCCGCGAGGCCGGCCTCCCGGTCACCCTGGAGAAGGTGAACCTCGCAAACCGCACCACGGAAACCGGAGCGAACTTCGCGACCATCAACCCGAAGGGCTACGTGCCGGCCGTCGCGCTGGACGATGGCTCCGTCCTCACGGAAGCGGCAGCGATCCTTCAGTATCTCGCCGACCAGCAGCCCAGCGCGGGCCTCGCCCCTGCGAACGGCACCACGGAGCGCTATCGCCTGATCGAATGGCTCACCTTCATCAGCTCCGAGATCCACAAGGGCTTCGGCCCGCTCTGGCACCCTGCCACGCCCGATTCCGTGAAGGCTTCGACGAAGGACCGCCTGGCCGCCCGGTTCGCCTATCTGGACGAGACTCTCGCCAGGCAGCCCTACCTGATGGGCGAGACCTTCACGGTTGCGGACGCCTATCTCTTCACCGTAATGAACTGGGCCAACTTCCACGCCATCGACATCACGCCGTTCAAGTCCTTAAGCGCCTTCATGACCCGCGTGGCCGCACGCCCCAAGGTGCAGGAAGCCCTCATGGCCGAAGGCCTGAAGCAGGCGGCTTGAGCCTTCATCCCTTGCCTATGACGAAAGGCCCCGGAGCAATCCGGGGCCTTTTTGCCGACGTGAAGGCGATCTCGACCCTCACACGATGAAGAAGTCGTCCGCCTGCAGCAGCGTCTTGGCCTTCAGCTGCGCGAACTTGATCGCCGCATGTTTCGTGCCCGAGCCGTCCGCATCGTAGGAGAGCGCGCCGGTCTTCTCGTTGAAGATGATGCGGTCGCTCCTGTCGTGCGCTTTCGCTCCGATGTGGAACGCCTCCTGCGACAGGGCGCCCTTGTCGAGCCGGAAGAAGATCTTCGACGCGAGATGGATCGTATCCTCGGCGGAGCGGAAATCGACGACCCGGTCCACGTTCGTCTTGCCGAGCCGGGTCGTGAAGGCGAACACGTCGTCGCCCAGGCCGCCGGTCATCTTGTCCTTGCCGAGCCCGCCATTGAGATGATCGTCGCCATCGCCGCCCGCGAGGATGTCGGCCTTCCGGCCGCCGCGAAGCACGAGCGTCTCCGGAAGCGGGTCGGACTTGGATGGGCTATCCGAGGGAAGCACAGTCACGCCGTTGGCCGTCACCTTGATGATGAAGTGCATGTCGAGCGACGCGCCCTTGGGGTCGCTCGCCCGCACGACGATGTCGAAGGTCGTGTCCGTTGAGGCGAACGCCTTGTCGACGATGAGCTGGTCGCCATGGATGCGGAAGTGGCTGCCGGGGTTGGTGACGAGGTGATAGCCCAGCGCATCGCCATCCGGATCGACGCCGCTCAACTGGCCGACGAGCGCGCCGGGCTTGGAGCGCACGTCGATAACCGTCCCGTCGAGGCTGATGGAGGTCGGCGCGGAGTTCGTCGCTGTCAGTGCTATCGTGCGGTCGGCGAATTGAGCGTATTCGATGCCGATCAGAGTGTCGGTGCCGTCGTATGGTGTGGAACGCAGGTCCTTGACCGAGAAGCTGCCGTCCTTGCGCTTTTCGATGGCGTAATCGGAGAAGTTGCCTCCGAAGACCGCAACGTCGGTTCCAAAGCCTCCGGAAAGGGAATCGTTCCCTGCAGCTCCAATGAGCACATCGTTGCCGTCATTGCCTTCAAGCAGATCGTTACCCGTGACACCGTTCAAGGTGTTGTCATCGTCGCTTCCATAGAAGCGATCCGCCCAATGGCTGCCGATCAGGTTCTCGACATTGCGAATGGTATCCCACGTCGTGTCTGACGTCTTCTGCTCATAAATGTATCTCAGATCCACAAAGGTCTGACGATCGAAGCGAATGGTGTCGATCCCTTCTCCACCATCGATGAAGTGTGTACCGCCCTGGATATAGAACTTTTCAGAGCCCGCGCCGCCGAAAGCAACATCGTCGCCACTATAAAGATGAATGTCTCCGATAATGCTGCCGCCTCGCCCATCGTAGACGTCGTTGCCGAAGCCGAGGAACACCGACCCTTTGATAAGACCGGAATTTATAACGACATTCGTTCCACGGTAGGTACCACCAATCGCTTGACCGCCCGTACCCTCGATCACGCCGGTATTGTTGATCGTCAGGGACGTGGTGTCGCTATTAGCCGGCCGGACCCAGATGCCGCCCGAGCCTGTGATCGTACCCGAATTATGGATCACGGCATGATACGCCTCGCCATAAATGCCTACATCTTCCCCCCAGATGGTCCCCGCATTGTTAACAATGCTGCTGAACTGATCGAAGCCGCCCGTGAGAAATACCCCTTCAATTCCGCCCACGCTTCCGGACTGCCCGATTGAGAGCATCCCGCTCATCGAGATACCGAATGACTGAGCGCTGCCAACCCCACCGTCGATCAGCAAATTGACCCGTCCAGAGGCGCTGATGCCATCCGCCATGTAACCTGAGGCTCGGATTTCAGCACCTTCCCCAAGGATGACCATGTCCCCATCAACAATCTCAAGGGCGTGTTCATAATCACCCGTGGTGGGCGGAAGGGGATTGTTGGCATCGATCACATAGACGGGCACGGGCGGCCTCCGCTGATTTAAGTCCTATGTGATATCTTGTTTCACTTAACTTAGCAACACGCCGTGCGCCAAAGCACAAAAGAAAAGCCCCGGAGTTTCCTCCGGGGCCTTCCGTTAAGTCAGCGCTGTTCAAGCTGGACTTAGAAGTCCATGCCGCCACTCAAGTCCGGCCTGCCGGACTTGAGCCTTTTCAAGTGATGGGCGGCTTTCTTTGGACCTCTTAGAAGTCCATGCCGCCCATGCCGCCCATGCCACCGCCCGGCATGGCCGGAGCGGATTCGCGCTTGGGAGCCTCGGCGACCATGGCTTCGGTCGTGACGAGCAGGCCGGCCACGGAGGCGGCGTCCTGCAGAGCCGTGCGGACGACCTTCGCCGGATCGACGATACCGGCCTGGAGCATGTCCACGAACTCTTCCGTCTGGGCGTTGAAGCCGAAGGTGTCGGACTTCGCGTTGTCGTTGATCTTGCCGACAACGATGGAGCCTTCGACACCGGCGTTCTCGGAGATCTGGCGGATCGGAGCCTCAAGAGCGCGCAGGACGATCTTGATGCCGGCCTGAACGTCCGGGTTGTCGGTCGTGAGCTTGGCGACCGCAGCCTTGGCGCGGAGCAGAGCCGTGCCGCCGCCGGGAACGATGCCTTCTTCCACCGCAGCGCGGGTGGCGTTCAGGGCGTCGTCAACGCGGTCCTTCTTCTCCTTCACCTCGACCTCGGTCGCGCCGCCGACGCGGATCACCGCGACGCCGCCTGCGAGCTTGGCCAGACGCTCCTGGAGCTTCTCACGATCGTAGTCCGAGGTGGTCTCCTCGATCTGCGCCTTGATCTGAGCCACGCGGGCCTCGATGTCGGCCTTCTGGCCGGCGCCGTCGATGATCGTGGTGTTCTCCTTTTCGATGCGAACGCGCTTGGCGCGGCCGAGCATCGGGAGCTGGACGGTCTCGAGCTTGATGCCGAGGTCTTCGGAGATCGTCTGACCGGCGGTCAGGACGGCAATGTCCTCAAGCATGGCCTTGCGGCGGTCGCCGAAGCCCGGAGCCTTCACGGCGGCGATCTTCAGGCCGCCACGCAGCTTGTTGACCACGAGCGTCGCGAGAGCCTCGCCTTCCACGTCCTCGGCGATGATGAGGAGCGGCTTGCCGGTCTGAACCACGGCCTCGAGGATCGGCAGCATGGGCTGGAGCGAGGAGAGCTTCTTCTCGTGGATGAGGATGTAGGGATCCTCGAGCTCGGCCACCATCTTCTCGGCGTTGGTGATGAAGTACGGCGAGAGGTAGCCGCGGTCGAACTGCATGCCTTCCACGACGTCGAGCTCGGTCTCGGCGGTCTTGGCCTCTTCGACCGTGATCACGCCCTCGTTGCCGACCTTCTGCATGGCATGGGCGATCATCTCGCCGATGTCCTTGTCGCCGTTGGC
>JAEWKH010000011.1 GCA_023386155.1 Pseudomonadota bacterium
AGCGGGCCTGCCGGTCGGCGTACGCAGCCGCCCGGGCAGGAGGCCCTTGGCAGCCTTGTGCGGGTCCAAGTCGAAACGCCTAAAAATCCCGCGTGCGAGGCGCCCTCCGGCTCTCTCACTTACCATACCCATCGAGCCGGTTGCTCCTCGCACCTCCCCTCGACCCTTCAAGCCCGGCCCCGCAAGGCGCCGGGCCTGGAGGTGCTGGACACGTCTCATGCGTCGATCTCCATGGGCCGCGCAGATCATATTCCCGCCCTCCGGGGCTCGTATGATCTCGGGATCGAGGCTCATTCCGCCTTGACCTGAGGCGCGCGATCCACCATGAGGGTTTGCAAGGTTTTTGACCCAACCCTGGCCTTGCGCCGGGGTTTTTTTATGTGAGGCTTGAGCGATGGCGAACGTGGTTGTCGTGGGCGCCCAATGGGGCGACGAAGGCAAGGGCAAGATCGTCGACTGGTTGTCCGAACAGGCGGACGTGGTCGTGCGGTTCCAGGGCGGGCACAATGCCGGCCATACCCTCGTGATCGGCGGCAAGGTCTACAAGCTCTCGCTCCTGCCCTCCGGTGTCGTGCGTCCGGGCAAGCTCTCCGTCATCGGCAACGGCGTCGTGCTCGATCCCCATGCGCTCGCCGGCGAGGTGGAGCGCCTTTCCGAGCAGGGCGTGTCGATCACCCGCGAGAACCTGCGCGTGGCCGAGAACGCCACCCTGATCCTCTCCATCCACCGCGAGCTCGACGCCCTGCGCGAAAGCGGCAGCGCCGGCACCAAGATCGGCACCACCAAGCGCGGCATCGGTCCCGCTTACGAGGACAAGGCGGGCCGCCGCGCCATCCGGCTCATGGATCTCGCCGATCTCTCCTCCCTTCGCGACAAGATCGACCGGCTGCTCACGCATCACAACGCACTGCGCCGCGGCTTCGGCCTTGCCGAGTTCAAGCCCGAGGAGATCTATGAGGAGCTGGCCTCGGTCGCGCCGAAGGTGCTGCCCTACATGGACGCCGTGTGGCGCCTGCTCGACGACGAGCGCCGGGCCGGCAAGCGCATCCTGTTCGAGGGCGCGCAGGGCGCGCTGCTCGATGTGGATCACGGCACCTATCCTTTCGTCACGTCCTCCAACACGGTGGCGGGACAGGCGGCGACCGGTTCGGGCATGGGCCCGGGCAGCGTCGGCTACGTGCTCGGCATCGCCAAGGCCTATACGACCCGCGTCGGCGAGGGGCCGTTCCCGACCGAGCTGTTCGACGAGACCGGCGAGTTGATCGGCCAGAAGGGCAAGGAGTTCGGCGTGGTGACGGGCCGCAAGCGCCGCTGCGGCTGGTTCGACGCCACCCTCGTGCGCCAGACGGTGCGCACCTCCGGCATCGACGGCATCGCGCTCACCAAGCTCGACATCCTCGACGGCTTCGAGACGATCAAGATCGGCGTCGGGTACAGGCTCGATGGCGAGACCATCGACTATTTCCCGGCCAGCCAAGGCGCCCAGGCGCGCGTCGAGCCGATCTACGAGGAGATCGAGGGCTGGAGCGGATCGACCGCGGGAGCGCGCTCCTGGGCTGACCTACCGGCACAGGCCATCAAGTATGTCCGCCGCGTCGAGGAATTGATCGGAGCGCCCGTCGCGGTGCTCTCCACCTCGCCGGAGCGTGACGACACAATCCTCATGAAGAACCCCTTTGAGGGTTGACGACGGAGCCACGGCGGGTCATTCCCAGAGAGAAATGGCAGATTATTACCCTCTCATCGCACGAGCCGTCGAAGGCTTGCCCGAGCAGACCCCCGACAAGCGGCATGCCGTTTACGAGCGTGCCCGCACGGCTCTGATTGCGCAGTTGCGTTCGCTCGACCCGCCCCTGACCGAGGCGGAGATCGAGCGGGAAGGGCGTTCCCTCGACGATGCCATCGCCCGTGTCGAGGCGGATTACGCTGCGCCTCCGGCCGGTTTCGATGCCGAAGCCTTCGCGAGCACACTGGCGGACGATCAGCACGCGTCCCAAGGGACTCGGGGGGGTGGCCCAGCCCATGGCCTGCGCGCTCCGGCTCCCCAGGCGGCCGCGGAGGAAGAGGCCGAAGATACCTATGCCGAGCCTGCGGTGGCGCGGCCCAAGATCGATAGCCGCCCCCATCCGGCCATGCAGGGCAAGGGGCGCGCCCGGACCGTCATCTTCGGGTCGGTCCTGGCGCTCGTGATCGCGGCGATTGCCGCCTTCGCCTTCCTGTGGCGCGACAAGCCCGAGGACCTCGCTCCCGAGACGCCCGTCGCCGAGGCTCCCCAACCGGCAGCTCCTGCCGATTCCAAGATCAACGAGCGGGTCGGCGGCCAGGCGCCGCCGGCAACCGCTCCGGCGCCCCGCCAGGAGGCCGGCGCGGTGCAGCGGGCGGTCTTCTACGAGGAGGATTCCACCAATCCGCAGACCCCCAAGGCGCTGGTCGGGCGCGTGACCTGGCGCCTCGAGGACGTGAATCCCGGACAGGGCCAGCCCCTCGAGAAGGCGGTCAGCGCCCTGGTCGAGGTGCCCGAAGCCGGGCTGACGATGCGCATGGTGCTCAGGCGCAACCTCGACGCGACGCTGCCGGCCTCCCATACGGTCGAACTCACCTTCACGACCCGCGAAGGGGATGCGAACCGCGTCATCCGGGATGTGGGCCTGCTGCAGTTCAAGGACGAGGAAGCCGCCCGCGGAACGCCGGTCGCCGGTCTTCCGGTGCCGGTGCGCGAGAACCTGTTCCTGATCGGCCTGTCCAATCTGCAAGTCGACGTGGCACGCAACACCCAGCTGTTCGTGCGCCGCAACTGGATCGACCTGCCGGTCAGGATGGCATCCGGCCAGCGCGCGATCCTGAGCTTCGAGAAGGGCGGCTCCGGCAGCCAGATCCTCACCGACGCCTTCAACCAGTGGCAATAGGACGAGCCGCGATCCGGCAACAAAAAAGCCGCGCTCGATGCGCGGCTTTTTCATGCTCTCGCGGCCGTCCGGGTTAAGCGTCGGCCGATGAGGTTTCGATCTGCGTCAGGTTCTTCTTGACCGCCTCCTGGACCTTCTCGAAGGCCCGGACCTCGATCTGGCGGACGCGCTCGCGGGACACGCCGAACTCGGTGGAGAGCTCCTCGAGCGTGATCGGGTCGTCCGACAGGCGGCGCGCCTCGAAGATGCGGCGCTCGCGCGGGTTGAGCACGGAGAGCGCGCTGCGCAGGGCGGTGAGCCGGTTCTGGCCCTCCTCCTCCTCGACGAGCACCTGCTCCTGGCTCTGGCCGGTGTCGACCAGCCAGTCCTGCCACTCGCCGCCGCCTTCGCCTTCGTCCCGCAACGGCGCATTGAGGGAAGCGTCACCGCCGAGCCGGCGATTCATGTCCACCACGTCCTGCTCGGTCACGCCGAGCTGGGTGGCGATCTGCTTCACGTGCTCGGGGCGAAGATCGCCTTCCTCGAACGCGGAAATGCGGCCCTTCGCCTTGCGCAGGTTAAAGAACAGCTTCTTCTGGTTCGCCGTGGTGCCCATCTTCACGAGGGACCAGGAACGCAGGATGTATTCTTGAATCGCCGCTTTGATCCACCACATTGCATAAGTGGCGAGGCGGAAGCCCTTGTCGGGCTCGAAGCGCTTGACGGCCTGCATCAGGCCGACATTGCCTTCCGACACGACCTCGCCGATCGGCAGGCCATAGCCCCGGTAGCCCATGGCGATCTTGGCGACCAAGCGCAGGTGGGATGTCACGAGCTTATGGGCTGCTTCGCGATCTCCATGCTCACGCCAGCGTTTGGCGAGCATGTACTCCTCATGGGGCTCAAGCATGGGGAAGCGACGGATTTCGTCGAGATAGCGCGAAAGGCCCCCTTCATTGGCAAGCACTGGAAGCGCTGCAGCCATATCTTCTCCTCCTTTGGCTCCCTCACCATGAGGCAAGCCTGAGGCGGCCCCCCTCCATGGCCGGCCGCCCTGTCCCTATATAAGCGGTTCAACTCTGTCCGAATAGAGGTGCCGGGCTTCAAGACGTGAAGAACGCGCGAGGACCGCAAGGGTGCCGGCCCAACCTGATTTTGCGACCGATTGACGCTAAACCTCGGCCCTCAAGGCTTGGAGAAGCGCCGCCATATCCGGGGGCAGGGGGCTCTCGAAGCGCAGGAATTCGCCGCTGCGCGGGTGCTCGAAGCCCAGCACCGCCGCATGCAGGGCCTGGCGGTTCAGGGCGTCCAGCGCCTCCCTCTGGGGCTCCGAGAGGCGGTTCGCCTTGGTCTTGAAGCCGGAGCCGTAGGTCGCGTCGCCCAGGAGCGGATGGCCGAGATGGGCCATATGGACCCGGATCTGGTGCGTGCGCCCCGTCTCCAGCTCGCAGCCGACCAGGCTCGCCATGGGGTTGGCGGAAGGCAGGCCCTCGAGCACCTCGTAATGGGTGATGGCGTAGCGGCCCCGATCCTCCCCCACCACGACGATCTTCTCGCGGTTGTGGGTGCTGCGGGCAAGCGCCGCCTCCACGGTTCCTCGCCGCCGCTCGGGCACTCCCCAGAGGATGGCCAGGTAGGCGCGCTCCAGGGGGCCGGTCCGGCCATGATCGGCGAACTGCGCCGCCAGGGCCTGATGGGCAAGGTCGTTCTTGGCCACCACAAGGAGGCCCGACGTGTCCTTGTCGAGGCGGTGGACGATGCCGGGCCGCTTCACGCCGCCGATTCCCGAGAGGCTTTCCGCGCAATGGGCGATGAGGGCGTTCACCAGGGTGCCGGAATCGTGCCCCGCCGCCGGATGAACCACGAGCCCCGGAGGCTTGTCGATGACGATCACGTCGTCATCCTCGTAGACGATGGAAAGATCGATCGCCTCGCCGGCGGGCTCCGCAGGCACGGGCGGCGGCACTCTCAGGGTGATCCGGACGCCGCCCGCAACCTTCCGGTTCGGGTCGAGCGCCGGCACGCCGTCGACGGTCACCTGACCGTCGCGGATGAGCGCCTGCAGGCGGCTGCGTGACAGATCCGCCTGCAGGCGCGCCAGCACCCGGTCCAACCGGTCGGCCGCCAAGCCGTCTTCCAAGAGCCATTCCTGTTGTGTCGCGTCGTCCACCGCATCCTCATTTTACCTGGGCCGTTCGCTTTTTTCAGCAAAAGGGCTTGAAGGGATTCAGAAGGGTGGTTATACGAGCGGCCTCAACCTTGCTAGCTCCCTTCGTCTAGCGGTCTAGGACGTCGCCCTCTCACGGCGAAAACAGGGGTTCGAGTCCCCTAGGGAGCGCCAAAGGTTCGATAGATCGGCCTCGCCTGCGCGAGGCTTTTTCTTTTCCGGACATCGGTGATCGGCCCAGCCGCTCTCGCGGGCTGGGCTTCAGATATCGGCGCAAGGCGCCACTCCCTGCTGACGTGCGATCACTCGGCGGGAGTCAGGCGCGCTGTCGGCGACGAGGCGATGTCGCGGGCGGGGCGGAAGACGAAATAGGCGAACAGGAGCATCGCGGCCAGCACGATCAGGGATGCGATAGCGGCAACCGGGTCGAACGCCGCGTAGCCGAGGTGAAGGGCGGCGACGGCGATGGTCAGGATGACGGTGCCGATCGACCAGACGATGACCTGGATGCGGGCGAGCCGGCTCGCATCGAGGGCCGGGCGGCGCTCGTAATAAATGCCGAAGAGGAACAGCGACACCCATCCGAGCAGGTTCAGATGCGCATGGGCGGGCATGATGGAATGGTTCTGGGACGCCGCCATCCCGATGCCCATCGCCATGCCGGCGATGACGAACAGAACGGCAAGTTTAAAGCTGAGCGACGATGCAGTCATCGAGGTCCTCCTGAAAGTATTCCCTGGTTGCTTTGCTTTCATTTCCCTTACAACCTGGAGGACAATGTCCGATGTGTGGAAAATCACAACAAATATTCGAGGGTATTTGGGTCCTTTGCAGTGTTATCGAATAACGTGAACAATCGTTCGACCTCAGGGTCTTCTACGCCTTCGCCACCCGGAAGGCCGACAATAAAACGGCCCGCAATATGCGGGCCGCCGAAGGAACTTCTCCGAAGTCAACTGCGCTGGGTCACGCGCTCCTTGCGGGAACCCGAGGTCTTCTGCTTGCGTCCTTTCGCCTTCTTCCAGGACGGTCTCATGCGGGCTTTCCGGGCCATCGACGAGCTCCTATGGCTTCATGTGGTCTTCCGCTCCCGGACGCCCAGGCTCGGCTTTCTCCAAGCCTTCGCGCTGATCGTTCCCATACGGGCCGCGGTTGCTTGCGGAGCGTCTGTCCCGCGGCCGACGATTGGAATCGTCCTGGGACGGATGCACGATGCTGGTATTCACGCTCTGCTCGGCCAAGCCCTGAGCGTGGTCCCCAGACTTGCTGGCCATGGGCTCAGCCTTTGCTCCGGATATCGCTGCGGTGCGAGCCGGCTCCCATGCCTTGCCTGTCTTCGAGCGCATGCTCGCAGCGCTCCACATGGCTTGCCGCGCGCTGCTGCATCTCCTGTGCGTTGTGGCAAGGGTTCTCAACGTCTTGGTGGCAGAACTGGCACTTCATGACGGCCTCCTTTGCAGCATGAACAGGAGGCCAACGTGGAGGAAAAGGCAGGGTTCCGCGCTCCAGGGATGCGTTTCATGGCGAAGCTTCGGCAGCATCGTGCTCTTCGATCTCAGCCATAGAGATATCGCGGCAGCCAGAGGCCGATATCGGGGAAGATGTAGAACATCGCCATGGCGACGATGACGAGGAACAGGAACGGCAGCACTCCTGCGAAGATGTCGTTGATGTTCACATGCGGCGGCGCGATGCCTTTCAGATAGAAGGGCGCCATGGCGACAGGCGGCGACAGGAACGACGTCTGGATGTTGAGCGCGATCAGCACGCCGAAGAAGATCGGGTCGATGCCGAAATTGTCGAGAAGCGGAAGGAAGATCGGCACGAAGATCACGACGATCTCCGTCCATTCCAGCGGCCAGCCGAGCACGAAGATAATCACCTGCGTCATGATCAGGAACCAGAACGGCGACAGGTTCAGATGCGTGACGAAGGCCTCGATCGGCTGGTGGCCGCCGAGGAAGGCGAAGATCGAGGAGAAGATGAAGGAGCCTACGAAGAGCCAGCACACCATGGCCGATGTGCGCGCGGTCAGGATCACCGATTCCTTCAGTTTGCCGAATGTCAGCGAGCGATAGGCAGCCGCGAGCAGAAGGCTGCCGAGCGCGCCTACGGCGGCGGCTTCGGTCGGCGTCGCGATCCCGAAGAAGATCGCGCCGAGCACGGAGAGGATGAGCAGCGCGAGCGGAAAGAACGAGGTTCCCAGCGACCAGATGATCTTGACGAGCGGAACCTTGCGCTGTTCCGCAGGCAGCTTCGGTGCAAGATCCGGATTGAGAGCGCAGCGGATGAGAACATAGCCTATGTAAAGACTGGCCAGCATGAGGCCCGGGAAGAGGGCGCCCGCATAAAGCTTCGGCACGGATACGCCGGCGGTCGCGCCGTAGAGGATCAGCATCACGCTGGGCGGAATGAGAATGCCGAGGCATCCGCCCGCGCAGACCACGCCGGCCGAGAGGCGTATGTCGTAACCGGCGCGCAGCATCGCCGGGAAGGCGAGAAGGCCCATGAGCGTCACGACCGCGCCGACGATGCCCGTCGCAGTGGCGAACATGGCACAGGTCATCAGCGTCGCGATGGCGAGCGAGCCCGGAAGTCCGCCGACGGCGATCTGGATCGAGTAGAACAGGCGGTCGAGGATGTTCGCGCGTTCGATGATGTAGCCCATGAACACGAAGAGCGGGATCGCCACCAGCGTGTCGTTCGTCATCACCGAATAGGCGCGCTGCACCACGAGGGCGAACACGATGTCACCCATGGCGAAGTAGCCGAAGCCGAACCCCAGAGCCATCAGCGTGAACGCGATGGGAAATCCGAACATGATGAAAACCACGAACAGGCCGAGCATCACCACGCCCAGTTCGGGATTTCCAAGCCCCCACGATGCCAGCATCAGATAGTCCCCTTCGTGAGGCCTTGTTGCTCGGCCTGCTCGAGAATGAGTTTTTCGGTTTCTTCGACGTCATGGAGCCGTGGCGGCCACTCGCCCCGACGCAGGCAGACGATGCAACGGATGACTTCGGCCAGGCCCTGGAACGCCATCAGCACGCCCACGATGGGGATGAGCGCCTTGAAGGGGTAGATCGGCGGCCCATTGGGCGAGTTCATCGAATGCTCGTTCATCAGCCAGGACATCTGCGTGAACGGCAGACCGGCATAGACGAGGGCGAAGATGCTGGGAAAGAAGAACAGGAAATAGAGGACCAGATCCAGTCCCGCCTGCCGCCGCGGCGGCCAAGTGCGGTAGAGGAAGTCGCCTCTAACATGGTTGTTGCGCGCGAGTGCATAGGGGCCGGCCACCATGAAGAGCAGACCGTAAAGCATGTAGCTCGCGTCGAACGCCCATTCGGTCGGCGCCCGCAGCACATAGCGCGAGAAAACCTCGTAGCAGACGGCGAAGGTCAAGGCGACGATCGACCAGGCGACTGTCTTTCCGATGAAGGTGTTGATGCGGTCGATGAAATAGACGAAACGCATGGATCGAAGCCCTTTCAGGAGCCTTCGGGGCATATGGCGGGGGCGGCACGTGCGGTGCCGCCCCCGTTGTTTGAGAGGAGCCCTTCAGCCGGAAGAAACCCGGCCTTACTCACGTCGACTTGAAGAAGTGGTCGTAGGCCATGTCGCGAGAAGGTTCGTTCAGGCGCTCATAGGCGTAGGTGCGCTGCACCCAGGCCTTCTGGCTGTCGATCACCTTCTTGAAGAACGGGTCCTTCGAAAACTCGTCGATGACCTTGTTCCAGGCGTCGAGCTGCGCCTTCAGCACCGAGTCGGGCGTCTTTACCACCTTGACCCCCCGGGCGCGGATGGCCTCGAGATCCTTCGAATAGCGGTCGAGAGCCTTCCAGGACATGTCGGCGGATGCCGACTCGGACGCGTATTTGACGATGGACTTCAGCTCGGACGGAAGCGCGTCGTACTTCGCCTTGTTGAAGATGAGCTCGAACGTCTCGCCGGATTGGTGATAGCTCTGGAGCATCAGGTTTTTCGACACGTCCGGGAAGCCGAGCACCAGGTCCGAGGACGGGTTGTTGAACTCGGCGCCGTCGATGACGCCGCGCTCAAGAGCCGGCACGATCTCGCCGCCTGCCAGGATGGTGACCGCAGCGCCGAGCTGGCGGTTGAGGTCGGCCGCAAGACCGACGGTGCGGTACTTCAGGCCCTTGAAGGCATCGGCCGATGTCACTTCGCTCTTGAACCAGCCCAGCGGTTGCGCAGGCATGGGGCCGGAGACGAACCCGACGATGTTGAGCTTCAGGATCTGGTTCTGCAGCTCGTTGTAGAGATCGTAGCCGCCGCCATAGTTCATCCAGCCGAGGAACGAGTTGGCGTTCCAGCCGAAGGACGGGCCCGTGCCGAAGAGCGCAAAGGCCTTATTCTTGCCGTACCAATAGGCAGCGACGCCGTGGCCGCCATCGAGGATACCGGCATGGACGGCATCCTGCAGCTGGAAGGCCGGGACGACCGCGCCGGAGGCGAGAACGTCGAGCTTCAGGCGCCCTCCGGACATGTCGTTCACGCGCTTGGCGAAGTCGTTGCAGTATTCGTGGAAGATGTCCCGGTTAGGCCATGTGGACTGGAATTTCCATGTCGCCGTCTGGGCTCTGGAAACCTGGGGAGCCGCAACTGTCGCGGCTGCCCCCAGGCCGGCTACCTGAAGGAACCGGCGGCGGGATTGCTTGGATGAACTCGAAACCTTTGATGCAGGTGTTTTGTCCTTCTTCACTGCTTCCTCCCTCACCCCTCTTTGTTGTGAAGGATCGCGTTTTCTTGTGACGGAACGCGTTATTCCTGGATCGATGGTGCGTCATTTTGGCAAAGCGTGCAAGTAGGGTGTCTGAGAACTGGAACATGCTGCTGCAGAGGGAAGTTCTACTTGCAAACACCATTCGGGTGCTACGACATTAGTCGTAGGAGCGGTGCCGTTCAGGTCGCGTCCGGGTGAGTGCGTTGCGTGTCTCCGGGGCAGGAACCAAGCGCCCTGTGACCTGTTCACATCCTGCGCCATGAGGCGCAGTCGCGAGGCTGCCTCGAAGAAGCCGTCGTATTTCTCCTTCGAGCGCCTCCGAATGGAGATTCAACATGAAAAAAGCTTTCATTCTGGCGGCCGGCCTCGCCCTTCTCGCGACCGGTGCATGGAGCCAGGATTCATCGCGAGATCGTGATGACTTCGATCGCGGCTGGCGTGAGAGCCGAGACGGCTGGGGCCGAGACAGGGATCGCGACAGTGATCGCCGCCGCGGTCCAATGATGCGGCATGGCGGCGACGATCAGGACGACCGTCCCGAGCACGGGGCCCACTTCTTCCTGCGCAGCGGCGACACGCAGCTTCGCATCGTCTGCAGCAATCGGGAATCGACCCAATCCTGCATCGATGCGGCCCTGCGCTTGTTCGAGCGCGTGCAAACCCAGCAGGGAACGACCTCCAGGGCGCCGACGAATCCGGCCCCTTCCCCGTCGCCCCAGTAATCGGAATCGAGGACCAGGCGTGCCATGACCCGTGACGACCCGCGAGAAGGCGCGGGCTTTCCCGTTTCAGCCGGGATCTTCTTCGGCCTCGGCCTCGGCGGCTTCTTCGACGGTATCGTGCTGCATCAGCTGCTTCAGTGGCACCACATGGTCACGTCTGCCGGCTACCCGCCCGACAGCCTCGAAAACCTGGAATTCAACACGTTCTGGGATGGGCTCTTTCATGCGCTCACCTACGTGTTCGTCGCAATCGGGCTGGGGCTTCTCTGGCGGGCCGCGAGGCGCACTCATCTGCGCTGGTCGAGCAAGCTGCTGTTCGGGACGCTGCTGATCGGCTTCGGCCTGTTCAACCTGGTCGAGGGCATCGTCAACCATCAGATCCTCGGCCTTCATCACGTCAACGAAACCGTGCCGCGGGAGCAATGGATCTATTGGGACCTCGGCTTCCTGATCTGGGGCGCCGCCATGCTGCTCGCCGGCTGGCTCCTCCTCCGTTCAGGCCAGCGCGAGACCGGTTCCCTGCAACGGGAGCAGGCCGGCCTCAGGCGCTCTCAAGCGCAGTGGTAAGATCTGCCAGAAGATCGTCACGATGCTCCAGCCCGACGGACAGGCGAACCAGCCCGTCCGCAATGCCCATCTCGGCCCTCTGTTCCGGCGTGAAGCGCTGGTGGGTGGTCGTCGCCGGGTGGGTGACGAGGCTTTTCGCGTCGCCGAGATTGTTCGAGATCCGGATCAGCTGCAACGCATTCAGGAAACGGAAGGCACCTTCCTTGCCGCCTTTCACCTCGAGGGCGATCATGGTGGAGCCGCCGCTCATCTGCCGGCGGATCAGTTCGGCCTGGGGATGGTCGGCGCGTCCCGGATAGGTCAGCCGCCGGATCTTGGGATGATCGTGGAGAGCATCCGCGAGAGAGCCCGCCGTCGCGGTCTGCTTCTCGACCCGCAAGGGGAGAGTCTCCAGTCCCTTCAGGAGCACCCAGGCATTGAAGGGCGAGATCGACGGACCCGTCATGCGTAGGAACTGCTGCACCTTCGTCTCGATGAATTCGGTGGAAGCCAGGATCACGCCGCCCAGACACCGGCCCTGACCGTCGATGTGCTTGGTCGCGGAATAGACGACGCAGTCGGCCCCCAGGGCGAGGGGCCTCTGGAAAAGGGGAGTGGCGAACACGTTGTCCACCGTCAGCGTCGCGCCCGCCTCATGGGCGATGGCCGCGACGGCGGCGATGTCGATGATCGCAAGGCTCGGGTTGGTCGGCGTTTCGAGCAGAAAGGCTTTTGTTTCCGGCCTGACCGCCGCGCGCCATTGGTTCAGGTCCGTTCCATCGACCAGGGTGCAGCCGACGCCGAAGCGGGGCAGGAAGTCCTCCACCACCCACCGGCAGGAGCCGAAGAGCGCGCGCGCCGCGACCACATGGTCGCCAGCCTGAACCTGCCCGACGATCGCGGCCGTCACGGCGGCCATGCCGCTCGCCGTCGCGCGGGCGGCCTCCGCCCCTTCGAGCGAGGCGATGCGCTGCTCGAAGGCGTCCACGGTCGGATTGGAGTAGCGGCTGTAGCTGTAGCCGGGCTCCTCGTTCAGGAAGCGCCGTTCGGCGCTTTCCGCGCTGTCGTAGACGAAGCCCTGGGTCAGGAAGAGCGCCTCCGACGTCTCGCCGAAGGGCGTTCGCTGATGGCCCTCGTGAACGAGGCGGGTTTCCAGACGGTGATCGGTTTTCTGAAACGAAGTCATGAAACGATCCTACGATTGTTCTTTAAAAAGAACAATCGTGTTGTTTCACGGAAAACTGCACAAGGCTCTGCCTGCTCCCGCTCTCAGCGGGCCATTTCCTTGCGGGCTTCCTCGATCAGCCGCTTCACGCAGGGCTCGAGGGAGGCGCGCCATGGAGGGAGGACCACCCCGTGGACCTCCCTGAGCCTGCTGCAGTCGAGCCTGGAATTGGCGGGGCGCTTGGCCGGCGTCGGATAATCCGCCGTCGCGATCGATCGGACCTTGGCCGAGGGGCCGCCGAACCGGGACGAGAGAGCGAAGATTTCCGCGGCGAATTCTGCCCAGCTCGCAAAGCCCGTTCCCGTCATGTGAAACAGGCCGCGCAGGTTCCGGTCCTCGGGCTTCTCGAGCAGGTTGCGGCTGACCGCGAAAATGCCGTCGGCGATGTCGAGGGCGCTTGTCGGCGACCCGTACTGGTCGCCGACCACGCCGAGCTCGTCGCGGTCGGCGGCGAGGCGCAGCATGGTCTTCACGAAGTTCTTGCCGAAGGGGCTGTAGACCCAGGCGGTGCGCAGGATGACATGGTTCTCCGCCTCGGCGGCCACGGCCTCCTCGCCCAGGAGCTTCGAGGCCCCGTAGGCACCCAGCGGAGAGACGGGGTCGTCCTCGCGATAAGGGCGGTCGGCCGTGCCGTCGAAGACGTAATCGGTGGACAGGTGGATGATCGGCACGTTCATCGTCGTGGCCGCGCCGGCGACGACGCCCGCGCCGATGCCGTTGATGGCCTCCGCCAGCTCCGGGGCGGATTCCGCCTGATCCACGGCCGTGTAGGCGGCGGCATTCACGATCACGTCGCCGCCGGTCTCGATCAGCGAATCCTCGATCCCTGACGGGTCCGCGAGATCGAGCTTGGGGCGGCCGACGAGCACGACCTGCGCCCCATGGGCCCGTCCCCGTTCCGCCAGCGCGCGCGCGACCTGTCCTTCCTTGCCGATAACGATGATACGCATGGATACTCGCAATCCTTTTCCGTGATGCAGGCGGCCCTATCGGAACAGGGCCGCCCAGGCAAGATCAGTTGCCGATGGCAACGCCTTCGCGGCGGCTGTCGGCGCCTCCTACGAGCCCGGCCGGTGTCACGACGATAGCATGGATGCCGGAATTCTGGTCGATCAGCTTGACCTCGTGGCCCTTCGCTTCGAGGGCCGCCTTCCATCCTTCGGCTTCCGTGCCGGCTTCCAGTTCGGTCGGGCCGTTGCGGCTGCCCACATTGGGAAGGTCGACGGCGACCTGAGGATCGAGCTTCCAGTCCAGGATGCCCACGAGGGTCTTGGCCACGTAGTTGATGATCAGGCTGCCGCCTGGAGACCCGACGACCGCATAGAGCTTGCCGCCGCCGTCGAGCACGATGGTCGGCGCCATGGAGGAGCGGGGCCGCTTGCCCGCCTCGACGCGGTTGGCGACGGGCTTGCCGTCCTCCGTCGTGGCGAAGGAGAAGTCCGTCAGCTCGTTGTTGAGCAGGAAGCCGCTCTTCGTCATCAGCCGCGACCCGAAGCCGTCCTCGATCGTCGTCGTCATGGAGACCGCGTTGCCGTTGCGATCCACGATGGACATGTGGCTCGTGCCGAACTCGATGCCCTCGGACGCCCCCCACAGGAAGGTCTTCTGGAAAGGCGGATCGCCGGGCTTCGCCTTGCCCATGGACCTGTTCGGGTCGATCAGCGCCGCGCGGCCCTTGAGATAGCCGGGATCGGTCAGGCCCTTGACCGGCACGTTGACGAAAGCCGGATCGGCCAGGAAGAGCGCCCGATCCGCATAGGCGAGGCGGCCTGCTTCCGCAATCCAGTGAACGGCATCCGGCCCGGGCTTGAGAGACGCCATGTCCTGCGTTTCGAGAATGCTCATGATCTGCTGCACGGCGACCTGGCCGGAGCTCGGCGGACCCATGCCGCAGATCCTGTAGGATCGGTAGTTCCCGCACAGGGCATCGCGCTCCTGGACCTTGTACCCCTTCAGATCGTCCAGGGTCATGTCGCCCGGGTTCGTGGGGTGGCCGGCGACGGCCGTGACGATGTCCTGCGCGATCTCGCCCGTGTAGAAGGCATCCGCGCCTTTCTCCGCGATGGTGCGAAGGGTCTTGGCGAAGGCCGGATTCTTGAGGACGGTCCCAACCGCCTTGGGCTTGCCGTCGGCCTCGTAGAAATAGCCCCGGGCCTCCGGGTCGTTCTGCAAGTATTTTTCCTGGCTCAGAAGGCCGTTGAGGCGCGGCGAGATCGTGAAGCCTTCCTCGGCGAGCCGAGCCGCCGGCTCGATCACCTGCGCCCAGGAAAGCTTGCCCCAGTTCCTGTGCGCCGTCTCCAGCAGCCGGAGCGTGCCCGGAACGCCGACCGAACGGCCGCCGACCACCGCGTCGTAGAATTTCATCGGCTTGCCGTCAGGCCCGAGGAAGCGTTCCGGCTTGGCCGCGGCAGGGGCCGTTTCGCGGCCGTCGAGCGTGGTCATGGTCTTTCCGTCCCAGAAGACCATGAAGGCCCCGCCGCCGATCCCGGAGCTCTGCGGCTCGACGAGGTTGAGCACAAGCTGAACGGCTATGGCCGCATCCACGGCGCTGCCGCCGGCCGCGAGGATCTCCCGGCCCGCTTGCGCCGCCAGCGGATTGGCGGCGGCGACCATGTCCTTCGTTGCCACGCCGGCAGATTTGAGGGTGCGGCCCGTGGGGGCTTCGGGAGCAGGAGCGAGGGCCTGCGCGAAAACCGGTGCGGACAGGGGAAGGCTGGCAAGTAGACCGAGGCCGAACAAGCCCCGGCGAAGGGCGCTCCGAGTGACCATGCTGACAAACTCCCTCTCCTGGTGCTGAGCCCAGCGGCTTTGGAAGCGAGCCTAACAAAGGTTTATCCCTTCGCGCCACTTCGATCGGCCCGAGGAGGAGAAGAAATTCTGATTTTGCTGCGCTGCAATATCACACTCCTGTCACTCTTTTCGGGCAGGGTGCGATTCGTGATGCGAATGAGGGAGCAGGCCATGTACTCATATAATCTGTTCCGAAGTACGAAACCGGACGGCCTGGTCTGCGCCGTCCCGGAAGCACGGTCCGTTCCGCCTTTCGTGGTCGAGCCGTATTGGGAGTTCGGCGGACGGATCGAAAATCAGCAGGCGCCTCTCGGCTTCGATCGGAAGGCTGCCATGGAAGGCGTCCGTTTCAACGGTTTCTATCTTTTCGCGAGCTTCCAGAAGGACCGCCCGGGCGGTTAGGGTCCGGCGGCCCCTCGCGCATGTCCGGCGCGTCGGCCGGGCATGCCTTGAGCGACTAAAGTACATCGATACGGTTCCGATCGACCCTTGATCTTGGGCGGCACCTGTTTTCTATCTTGCAGATCTCTGCGCCCGCCGCTTCCCATCCCCGATTCGATTGTGAATTCCTCCCTCGCTCTCATCTGGACCATCACGGCTGCAACCACCCTGCTGCAGGCTGGCAATGGCCTGCTCCAGGCGCTCATGCCCCTTCGCATGCAGGCCGAGGGGATCTCCGTCGCCTCCATCGGCGTCGTGGCAGCGGCCTACGGCCTCGGCTTCTCGACGGGCTGCTTCCTGGCTCCGAGCTTCATCCGCCACGTGGGCTATATCCGGGCCTTCGCCAGCCTCGCGGCCATGGTGTCCGTCCTGGTGCTCATGATGACCCAGGCTCACTCGACCCTGGCCTGGATAATCCTGCGCGGGCTGACCGGCGTGACGCTGGCCTGCATCTTCACCGTGACGGACGGCTGGATCAGCGCCCGCGCGACGTCGACCCATCGCGGGCGGATCCTGTCGATCTACATGATCTGCACCAAGGTCGCCCTGATGCTGTCCCCCCTCGGGATCGGTCTCGGCGATATCCGCATGGACGGATTGTTCATGGCGGTAAGCGCTCTGATCACCCTTTCGCTCCTTCCCATCGCGGCGACGACGACGAAGGAGCCATCCGCGCCCCAAGGCGTGCGGATCGAGGTCCGGAAGCTGTTCGCGACGGCTCCTTCCGCGGTGGTCGGGGCTTTTGTCGTCGGTCTGGTCAATGGTCCCGTGATCGCCATCACGCCGGTCTTCGGTGTCGGCATCGGATTGAGCCAGGACCAGGCCGCCGCGCTGCTGTTCGCCTTGCAGGCCGGCAGCCTCGCCATGCAATGGCCGCTCGGATGGCTCTCCGACCGGGCGGACCGGCGCTACGTGATTGCAGGGCTGGCCGCGGGCACGAGCCTGATCTCGCTCCTGATCCTGTGGGCGAGCACGCAGGGCGCTAACCTGCTGATCCTGTGGTCCTTCGCAGCCTGGGGCGGCCTCGCCTTATGCATCTATTCCGTGTGCGTGGCCCATGCCTGCGATATCGTGGATCCCGGGCAGATCGTCTCGACCGTCGGCACTCTGCTGTTCTCCTGGGCCACCGGCGTTACTGTCGGTCCCCTGATCGGCGCGGCCGCCATGGAGATGATGGGGCCGAAGGGGCTGTTCATCTACTCGGCCATCGCCTCGCTGGGCCTCGTCGTCTTCATCGTGGTGCGGATCGCCCAGGTTCAGCGCTCACCTGCGAAGGGAGGCTTCGCCGACATCGCGCCCACGAGTTCCGCCGCAGCGAGCCTGACGCCCCGCGCAGACCTCGACGCCGTCGAGGATCAGGCTCCGGTATCGGACAAATCCGGTGAGCCGGAAAAGGCCGATCAGAAGGTCGAGCCGTCAGCCACCGCCTCGTAGCGATTGAGGCGCTTGTCGATCATGTCGTCGATCTTGTCGTAGACCTCGGCCACGCTGAGCTGGCGGGTCTTCTTGCCCTGCTTCGTGAAGAACAGCGATTTATTGGACTTCGCCGCGGCCGGGAAAGCATCGCGTGCGCCTTTCTTCGGGGAATCGTCCACCAGGGCGATGAATCTGCTCGCACTGTCGACGCCGAAGAAGTGGGAGAGATAGAACTCGGAGCGGCTCAGCTGGCGCCCGAGCTTGGCTTCGATCTTCGCCTTGTCGCGCTTCATCATCTCCGCCGCCATGAGGGCCGAGATGTAAGGGTTCCGGCGCAGGCCGAGGATGTGTTCGCGCATCGTAGCGTCAGCGACGTCGATCCTGGCGCCCGCGCCCGTGATCGCATCGGCTTCGGCAATCAGCCCGTGCATAGGGCCGAACGATCTGACGGCGTCCAGCCACGTACTGGTAATGAACTGGAAGAGTCCGACGGCGGAGGATGTCGAGGCCTTGTTGCCCGGCAGGAAGCTCGATTCCTTGTCCGCAAGGGCCATCATGTAGACCGGATCGGCGCCGGTCAGCTTGGAGGCCCGCAGGATCGTATCGACGATCCAGACCGGGACGCGCATGTCCTCGAACTCCATGAACTCGGTGAGCTCGCGCGAAATGGGCTCCTCGCCGTTGCTGCCATTGGAGGTCGATGCATCGCCCAGAGGAATCGACAGGATGATCTGCTTGTGCAGCTCGGCCGGCGTCGCCTCCGCGGCCGCCACCGGAACGATGGCTTCGAGCGGATCGGCCGGCTGGCTCTTCTCGGCAGGTCTTGCGAGCGGCGTCGCCGGGGACGGAAGCCGAATGGCATTCCGGCCGGCCTCGAGGGCTGGCGGCAGCGTCGCCCACGCGTCGGCGGCCGAGGCCGGGCGCGCGTGGAGGGCCGCGCCGATGCCGATCGTCAGGCAGGCGCCGATGCCGAAGCACTTGGTGAGGTTCAGGAGGGTTTTCCCTCCCTGCCTGGGTGAGCTTTGGCGGGTGTCAGCACGCGGGATAGACCCGCCCATTCTTGCCTCGTCGAGGCGGATATTCTTCTGCTGGCATGCGTCCCGAGACGCTGTCAGAGCGATGTGCATACGGATGGGCCCCAACACATGCCGCTTCTCCGCATAGGCGGTTTCACGGTCGTTCTTCATTCAAGTGAAGGCCAGTATGTGTTAGGTCGATATGTCCAGAATAGGTCAGCTTGGCGTTAAAATTCAGATTATGTTCCAGGGTGCGACCATTTGCTCTCGTTTATTAATGGTTGTTCATTTCCATGGAAGCCTTCTTTTCCAACAAAGTTCTTGGCCGATCATAACTATGATTGGCGGCGAGATGACGCAGGGTAAATAATACCATTTGATGAGGCGGAAATAGCCTATTTCTATTGATCTCACGTAGCGTAATACTACGCCCTTGCGTAAGGGAAACTCCCCTCGGGCAGGCGGCCCCGGAACGCATGTCGGCTTTTGAAGCCTGCCTTCCGGTGATAAGGAGCTGCCATGCTCCACCGACCCTCCGGCCGCAACGCAGCATGGGCTCTACTGTCGTGCTTGGCGGCTTTCCTCGCCGGCATGGCTCAGGCTCAGCCCGGGCCGGCACGCGTCGCATCCCTCAACCTCTGTACCGATCAGCTTCTTCTGACCTTGGCCGATCGCGGTCAGATCCTCTCCCTGAGCCGCCTCGCCCGAGACCGTTCCATGTCCTTCCTGGCCGATCAGGCTGCTGGATTGCCCCAGAACGACGGCGACGCCGAGACAGCCCTCATCGACCGGCCGGACCTCGTGCTGGCGGGCACCTACGGCCAGCGGGAACAGGTCGCGCTCCTGCGCCGGCAGGGTATCGAGGTCCTGCTTCTCGGACCCTGGACGGGCCTGGAGGATGGGCGCAGCCAGATCCGGACCCTGGCCCGCAGGCTGGGGCATCCAGATCGCGGCGAGGCGCTGATCGCACGAATCGACGCGGCCTTGGAGCGGGCGAGGGGGATTGCCGCGGGCGGGCCCAGCATCCTGGTCTATGAACGGGGCGGCTGGGTCACGGCTCCCCGGTCGCCGGTCGGCGAGATACTGGCTCACATGGGCTTCAGGCTGCACCAGGAGAGCCTGGGACTGGCCCAGGGCGGCGTCGTGCGCCTTGAATCCATCGTTACGGCCCCGCCGGATTTCCTGCTCGTCGACGCGGCCTCGAGCCGGGCGGTCGACAACGGCACGGCGCTCTTCTCGCATCCCGCCCTTGCCGAGGCCGTGCCTCCGGACCGGCGCCTGGCGCTTCCTGCCAGCCTCACGATCTGCGGCGGTCCCTCGACGCCCGCCGCCATCGATGCCCTGCGGGCCGGGGTCCAGGCCAGGATCCGCTGAGCGGTCAGGCCTATTCCAGGCCCAGCTGGAGGGAAGGGGCCGGCTTGAGAAGGATCGGGCAGCCGGCCGCGACGAAGACGACCGCATCGCAAGCCTTCGCGATCCTCTGATTGAGGCGGCCCTGCTCGTCCCGAAACGTCCTCCCCAGAGGTGTCGGGGGCACGATGCCCTGGCCGACCTCGTTCGATACCAGGATCAGCGGTCCCTTGGCCTCCTGAACGGCCTGAACCAGCCGGTCGGCCTCATGGGCCACGTTGCGTTCGGCCAGGAGGACGTTCGAAAGCCAGAGCGTCAGGCAGTCGACCAGCACGGCTTTCCCGGGAGCCGTCCGGGCCTGCACGGCTTCGGCAAGGTCCAGCGGGGCATCCACCGTTCGCCACGACCCGTCGCGCTCGGCGCGATGCTGCGCGATGCGCTCGCGCATCTCGTCATCGTAGGCCTGGGCCGTGGCGATATAGGTTCTCTCGGTCGATGTGCGTTCGGCGAGCTCCAGCGCAGTGCGGCTTTTGCCGGAGCGGGCTCCGCCCAGGACCAGGACGCGGCGATGCATGGGCATGATCGATCAGGCGCTCAGGCGGTTGAGCGGCAAGGTTATGTGGACGCGCAGCCCCTCGGGCCGCCAGTTCCGATCGAGCGTGCCGCCGAGCTGGCCGGTGATGCTTCGCTGCGACAGCTGCGTGCCGAACCCCTCGAAGGTCGGCGGGCTCTCGATCCGCGGGCCACAGGCCTCGCCCCAGCGAAGATCCACATTCTCGTCCTGCACGCTCCACCGAATGGACAATTCTCCCTCCGGGCAGGACAAGCAGCCATATTTGGCCGCGTTGGTGGCCAACTCGTGCAGGACGAGGGCAAGGCTCGTGGTCGTGTTTGACCCGACGAGAACGCTGGGCCCTTCGATCTCGATCTTGTTCTGGCCGGACTGCCTGTAAGGCTCGAGGACCGCCTCGATCAGCCGGGCGAGCTCCACATCGGGACCTGCACCCTTCTCGCCCGCCGAGACAGGCTGCACCAGCTCATGGGCCCGGGAGAGCGCACTCAGGCGCCCGCGCAGGGCATTGGCCATCTCCTTGGGATCCTTGGCCGTGCGGGCCGTCATCGAGACCATCCCGTTGGCGATGGCAAACAGGTTCTTCACGCGATGGTTGAGTTCGCGCGTCAGAAGCCTCTGGGCCTCCTCCAGGGCATGACGCTCGGTAATATCGCTGACGACGCCATAAAGGGTGACGGCGCGATGGGCGCCGCCCTCGTTCGAATAAAGCGCCTGCCCGTGCGAGCGGAACCAGCGCAGTCTCCCGTCCGGCAGGACGGCGCGATACTGGCTGTCGTACTTGCCCTCGGATCCGGGGGCGGCTGCGGCTGCAGCCGCTATGCGGGCCTTGACGTCTTCCACGTCGTCGGGATGGATCATTTTCCAGGCCTCTTCGAGAGTGAGGCTAAACAATCCGTTATGGGGAAGGTGATAGAGGGCGCAGGTTCCTTCGTCCCAGGTGATCAGGTTCTTGTCCAGATCGATCTGCCACGTCCCGAGATCGGCCGCCTCCAGGGCAAGCCGATACTGGCTCTCGAGCATCCGGATGGTTTCGTCGGACTTCTTCTGGGCATTGATGTTGGTGCTCGTGCCGAACCATCGGGTTATTTTCCCTGTCAGGTCCTGGATCGGGATGGCGCGGCTGAGAAACCACTCGTAATCGCCCGCCATGTTCCGGACACGATATTCCCATTCATAATCCAGTCCGGCTTCCAGGGATCGATGCCAGTGCTCCAGGACCTGGGAGAGATCGTCCGGATGGATGATGGCCTCCCATCCCTGTCCCAGGAACTGCTCTCCTGAAAGGCCTGTGAATTCACGCCACCGGCGATTCACGTAATCGACGGTTCCATCGGGGCGGGCTGACCAGACGAGTTGCGGCAGAGACTCCGCCAGAACAGCAAATTGCGTTTCTGTTTCCTTGAAATCCACTCAAAACTCCCGGGCCGCTCCGCGGCCAAGTCTCCGATGGTGAGGCAATCATTGTTGTAGGCCTTTTTCGAGGCTGACAACCCACATTGAACGCCAGCGGCGATTTCTCGGGCGGGAGAGAACCGCCAGCATCATGAAACCCTTAGCGCGCCGGCGGGCCATGGAGCCAGGCCGGCGGAAACCGGCCCTGGTTTCTCGCTCATGCGACGTGTCGCTTCCGGAAAGTGGATTCCACTTTCGGGCCCGATGCTCTAAAAGGCCCACGGCGTCTGGCGGTTCCTTCCGCCAGCGCATAGATGCAGGACAGCCTTCGTAACCCGATGCGATCTTTCCCACGCTGAGGCTGATTGACCGTTTTCATGAATGATATGAGCTCCTACCCGGTGTCCCCACCGGAGATGTCCTCTGCCGAAGCCCTTCATCCGAAGGAGCGCCGTTCCCGCCGCTTCGCCTGGATCGGGATGGCGGCGAGCGTTCTCTTGTTCGGCGCCTCGCTGGTAGTCCTCTGGCACATCGTGTCAGACATCGATGTCAATGAACTGAAATCCGCTTTCACGGCCGCCAGCCTGCGCCAGATCGGCCTCGCGATCCTTCTCACCACCGTCAGCTACAGCCTGCTCACCTGCTACGACGCCATTGCGCTGCGGCAGCTCAAGCTTCAGATCCCCTACCGCACGACCGCGCTTGCCTCCTTCACGAGCTATGCGGTGAGCTTCACCCTCGGGTTCCCCCTGCTGACGGCCGGCACGGTCCGCTACTGGATCTATTCCCCGAAGGGAGTGAGCCCGGGACGGGTGGCGAGCCTCACCGTGATCGCCGGGGTGACCTTCTGGCTCGGCATGGCCCTGGTCCTGGCCTGGAGCCTCATCCGGATGGCCGACGAGCTGGCGAGCCTGGTCTATACCCATATCTGGATGAACCAGCTGCTGGGCCTTGGCGCCGCCGTCTTCGTCATCGGCTACATGATCTGGGTCTCCATCAAGCGCCGCGCCGTGAAGATCCAGGGCTGGAAGCTGGAACTGCCGGGCTTCCGCCTGTCCCTCGCCCAGATCCTGATCGGCGCGGGCGATGTCTGCGCCGGCGCCGGCGTCCTCTTCGTGCTCCTGCCCGGAGGGCACAATCTCAGCTTCGAGACCTTCCTGGCGGTCTATATCTTCGCCGTCATGCTCGGGGTGGCGAGCCATGCGCCGGGCGGCCTCGGGGTCTTCGAGGCCACCATTCTCCTGGCCTTGTCGAACTATCCCCGCGAGCCGGTCCTGGGGGCGCTCCTCCTCTACCGCCTCTGCTACTACCTCGTCCCCTTCGTGATCGCCCTGGCCATTCTCGGGGCCTACGAGATCCGCAACCGCATCCGGGCCGCGCGCCTTGCCTTCAGGCCGGACGAGGGGGATGTAGAGCTTGGCGGGAGATGACACGGGGCGTCGCCTTCCCTAAAGAGGGTGGGCCGTGCCTCCGAGAGATGTCCTCCCATGAGCGACCCCGACGATCCTACGCCGGACCCTCTCCGGCACAGCGCCAGTCCGGTCCGTGACGCCGCTCTGCGCGGCGCCGTCGTGACCTGCTTCGTGCTGGTCGCCGTCTCCCTGGCGCGGGGGCACGGGGACGGATGGCTCCTGTTCTGGGCCGGCCTGGCCGTCCTCGCGGGCTTTCTCGTCGCGGGCCCCAGGCGCAGGCTCGGGCTGGGAACCGGGATCGCGTTGCCGCCCAAGGCAGCCCGGCGCCCGAGCATCGCCGAGGCGGTCCTGGCGCAGATCCCCGATCCGGTCATCCTGGTCGATCAGCGGGCCGTGGCCATCGAGGCCAACAGGGCCGCCTACGATCTCCTGGCGGGATTGAAGACGGGCCAGCCCCTGTCCTTCGCCCTGCGCAGCCCGGACGTGCTCGACGGCATCCAGGAGGTGCTGGAAAAGGGCGAGCCCCTGAAGGTCGAGTATTCGGAGCGCATTCCGACGGAGCGGACCTTCGAGGTGCATCTGGGCCCCCTGCAGGCCGATGTCCCGGATGCGGAGGTCCAGGCGGGCGTGGTCCTGTTCTTTCGCGATCTCACCTCGGCCCGGAGGCTGGAGGCCATGCGGGCCGATTTCGTCGCCAATGCGAGCCACGAACTGCGCACCCCATTGGCCTCGGTTCTCGGCTTCATCGAGACCCTGCAGGGCCCGGCCCGTGACGATGTCGCCGCCCGGGACCGCTTCCTCGACATCATGAAGGGGCAGGCGCAGCGCATGAAGCGCCTGATCGACGATCTCCTGTCCCTGTCGCGCATCGAGATGCGCGCTCACCTGTCGCCCACGCAGACGGTCGATCTCGCCGCAATCGCCTCCCAGATGGTGGAAACCCTCTCGCCCCTGGCGAAGGAGAGGGGCGTGGCCATCAAGGCGACCCTGCCGGACAGGCCCGTTCTCGTGCTCGGCGATCGGGACGAGCTTCTGCGCGTCGCCGAGAACCTGATCGAGAACGCGGTGAAATACGGCGAGAGCGGCGGAAAGGTCGATGTCGAAGTCGCCCGCACCGAGGGGCCGGTGCCGCGGATCGCTTTCTCCGTTCAGGATTACGGCCCGGGCATCGCCCCGGAGCACCTGCCGCGCCTGACCGAGCGGTTCTACCGGGTCGATATGGCGCAAAGCCGGGACAAGGGCGGGACGGGCCTCGGGCTCGCCATCGTCAAGCACATCGTCAACCGCCACCGCGGCCATCTCGACATCGCCAGCGAGCCGGGGCAGGGCGCCCGCTTCATCGTGACCTTCCCGGAGGCCGGTCCCCGGCCATAGAGCATCGTGCGGACCCAGCGGGCCGGGCTAGCGAAAAGTGGATCCGGTTTTCGGCACGATACTCTCATCAAGAAAGAAAGCATCGGATCGGGCCCCAAAAGTGCAAATCCACTTTTGGGTCCGATGCTTTAGCCGCCCCCCATGCCCCGGCACAAATCCAGGCCCCGCAAGGGATCCTTTGGGGGTGTCATCTATTTGTCATCCAACTGTCGTAGAGGAGACATCGGCAGGGCCTAGCTGTCCCATCGCGAGACACGGTCCAGGCCTCCGGCGCATCCACGATGCGCCAGCCGAGAGGAGGAGCGCCGGCTCGGTCCCGGAGGCGAGAGACGCTTTCGGGCCCGGTGCTCCAGGCCGCCTGTCGCGCTTGCATGAACAGGAGACTTATCGTGAAGATTATGTCCTTCGCCGTTGCGGCCGGCCTTGCCGTCGCGAGCCTCACGACCACGGCATCCGCTGCCGACATCACGGGCGCAGGCGCGACCTTTCCGTTCCCGATCTACGCCAAGTGGGCCGAGGCCTACAACAAGGAAACCGGGAACCGCATGAACTACCAGTCCATCGGCTCCAGCGGCGGCATCCGTCAGATCCGCGCCAAGACCGTCGATTTCGGCGCGACCGATGCGCCCCTCAAGGGCGAAGATCTTCAGAAGGACGGGTTCGTCCAGTTCCCGGCCGTCATGGGCGGCGTGGTGGCCGTCTACAACGTTCAGGGCGTCGGCGCCGGCCAGCTCAAGCTGACGGGCGAGGTTCTGGCCGACATCTTCAACGGCAAGATCTCCAAGTGGAACGACGCCAAGATCGCCCAGGCCAATCCGGGCGTGACGCTTCCCGGCGCCAACATCACCCCGATCTACCGTTCCGACGGATCGGGCACCACCAGCGTGTTCACCACCTACCTGTCCCAGGTGTCGGACAACTGGAAGAGCGGTCCGGGCGCCGGCTCCTCCGTGCAGTGGCCGGTCGGCCAGGGCGGCAAGGGCAACGAGGGCGTCGCGGCTCTCGTGAAGCAGGTGCCGAACTCCATCGGCTATGTCGAATACGCCTATGCCAAGCAGAACAGCATCCCGTTCGCCCAGCTCCAGAACAAGAACGGCAAGTTCGTGTCGCCGGAGGCCAAGACCTTCCAGGCCGCCGCAGCCAATGCCGACTGGAAGTCGGCTCCCGGCTACGGCATCTCGCTGACGAACCAGCCCGGCGACGAGGCCTGGCCGATCACGGCCCCGACCTTCATTCTCGTGCCCAAGACCCCCGAGAAGCCCGAGCAGGTGGCCGAGGCCTTGAAGTTCTTCGACTGGTCCTTCAAGAACGGCGATCAGATGGCCATCGAGCTCGATTACGTGCCGCTCCCGACCCAGCTGAAGGATCAGGTTCGCGCCACCTGGGCGAGCGAGATCAAGAACGCCTCGGGCCAGCCCGTCTTCACGCAGTAATCTGATCTCGATCGAACAGCAAAACGGATCGGCGAATGGTGGCTCTCTCGCAAGAACGTCCGATGTCGAGCGTGGATGCTCCCGCTCGCCGATCCTCTCAACCGAGCTTCGACCGGCTCTTCCGCCTCGCGAGCCTCGGGTCCGCCCTCCTGGTGCTGATCGTGCTCCTGGGCATCATCGGCGCCATGATCTACGGCGGCCTGCCCGCCTTCCGCGAATTCGGCCTCGGCTTCGTCACGTCGAGCGTCTGGAACGTCAACGAGGATCAGTACGGTGCGTGGGTGGCCATCGTCGGCACCCTGTCGACGGCCCTTATCGCCCTCGTCATCGGCGTCCCGCTCTCCCTCGGCATCGCGATCTTCCTCACGCAGCTCTGCCCGCCCTGGCTCAAGCGCCCCGTGGCGACGACCATTGAGCTCCTCGCCGCCGTGCCCAGCATCATCTACGGCATGTGGGGCCTCTTCGTCTTCGCGCCGCTCTTCGCGAACTACGTGCAGATCCCGGTGTCCAACATCGTCGAGGGCATGCCCATCGTCGGCACCATTCTCTATGCGCGCACGCCCTCCGGGGTCGGCATCCTGACGGCGGGCATCATCCTGGCGATCATGATCATTCCCTTCATCGCCTCGATCGCGCGCGACATTCTCGACCAGATCCCGTCCGTGCTGCGCGAGAGCGCCTACGGCATCGGCTGCACGACCTGGGAGGTGGTGCGCAACGTGCTGCTGCCGCAGGCCGGCGTCAGCATCATCGGCGCCATCATGCTCGGCCTCGGCCGGGCGCTCGGCGAGACGATGGCCGTGACCTTCGTGGTCGGCAACGCCAACCGTCTGTCGGGTTCGCTCTTCGATCCGGGCTCCACCATCGCGTCGCGCATCGCCAACGAGTTCAACGAGGCCATCGGCCTGCAGCTCAACGCCCTGATGGCTCTCGGGTGCATCCTTTTCCTGGTCACGTTCACCGTGCTCGTGCTCGCCCGCCTGCTCGTGGCGCGCGTGAAGGTCGGGTAGGAGGTTCATGATGGATACCGTTCCGGGGACCCGCGCGACCGCGAGGCCGACGCCGGCTCCTGCTCCCTGGGGAAGGGTGCGCCGCAGCCGCCACGTGGCGGACCGCGCGCTCAAGATCGTCTGCACCCTGTTCACGATCCTCGGCGCCTTCGTGCTCGGCTGGATCCTCCTGATGCTCCTCTACGAGGGCATCGGCGGCCTCTCGCCCGCGGTCTTCACCGAGACGACGCCCGGCCCGGGAACCAAGGGCGGCGGCATCGCCAACGCCATCGTGGGCAGCCTGATCCTGACCGTTCTCGGCATCGTGGTGGCGACGCCCGTCGGCGTGCTGGCCGGCACCTATCTGGCGGAGTACGGCAAGGGCTCGAAGCTCGCGGAAGTGATCCGCTTCGTGAACGACATCCTGCTCGCCGCGCCCAGCATCCTCATCGGCCTCTTCGTCTACATGCTCATGGTGCAGCCCATGGGCGGCTATTCCGGCTGGGCCGGCGGCGTGGCGCTGGCCATCATCGCGGTTCCGGTCATCGTGCGCACCACCGAGGACATGCTGCGCCTCGTGCCCGGTCCCCTGCGCGAAGCCGGGGTGGCGCTCGGCGCGCCCATGTCGACCGTGATCATCAAGATCAGCTGGAGAGCGGCCCGCGCCGGCATGGTCACCGGCGTGCTGCTCGCCACGGCGCGCATCGCCGGCGAGACGGCGCCGCTGCTCTTCACCGCGCTCAACAACAATTTCTGGTTCAACCCGACCCTGATGGGCGGCGTCTCGAACCTGCCGGTCATGATCTACCAGTTCGCGCTCTCGCCTTACGAGAACTGGCGCGAGCTCGCCTGGGCCGGCGCCCTCATCATCACCCTGTCGATCCTGGCGCTGTCCATCGTGGCGCGCCTGCTCCTGAGGAAGGATAAAGTCCGATGAGCACGATTGCCCTCGACACGAGCAGCGCCATCGGCAACACGGCCGCTGCCGATACCGGCGCGCCGGTGCGCATCGCCGTCAGGAACCTCAACTTCTACTACGGCGATTTCCGCAGCCTGAAGGACATCTCGCTCGACTTCTACGACCGGCAGGTGACGGCCCTCATCGGCCCCTCCGGCTGCGGAAAGTCGACGCTGCTGCGCACCTTCAACCGTATCTACAGCCTCTATCCCGAGCAGCGCGCCGACGGCCAGATCCTGCTCGACGGGCAGAACGTGCTCTCGTCCAGCATCGACGTGAACGAGCTGCGCGCCCGTGTCGGCATGGTGTTCCAGAAGCCGACGCCGTTTCCCATGTCGATCTACGACAACATCGCCTTCGGCATCCGCCTTTACGAGAAGCTGTCGAAATCCGAACTCGACGGGCGCGTCGAGGAGGCTCTGCGCAAGGCGGCATTGTGGGACGAGGTGAAGGACAAGCTGCGCCAGTCCGGCATGGGCCTGTCGGGCGGCCAGCAGCAGCGCCTGTGCATCGCGCGCACCATCGCGCAGCGGCCGGAGGTGATCCTGCTCGACGAGCCGACCTCGGCGCTCGACCCGATCTCCACCGGCAAGATCGAGGAGCTGATCGAGCAGCTCCGCTCGGAGTTCACCATCGTGATCGTCACGCACAACATGCAGCAGGCGGCGCGCATCTCGCAATTCACGGCGTTCATGTATCTAGGCGAGCTCGTGGAGTTCGGGCCGACCACCAGGATGTTCATGAACCCGACCAAGAAACAGACCCAGGACTACATCACGGGCCGCTTCGGCTGATCGAAGCGGTTTACGGAGGACCTCCATGTCAGAGCATATCGTCCGCTCCTACGACACCGATCTCCAGGGGCTCCGGCAGCGCATCGCCGAGATGGGCGGCATTGCCGAGAAGATGCTGGTGGATTCCGTCGATGCGCTGGCCCGCCACGACAAGCCCCTGGCCCAGACGGTGATCGCCTCGGATCCTCGCCTCGACATTCTTCATCGCGAGGTCGAGGAGAACGCCATCCTGACCATCGCGCGGCGCCAGCCGCTGGCGGTCGACCTGCGCGAGACCATCTCGGCCATCCGCATCGCGGGCGACGTGGAACGTATCGGCGACCTGGCCAAGAACATCGCCAAGCGCGCGGTGGCCATCGGGGACGATTTCCAGCCGCACAAGATCGTCGTCGGGCTCCGGCACATGAACGACCTGGTGCTGGGACAGCTCAAGGACGTGCTTGACGCCTATGCGCAGAAGGACACCGCGAAGGCGCTCGACGTCTGGAAGCGGGACGGCGCGATCGACGCGCTCTACACCTCGCTGTTCCGGGAACTCCTGACCTACATGATGGAGGACCCGCGCAACATCTCGTTCTGCACGCATCTCCTGTTCTGCGCCAAGAACATCGAGCGCATCGGCGACCACACCACCAACATCGCCGAGACGGTTCACTACCTCGTCACCGGCGAGACCCTGGCCATCGACCGGCCCAAGAACGACCGCTCCATCGACGCGACGGTCGGGACCGGAGCCTGATCATGGGACCTCGCGTTCTGATCGTCGAGGACGAAGAGCCCCTGATGCTCCTCCTGCGCTACAACCTCGAGGCCGAGGGCTACGAGGTGGACAGCGTCTCGCGGGGCGACGAGGCGGAGATCCGCCTGCGGGAGCAGGTGCCCGACATCGTGCTGCTCGACTGGATGTTGCCAGGGCTCTCCGGGATCGAGCTGTGCCGGCGCATCCGCGCCCGCACGGAGACCGAGCGCCTGCCGGTGATCATGCTCACCGCCCGCGGCGAGGAGGGCGACCGCATCCGCGGCCTGTCCACCGGCGCCGACGACTACATCGTCAAGCCCTTCTCGGTGCCGGAGCTGCTGGCGCGGGTCCGGGCGCTCCTGCGCCGGGCGAAGCCCGCGCATATCGCGACCCTGCTCAAGGCGGGCGACATCGAGCTCGACCGCGAGACCCACCGCGTGCGCCGCGCCGGCCAGGAGCTGCATCTGGGGCCGACCGAGTTCCGCCTGCTCGAATTCCTGATGCAGAGCCCCGGCCGCGTCTATTCCCGCGAGCACCTGCTCAACGCCGTCTGGGGCCACGACGTCTATATCGACGAGCGCACCGTGGACGTGCATGTGGGCCGCCTGCGCAAGGCCATCAACCTGCCGCGCCGACCCGACCCGATCCGCACCGTCCGGGGTGCCGGCTATTCCTTCGACGAGACCTTCGCCCGCGAGGAGCAGGCCGCGAGCGCCTGACATCCTCGAGCCTGGACAAGAACTGGACAAGAAAAAGGCCGCGCTGAAGGCGTTCAGCGCGGCCTTTCTGTTGGAAAGCCCTGTCTCAGGCGCGGGCGAGCTTGCGCTCACGCTTGCGGTCGGCCACCGGCTGGTAGGCGATGCGGGCATGGTGGGTGCAATAGGGCAGGCCCGTGATCGAGCGGGCGCCGCAGAAGCGGAATTCCGGCTTCGTCGGGTCGCCCATGGGCCAGCGGCACATGGACTCGCGCAGGTCCATGATGGTCACGCGCTCGGACATGGCGATGGCGACGTCATCCTCGGCGAAGACCACGGGCTCCTCGGCCACGGGCTGCAGCGGGATCGGGGCCAGCACCACGTTGTTGTTGTGCGGCTGGGGTGGAATGGGGGCCGGGGCGCTCGGGGCGCGGGTCGCCTTGCGCGGACGGGCGGCGGCCGCGGCAGCGGGCTTGGCGTCCTTGGCGCGGCCGGAGAGGCCCAGGCGGTGAACCTTGCCGATCACCGCGTTGCGGGTCACGTTGCCAAGCTCGGCGGCGATCTGGCTCGCGCTCAAACCATCGGTCCAGAGCTTCTTGAGAAGCTCGACCCGCTCGTCCGTCCAAGTTCCGCCCGCATCCATCATTTTTAAACTTGCCTCCATCGTGACCGGCTTCAAGCCCAGAATCCCGGATGCCTCGCGGACAGGTTTTTGATGTCCGACCGCGTTGCGAGCGTCGCTCCTGGGGGTGAATGCCGTGGCACGAATGCTGTACTCGACTACCCCAAAGGTACAGGATGGGTGGACTCCGGCGCAAGAGTCCCCGGACAGGCCCTGTCGTTTTCCCCAAGGAACTCGCCGGGGCCCGGGAACCGGCAAAAATTCCTTGTGATGAGTGACTTCATTTCTCTTGAATTGACAGGGTCCCGCACCTCGTTAGAATCCCCCTCGTGCCGCCCCCGCTGGGGCGGCGCTTTCTTTTTCGGGCCCGGGTGCGACCTCGGGCCCCTCTTGAGGCGGAGACAACCCGTGACATCGCCATTGCTGCCGACTTTTGCCCGTGCCGAGCTTTCCTTCGAGAAGGGAGAGGGCCCCTGGCTCTACGGCCGAGACGGCGAGCGATATCTCGATTTCGGCGCCGGCATCGCGGTGAATGCCCTCGGCCATGCGCATCCGCACCTGGTGAAGGCCCTGACCGATCAGGCCGCCAAGATCTGGCACAGCTCCAACCTGTTCCAGATCCCCGAGGGCGAGCGCCTCGCCCAGCGGCTCGTCGACAACACCTTCGCGGATTTCGTCTTCTTCGCCAATTCTGGCGCCGAGGCCAACGAGGCCGCGATCAAGATGGCGCGCCGCTATCATTACGTGAACGGGAACCCCGAGCGCTTCCACATCGTCACCTTCGAGGGCGCCTTCCACGGCCGTACGCTCGGGACGATCGCGGCCGGCGGCCAGGCCAAGTATCTGGAGGGCTTCGGCCCCAAGGCGCAGGGCTTCGACCAGGTGCCGCCCGAGGACCTGGAGGCCCTGAAGGCCGTCATCGGCCCGCACACGGCGGCCCTGATGATCGAGCCGATCCAGGGCGAGGGCGGCGTCCGGAACGTCTCGAATGCCTTCCTGCGCCAGCTGCGCGCCCTGTGCGACGAGCACGGCCTGCTCCTGATTTTCGATGAGATCCAGACCGGCGTCGGCCGCACGGGCAAGCTCTTCGCCTATGAATGGACCGGCGTGACGCCCGACATCATGACGGTCGCCAAGGGCATCGGCGGCGGCTTCCCGCTGGGCGCCTGCCTCGCCACGGCGGAGGCCGGCAAGGGCCTGACGCTTGGCACCCACGGCACGACCTTCGGGGGCAATCCCCTCGCCATGGCGGTCGGCAACGCCGTGCTCGACGTGATCCTGGAGCCCGGCTTCCTGGAGAGCGTCGAGCGCAAGGGCCTGCTTCTCAAGCAGCGCCTCGCCGAGCTGAAGGACCGCCATCCGGGCGTCATCTCCGAGGTGAGGGGGCAGGGGCTCATGATGGGCCTGCGCACCGTCGTGCCCAACACGGATTTCGTCACCGCCGCGCGCGACCAGAAACTCATCGTGATCGGGGCCGGCGACAACGTCGTCCGCCTTCTGCCGCCGCTGATCATCACCGAGGCCGATCTCGCAGAGGCCATCAACCGTCTGGATGCCGCATGCGCGGCCATCGAGCCTAAGCAGCAAACCGCCGCTCAGCCGGGAGCAGTGCAATGAAGACCCGCCATTTCCTCGATCTCAGCGACTTTTCCGGCGCGGAGATCCGGCACCTCCTCAATGTCGGCCTTGAGATCAAGGCCAAGCGCCGCCGTGGCGAGAAGGCCAAGGACCGCCCCCTCGAGGGCAAGGTCCTGGCGATGGTGTTCGACAAGCCCTCCACCCGCACCCGCGTCTCCTTCGACGTGGGCATGCGCGAGCTTGGCGGCGAGACCCTGATGCTCACCGGCAAGGAGATGCAGCTCGGCCGCGGCGAGAGCATCGCCGACACGGCGCGCGTCCTCTCGCGCTACGTGGACGCCATCATGATCCGCACCCTCGACCATGCCATGGTGACGGAGCTCGCCCAGTACGCCACGATCCCGGTGATCAACGGCCTGACCAAGATGACGCACCCGTGCCAGATCATGGCCGACATCATGACCTTCGAGGAGCATCGCGGTTCGATCGAAGGGCGGACGATCGCCTGGACGGGCGACTCCAACAACGTGCTCGCTTCGTGGGTCCACGCGGCGGCGCGTCTCGATTTCACCCTCAACATCGCCTCCCCGCCGGAACTTGCCCCGCGCCCCGAGCTTTTGTCCTGGGCGAAACAGGAAGGGGCCAAGATCAGCGTGACCACCGATGCCTTCGAGGCCGCCGAGGGCGCCCATGCGGTCATCACCGATTGCTGGGTGTCCATGGGCGACGACGACGAGTTTCGCCGCCAGAACCTGCTCAAGCCCTATCAGGTCAACGGCAGGCTCATGGGCGTGGCCGACAAGGACGCGATCTTCATGCATTGCCTTCCCGCCCATCGCGGCGAGGAGGTGACGGACGAGGTCATGGACGGGCCGCAATCGGTGGTCTTCGACGAGGCCGAGAACCGGCTTCACGCACAGAAGGGCATCCTCGCATGGTGCCTCGGAGCAGCCAGCGCATGAGTTCAGCATCGCTTGAAGGAACCGATGACGTCGTCCTCCCCTTTGCCGTCGAGCCCCTCGACGTGCGCGGGCGCGTGGTGCGTCTCGGCGCCTCCATCGACACCATCCTGGCCCGTCACGGCTATCCCGACATGGTGGCCCGCGTCATCGGCGAGGCTGCCGCATTGACGGTCATGCTCGGTGCGTCCCTCAAGCTCGAGGGGCGCTTCCAGCTGCAGACCAAGACCGATGGCATCATCGACATGGTGGTGGTCGACTTCAATGCGCCGGATCGGCTGCGTGCCACGGCCCGCTTCGACAAGGACAGGCTCGAGGCTCTCGGAGGCGCCTCGCCGGGAACGGGCGAGCTCCTGGGGGGCGGCTATCTGGCTATGACCATCGACCAGGGCTCCGAGCGCAGCCGCTACCAGGGCGTCGTCGCGCTCGAAGGCCAAGGCTTCGAGGAGGCGGCGCATCAATATTTCCGCCAGTCCGAACAGATCCCGACGCAGGTGCGTCTGGCGGTCGCCGAGCAGTTCGAGAACGGCCGCCACACCTATCGCGCCGGCGGCCTGATGATCCAGTTCCTGCCCTCCTCGTCGGAGCGCCTGCGGCAGGCCGACCTGCATCCCGGCGATATCCCGGAAGGGCATCCGTCGAACGATCTCGCACAGCCGTCCGAGGACGATGCCTGGATGGAGGCCAAGTCCCTGGTCGGCACGATCGAGGATCACGAACTGGTCGATCCGACCGTGTCCAGCGAGACGCTGCTCTATCGCCTGTTCCACGAGCGCGGCGTGCGCGTCTTCGAGGGCCAGCCCGTGCACGAGGAATGCACCTGCTCGCACGAGCGCATCATGGGCATGATGCGCCGCTTCTCGGCAGAGGACCGTCGCGACATGGTCGGCGATAACGGCCGCATCGGCATCACCTGCGAGTTCTGCTCGCGCTTCTACGACCTCGATCCGGCGGACGTGGAAGCCGAGATCGCCAAGTCGGACGCGTCGCCTTAGCGACGTTCCAACACATACTCATCTCATCCTGATGAGGTCGCGAAGCGACCGCCTCGACCGAGCGTCCAGAGTAAACTGGAATCTCCTTCGAGACCCAGACTGCGTCTGCTCCTCAGAGGCTGGCCCGTAAAGCGCTGGTCACTCTCCTCCCCCTTGTGGGGAGGGGTGGCCGTCGCACCCTTTATAGGCCAGACTTTCAGGATGAGGGCTGAGCGGTATGTGATGGTGTCAGGAACTCGCGCACGTCGCCGCGAGACGGCGCATGAAGGCCATGCCCGCGTCGAGCTGTTCCAGCGTGATGTACTCGTCCGGTTGATGCGCCTGGTTGATCGAGCCCGGGCCGCAGACGACGGTGGGGATGCCGGCGGCCTGATAATGGCCTGCCTCCGTGCCGAAGGGCACGGTCTGCGTATGGTTCTTGCCCGCAAGGCGCAGCGCCAGGACCTCCGCGGCAGAACCCGGATCCGGCGCGAGGCCCGGCACGTCGGCATGAAGAACCGTCTCGATCCGCCCGAACGCGCCGAAGCGGTTGAGCCGCTTCAAGGCGACCTCCTCGGCGAAGCGGTTGAGCCGGTCGGGAATCTCCTGCGGATCGAGGTTCGGCAGAGCGCGGAACTCCCAATGGAAGGTGCAGGTCTTCGACAGGATGTTGCGCGCCGTGCCGCCTGAGATGGTGCCCACATGCACCGTCGTATAGGGGGGATCGAAGCGCCCGCTCGTGTCGCCTCGCTCCATCATCTCGTCGGCGATGCGGTTCAGTTCCGCAATCAGCTCCGCCGCCGTCATGACCGCGCTGGCGCCGAGATAGGGCTTGGACGAATGCGCCTCGAAACCGTGCACCGTGGTGGAGAAAGTCACGACGCTCTTGTGCGCGTCCACCACCTCCAGCATCGTCGGCTCGCCCACGATGGCGGCCTTCGGCAAGGGCAGGTCGTGCCCGAGACGGCGGATGGTGTCGACGACGCCGAGGCAGGTCGTCTCCTCGTCGTAGGAGAGCATGATGTGGATCGGCGTCGTGAGATTGGCGGCCAGGAACTCGGGCACCATCGCGAGCGCCAGCGCGTCGAAGGCCTTCATGTCGACCGCGCCGCGCCCATAGGCGCGCCCGTTCTCCACGCGGAGGGTGAAGGGATCGGACGTCCAGGCCTGTCCCGTCACCGGCACCACGTCCGTGTGGCCGGAGAGCACGACCCCGCCCCGGTCCTGCGGGCCGATCGTGGCATAGATCGCCGCCTTGTCGCCGGCCTCGTTCGGCACGCGCACATAAGGCACGTTCCAGCTCCGCAGATAGCTTTCGACGAATTCGATCAGGGGCAGGTTCGACTTCGAGCTCACGGTATCGAACGACACCAGCTTCGCCAGCATCTCGAGCGGCGTCAGCCGCTGGTTTTGGGAGGGCATGGAATCCTCAAGTAGCGTGGTCAGGGCGTTACGGACGGAATAGCAATGGTGGTAGTCGCCACGAACTCCAGCGTCAATTTCCCGAGGGGCATTCGCGCGAGGCGAGTGGCAGTTCATCTCAGGATTGCATAATGATACATTATTTAGTAACAGCGAGTTTTCAAAGTGGGGCAAGTTATGACCAGCACACCCGACAGCACCCTCGCGGCACTCGCCGATGGCTCCTATCTCTCAGTGTGGACCTCGGCTTCAAATGCGATCTTGGGCCAGATCAGCAACTCCCGAACGTCGGCGAAAGGTTCGGTTTTTTCCGTTGCCCCCGCTAAGGGAGCGACAGCGTCGCATCTCTCGGCGACAGAGTTGAGCGATGGACGCTTCGTTGTCGTTTGGGAAGAAACCGACGGTTCGGGCAAGCACACGATCCAGGCCCGCCTGTTCGGGCACGATACGGTGCCGGTTTCGAATGTCTTCGAAATCGGGGCGAGTGGCGGAAACCGGACTTCCCCGAACGTCATCGCAGACCGTTCGGGCGGCTTCTCAGTCATTGCTACCGATGGCGCTAGCGTGACGAGAGTCAGCGTCAATGCTGCCGGAGTGCACTCCGCTCCGAAAGTCCTGCTTGACGAGGGATTCAATCCGTCCGTTGCGCTTTTGCGGGATGGCAGCGTCATAACGGTCGCAGCTGCTGCGGCTGACGGCGGGGGCCACGAGATTGTCGGCGTCGCGCAAGGATCCGATGGCCAGATCACGATGTCGAAGATACTCGCCATCCGAATGGAACCGTGGATCCCTCATCCGACGGTAGCCGGACTTGACGGTGGCGCGTTCGTCGTGTCGTGGGAAGGCGAGATGAATGGGAAGCAGAGCGCTATTTTCCAGAGTTATCGGAGCGGCGGCATCATTATCGGCACCGCGTCCAACTTCACCCCGCCTTCAGCAGACTTAGCGTTCCATCAACCATCCGTACAAGCATTGCCAGGCGGCGGTTACGCCTTCGCTTTCACCTATGGAACGGCAGGAAGCAAGGATCTGTTCTTGGGCTTCGCCCGGAACGAGTACTCTTCGCTAAGCGCGGATCAGGTCGATGCAGGAGCTTTAGGCAGTCAGATCGATCCTTCTCTCGCTGTGTTGCGGGACGGTCGTCACGTCCTCACATGGATCGAGCAGAGTAGTTCCGGACCTTCACTAAGATCTCTGGTTCTGGATGAGCGCACGAACGCCGTCAGCGTCACCGGTACCGAGGCAAATGACGATTATGTTGGAACGAGGTACGACGACACATTGATCGGCGGCGGCGGCGACGACTATCTCGATGGCAACGGCGGCAGCGATATCCTCGATGGAGGAGCTGGCGCTGACACGATGGTCGGCGGTGACGATTTCGCCTCTCGCAACAACACGACATATTTTGTCGATAACGTTCTCGATCAATGCATCGAAACATGGAGTGGCGGCACTGACAGGATCGTAGCATCCGTCAATTGGACACTCGGAAATCACATCGAAAACCTGACTGCCGCTGGATCCGATGGGCTCGCCCTCAGCGGCAACAGCTTGGCGAATACCATCGTCGGAAACAGCGGCAACAACCGCATCACGGGCGGAGCCGGCTCAGATACGCTCAGCGGCGGCGACGGGAGTGATGCTTTCGTGTTCAACACCAAGCCGAACAAGAACACCAACCTGGACAAGATCACGGATTTCAACGTGAAGGCGGATTCGATCTGGCTCGACAACAAGGTGTTCACGAAACTCGGCAAAAAAGGCTCCGAGACCAGCCCCGCCAAGCTCAACAAGGCGTTCTTTACCGTCGGCAGCAAGGCCAAGGACAAGAACGACTACCTTGTCTACGACAAGAAGAAGGGCATCCTCTATTATGATGCTGACGGCTCGGGCAAGGGCAAGGCCGTGGAGATCGCCAGCCTGAAGAAGGGGCTCAAAATGACGGCAGCCGATTTCTTCGTTGTCTGACAGGTCGCCATGACGGCGCGGGCAGGGGGTGAATGGCTCTTGCCCGCGCCTGGATCGTGAGTTTAATGCAGCACGCGGTTGCTTCGCGGGATATCCAACGAGAAGGCGGGGATCTCGGCGTCGAAGGTCTCGCCGGTGGCGGTCTCCATCAGATAGGTGCCCTGCATGGTGCCGCTCGGCGTCGGCAGGGGGCAGCCGCTCGTATAGCTGAAGCTCTCGCCGGGGCCGAGCACGGGCTCCTCTCCGACCACGCCTGCGCCACGCACCTCCTGGACCTGGCCATGCTCGTCGGTGATCCGCCAATGACGGGCGCGGAGCTGGACCCTCTCCAGGCCCATGTTGATGATCTCGACCGTATAGGCGAAGAAGTAGCGGCCCTGCTCGGGGGAGGATTCTTCAGGCAGGTAGCGGGGCGTTACCGTCACAGAGATGCCGCGGGTCACAGCCTTGTACATGTGCCTGCCTCACGCCGGTCGAAGAGCTCCATGGGCCTCTGGTACGGCGGCGACCGAGCCCCGTCAATCGACAGGGGCGGGAAGGATCGGGCGTTTGCGGACGGAATATCCCCAAGCTGCCGAAAGCGATTGAGAATTCCGTAACAACCCTTACAGATACTGCCGGGCTCAACACTGGAATGAGGGCCAAGCCCTCGGAAGACGGATATGGTTGCGTTGAAGGACGGGATCCAATCGGCTGATGCCATCATGCGCCTTGCCGAGGCAGGGGCGATCAAACCCGAGACGCCCTTCGCGTCCGATCAGATCCAGCCGGCGAGCCTCGATCTGAGGCTCGGGCGCCGGGCCTACCGGGTCCGGGCGAGCTTCCTGCCCGGGCGCAACCACACGGTGCAGGACCGGCTCGACCAGCTGAGCTTCCACGAGATCGACCTGAGCCGCGGCGCCATCCTGGAAACGGGTAGCGTCTATATCGCCGAGCTGCAGGAGGAACTGGCCCTGCCGGAGGACCTCTCGGCCGCCGCGAACCCCAAGAGCTCCACCGGCCGGATCGACGTCTTCACCCGGGTCATCACCGACCGGAGCCAGGAATTCGACACGATCGGAGCCGGCTATCGCGGGCGCCTCTATGCCGAGATCTCGCCGCGCACCTTCCCTGTGCTGGTCCGGACCGGCACGCGCCTGTCGCAGCTGCGCCTGCGCAAGGGCGACGTGCGCCTGTCCGACGCCGAGCTCCTGGCCGTTCACAAGCGCGAGCGGGTCGTGACCTCGACCGAGCCGTCCATTCAGGACGGCGTCGCCGTGAGTGTCGACCTCGCAGGCTTCGGTCCCGACAACCTGATCGGCTACCGGGCCAAGCGCCATACGGGCCTCGTCGACGTGGACAAGCCCGGCTCCTGCCGTGTCGCGGATTTCTGGGAGCCGCTCTATGCGGATGCCAGCCGTACCCTGATCCTGGATCCCGGCCAGTTCTACATCCTCGCCTCCAAGGAGGCGGTCCATGTGCCGCCGGATTACGCCGCCGAGATGGTGCCCTTCGATCCCCTCGTGGGCGAGTTCCGGGTGCATTACGCCGGCTTCTTCGATCCGGGCTTCGGCCATGCCGAAGCCGGAGGGGAAGGGGCCCGGGCGGTGCTCGAGGTGCGCTCCCGCGACGTCCCCTTCATCCTCGAGGACGGGCAGATCGTAGGCCGCCTCGTCTACGAGCGCATGGCCGAGCGCCCCAGGGTGCTCTACGGCGCGGGCGCCGGCTCGAACTACCAGGCACAGGGCCTGAAGCTGTCCAAGCATTTCCGCTGATCCGGCAAAGCCCCTCTTGCCGGATCGCTGAAAGGCCGGATATGAATAGGAGAGCGCGGGCGTAGTTCAGAGGTAGAACGTCAGCTTCCCAAGCTGAATGTCGTGGGTTCGATTCCCATCGCCCGCTCCAACTAACTCATTGGTAAATAAAACTTTTCGGCGTTGTGTCACGCGCTTGGCGTTCCCCGGGCCATGTCACGTTTTCTCTTGGCCGTTCAGGCCGCTTTTCGCCGTGCGGTCGGGAGCGGTGCTTTGTCCGCTCCCGGGCAGTCCTCCCCCAGCCTCGTCCTGAAGCCTCACGTCCTCAGCACGGGATTGAAAAAGCTATAGCATCGGACGTGAAAAGTGGACCCACTTTTGGGGTTGAATCCGATGCTCCACTCTTTGGAGAGCGCATCGTTGAGTGCGAAAAGCCGGGTCCACTTTTTCGCACGATACGCTAACGCTGCCCGGAGCGCTTCAGAGAGCCGCTCGGGGCGAGCGTTGCGCGCCCTGCTCACACTGTGGCGATCGGGGTCGCTGGCGATCCCACGGCGCCGGGAAGTCTCAGAGGGGGGGCCGTAAGGAGGAAGCTCCAGCGCCCGTTGGCGCGAAGCCAGCGGGCCAGATCGGCGAAGTACCAGAGTTCTCCCAGATGGACGCCCAGTTTGAACAGGCAGTGGTTGTGCAAGGGAAGGCCGGGATAACTCTCCCCGGGGCCGGGCTTGGCCGGGTAAGCCTCCACGGCGAAGTTGTCGGCGCAGATCGCGACGATCCCTGAATCGGTGATCCAGTTGAGCAGCCGCTCGTCGCGGCCGTCCAGCACAGCGCAGGACGTCAGCAGGCGTTGCCCGTCGGGCTTCTTGCCCATTTCGAGGATGAGATCCGCGAAGCCCGTGTAGAGGCACAGAAAGTCGCCGGGCTCCACGGGAGAGCGCTGCTCGTCGAGAATGCGCATCAGCTCGTCATAGCCGACAATGGCGCGGTCGCGTCCATGGCGGGCTTCCAGATCGACCAGGACGCCGCGCCCCTGAACGCCGCTGGTGGCGAGATGCTCGATGCCGAGAGCCTTGGCGCCGGAAGCCTCCGCCGCGTCGTCCGGCCCGACGATGTCGATGCCGCCGCGGTAGCCGTTGTAGTAGACCTTCTCGACCATCCCGTCGCCATCGGCATCGAAGAGTTGGCCCACATGGCTCAGGCCGTCCCATTGCGTGGAGTACTGGGTGTAGAGCAGCACCGCATCGTCGGACACGATGTCCGAGAAGCAGCCACAGACATTGCTGAGGCGGAAGTTGTAGTTGTGACCCGGCCCGCGCCGCTCATGAAAGAAGCGCGGCTCCTTGCGGAACTCGAACAGCGCGTTGCCGCCCGGATAGTCGAGCGGCAGGCTCAGGGTGAAGGTCTGGCCATGGGTGACCTCGTGGATGGCACGCAGGCGACGCTCGGGCGTCAGGAGGTTCATGCGTCCGATTTGGTCATCGGGCCCGAAGTCGCCCCAGTTGGAGCCTTCAGGCCGCCGAACCCAGCGCTTCTCCGTCATGGAATCCTCCTTGCTTCTGACTTCGATTATCGAGCGGCGGATGCCGCCTGCATGCCGCGCGTGGGCGGCAGGATGCTTTTGGCCGCGAGGCTGCGGAACAGTTCGCGAAACATGTCCTCGGTATCGATGCACTCGCCGAATCCGGCCTGCCTGAGCTTGATGGTGCTCACCAGCGCAGGGGGCGGCCTGTGCCTGGCTCCATAAGCGAAGGTGAAATCCGCATAATGGTGCGATTCCCCGAGCAGCGCCGGAAGCGGGATGGGCCTGAGGCGGTATCGCTCGACGACACGGTCCCAGGTCTGAGCCTTCGTGGGGAGGAAATCGCCCATGGAGCGCGGCTCATCCGGTCCAAGCTCGACGCCGAGCTCGTCGGCGATGGCCGGCCACACGTTCTGCCACACGAACACATCGCCGTTGGTGATGTTGAAGGTCTCGTTGCGTGCGCCTGGCGCCTCGGCCGCCCACGCGAGGGCCTTCGCCATCAGGCGGGCGTCGACGGCTTCGAGCACGTAAGCCGGCCCGCCCGGATAGGAGAAAGGCCGGCCTTCTGCCCGGCAGATCGCCGCATAGGCCCCGAGGACGGGAGCGATATTCATCGCGACGCCGACCACGTCGCCGAACACCACCTGCGGACGGAAGATCGTCATGCCGAAGCCGTGCTTCGCCGATGCCTCCCGCAGGTGATCCTCCTGGAGCCAGTAAAAGTTCTCGTGCGGGTCGCGCGGCCAGCGTTCGCGGGCGGGAACGGCGATGCGATGGATGTGGACGCCATAGGCCTTCGTTCCTTGCAGAAGGCTCACATGCCGCAGGCTGCCTCGTTCGCTCAGCGGCTCGAGAAGGTTGCGCAGCATGGCGAGATTGGTGCCCATCTGCTCCGGATCGCGCCAGCCGTCCACCAAGCCGGGCTTCTCATACAGAGCCGTATAGACGAGATGGGTAACGTCCGGCATCGCCGCAACGGCGGCGCGGCAGGCGTCGGCGTCACGCAGATCGAGCGGGACGTGCTGGCGGGCACGACCCGGCGGGATCTCCGGACGGCGGCGGGAGAGGGCGATGGTGGTCCAGTCATCGAGTCCGGTGAAATGCTCCGTAGCGGCGTGGCCGACGACACCCGAGGCTCCAGCGATGAGAACGGTTTTCGCCGCCATCGCGCCGCTCACTTCCTCTGGTCGAAACGACGGCCGACGAGCTCGGCTGCGATGTTGACCTTCTGGATGTCGATGGCTCCGCCGGCGATGCCCCAGCCGAAGGAATCGCGCAGCCTGCGCTCCATGCCGTATTCCCTGGCATAGCCGTAGCCGCCCATGAGCTGCAGCGCGGTTGCCGTGACTTCGCGCGTGATCTCGTTGGCGTAGCACTTGGCAATGGAGGCCTCGCGCGCATTGGGCAAGCCTTGGTCGGCATTGGCGGCGGCGCGATGGATCAGGAGGCGCGAGGCTTCGACCTTGATCGCCATTTCGGCCAGACGGATCTGCACCGCCTGAAAGTCAACAATCGGTTTGCCGAACTGCTTGCGCTCCTGAACATAGGCGGTCACGTGCTCGAGCGCTCCCGAAGCAACGCCAAGGGCCATGGTGGCGTTGCCCAGTCGTTCGATATTGAAGAGGCCCATGAGGCTGGAAAAACCGCCCGGCCCGACGAGGAGGTGCTCCCGCGGAACACGGACATTCTCGAAGGTCATGTCGGCAGATGGCACGCCCCGGAACCCCATGAGCTGCTCCTGCGGCCCGAAGGTGAGGCCTGGCGTGTCCCTGTCCACGAACACGGCCCCGATGCCCTTCGCACCCGGCGTGCCGTCGAACCGGCAGAACACCACATAGCCTTCCGAGTGGCCCGCGCCGGAGCACCAGCGCTTGGACCCGTCCAGGACGATCGTGTCGCCCTCGACGCGGGCGCGGGTGCGCAGATCCGTGAGCGCGGTCCCCGCATCGGGCTCGGACATGGAAATCGCCACCAGCATCTCGCCAGCCACGACCTTCGGCACCACCCTTTCGCGCAAGCCCGGATGGCCGAGGCGCTCGACGATCCGCACAGGGCCGGCGCAGCACTCAAAGACCGGGAAGGCAACGCCGACGGAAACCTTCGCGAATTCTTCCATCACGAGAAAAGCGTCGAGATGCGAGAGCCCGAGGCCCCCGAGATCAGGATCGGCGTTGATGCCGAGAAAGCCCATTTCGGCATAGCGCTTCAGCCAGTCGTGCGGCACCGGATGCGACGTTTCCTCGATCTCGGAGGCGAGCTTCGGGAGCTCGTTCCGTGCGAAGCGGCGGGCGCTTTCCTGCAGGGCGCGCTGGTCCTCGGTGAGGCGGAAATCCATGGCTCGTCTCTCCTTAGGCCGCGTATTCGAAAAGGCCGTTGTTGAACACCACGGCGTTGCGGGCGGGAACGCGGGCACGGAAGGCCGCCCGGCCCCGCTCCTCGCGCCAGATGTCGATGCTGATCGTCTCGCCCGGAAACACAGGCGCGGAGAAACGTCCCTCAAGCGCGACCACGCGCTCTGGCACATAATCGCAGAGAGCCGCCATGAGACCATGGCCAGCCACCCCACAGGTTGCCAGGCCGTGCAGGATCGGACGGTCGTATCCGGCCTTTTTCGCGAAGGCCGGATCGACATGCAGTGGGTTGAGATCGCCCGAGAGCCGGTAGATCAGGGCCATCTGGGAATGGGTCGGCATATCGATGGTCTGGTCGGGAGCGCGCTCCGGCACGGGATGAGGCACCCGGAGAATCTCGTTCTTGCCGCCGAATCCGCCGTCCCCACGGCAGAAGACCGTCTGGAGCAGGGTCGCCAGCTTCTCACCCGTCGCGGCATCGGAGATCACACGTTCCGCATAGACCAGGGCTCCCTTGCCCGGCCCTTTGTCGACAAGATCGACAATCCGGGTGCGCCCCACGACTTCCCCCTCGCGCGGCAATGGGCGGTGAAGGCGCATAGCCTGCTCGCCATGCACCACCTTGACCCAGTCGATTCCAGTATCGAGGTCGCGCATCCAGAAGCCCGGATAGGCCAGCACATTCGCCATGGTCGGCACAGCCTTGAGCTTCGTCTCGTCGACGAATTGAAGCTGCCGCTCGGCGATGGGATCGATGCCGTAACCGGTCCCCAGGGCGTAGAGGATGCTGTCGCGCCATGCATAGGTCTGCCGGATCTCGGGAAACCGGAGCGAGAATAGCTTTTCAGGATCGATTGCCATGGCTTCAGACCGGATCCCAGGAGAAAACATCGGCCGAGCGTTCGAGTGGCGTGAGCGACGGGCCGAAAGCATGGGGCAGCTGCTCGGCCAGTGCTTCGGGCGTCCATCCCTCACCGCGATGAAGCGACCGGACGGGGCGCGGCTGGCTCATGAGGAAGATCTCGTTGTTGCGCACGGCAAAGACCTGCCCCGAAATATCCTTTGCAGCGTCCGAGCCCAGGAAGGCCACCATGGGGGCGATCTTCTCCGGCGTCATCTGCTTGAGCTTTGCCACGCGCACCTTGTCGGCCTCGGTTTCGGTTGGAATCGAGCTGACCATGCGGCTCCACGCAAATGGCGCGATGCAGTTGGAGCGCACGTTGAAGCGCTGCATGTCCATGGCAATCGCCCGGGACAGACCGACGATCCCGAGCTTGGCGGCCATGTAGTTGGCTTGGCCGAAATTGCCGATAAGACCCGCTGTCGAAGTCATGTGGATGTAGGAACCGGATTGCTGTTGCCGGAAGTGAGTGGCGGCCGCACGGCTGATGTTAAAGCTGCCGTGGAGATGCACGTCGATCACGGCGCGCCACTCGTCCGGCTCCATGCGGTGGAAGATCGCATCCCGCAGAATTCCGGCATTGTTCACGACGATATCGATGCGGCCGAAACTGTCGAGAGCCGTCTGCACGATGCGTTGGGCGCTCGCCCAGTCAACTACGGAATCGCGATTGGCCGCAGCCTGCCCCCCAGTCGCGCGGATGGCGGCGGCCGCTTCTTCCGCCACGGAGGCATTCTCGGTCTCTCCCGTGAGCGTGACGCCCACATCGTTGATGACGACGCTCGCGCCCGACTTGGCGAGCCCTTCGGCAATCGCGCGCCCAACGCCTTGGCCGGCGCCCGTGACGATGGCAACCTTGCCGTCCAGCATTTGTGGCATGGTGATTTCCTCCTTTTGTCTCAAACTGTGGCTGACGAGCCGAGGATGGCCGTCGCCTGGCTGGAGAGAACGCCTCCATTGGCATGGGCGAGCGCGACCTCGACTCCCGGAACCTGTCGCGCGCCGCAGGCGCCGCGTAGCTGCTCCACCGCTTCGATGAGCGTGAACAGGCCGTACATCCCCGGATGATTGCAGGAGAGGCCGCCGCCGTTCGTATTCACCGGCAGGGTGCCGCCGGGTGCAATGGCTCCGCTCGAAATGAAGGCCCCGCCCTCTCCCTTGGGGCAGAAGCCGAGGTCTTCGAGAAACAGGAGCGTGGTGATCGTGAAGGCGTCATAGACCATCACATGATCGATCTCGGCTGGGCCGAGGCCGGCCATGGCATAGGCCCTGCGGCCCGACTCAACGGCTGCCGTGGTGGTAAGGTCCGGCATGGCGGCGATCTGCCGGTGACTGACGGCGATGCCCGTTCCCAGGATATAGGTAGGCTGCTTGGCGAGATCCCTGGCCCGATCCGCCCGAGTGACCACCAGGGCCGCGCCGCCATCGGTAACGAGACAACAATCGGCCCGCGTGATGGGATCGCTTACCATGCGCGAGGAAAGGACCTCGCTGCGCGTCAGGGGGCCTCGAGCGAAGGCATCCGGATTGAGATTCGCCCATGCGCGGGCGGCGAGAGCCACATCGGCAAGGTTCTCGCGGGTCGTGCCGAACCTGTGCATGTGCCGTGCGGCTGCGAGCGCGTAGCTCGAAATCGGATAGCGGGGCCTGTAGGGCGTTTCATACGGTTGCGGATCCGGCATGGAGACGAGCCGCCCGCCCGCGCTGAGCTGGTTGGAGCCGTAGCAGATGAGCGCCACGTCGCACAGGCCGTTCTCTAGGGCTGAGACGGCGTTCTGTAGGTGGAAGAGGAACGAGGCTCCGCCCACCATGGTGCCGTCCGCGTGCCGGACGGAGATCCCGAGGCGCTCGGCCACGTTGAGAACCGGCAGGCCCGAGGAGGAAATGGCGCAGAAGAGGCCGTCGACATCCTTCAGAGTGAGCCCGCAATCCTCCAGCGCGAGGATCGCGGCCTCCTGCAACTGGTCAAAGGGAGAACGCCCGGGCGCATTCCAGCGCTTTGTGTTGCCGATGCCCACAATGGCGGCTCTGCCGCGAAGAGGATGGCTCATGAGGCGACCCCCTCGACGGGCATGAACACCACCATCGGCTCGGGCTCCTGCAGGATGCGCGCTGTCACCTTCATGCCGATGCGCACCTCCTGCGGGTCGGTGCCCTCGACACGGCTCATCATGCGCGCGCCCTCGGCGAGATCGACAAGAGAGACGTTGTAATCGCCTTCGCGCTCGCGCACGGTCGTGGCGGAGTAGACCGTGCCATGCCCGGCGGCCTCCTGCCATGCGAGATCCGCCGAGCCGCAGGCCGAGCAGACGACAGCAGGAGGAAAGCGGCAGGTTCCGCATTTCTTGCAGTGCTGGAGCATGAACCGGCCTTCCGACAACGCGGAGCGCCAGACTTCGTCGGGGCCGGGGCCGTCAAAGCGTGGATCGGCGCTCATGGAGACTTCCCTTTCCGCGATGGGTCGAACCAGAGGTCGAATTGGATGGCTTCTTTCAGGGAAAGTTCATTCGCAGCCTTGAAGGCGCGTTTGAGCTGCCGGCCAACGCCGTTCCCGAGTTGGGCAACGATCTCCTGGACATGCGCATCGGAATCGCTCGTGCGAATCGCGTGTCGGTGCTCCACAAGGCGCGCGAGAAAATCCTGTGATGCGTCGAAGACGATCGCCCTTGCTGGAACGGGGCCGAACCTGACGTGAAGCAGGGATGCCAGTCCGGGGACCGTGCGCCAATCGGAAGACGTTCTCGCCTCAGGTCCAAGGATGACGCGGTCAGCCGCGAGGAGATATGCAATGCCGCGTCGTCCGATGGGACCGAAGGGAAGGGCGAATACCGGGATTGAGGCTTCGCTCAGCAGGCCGATGGTTTCGCCATGGAGATTGGCATCCGTGACGTCTCCGGTGAACGAGCCGGTCAGGATGAACGCCGTGGATCGATCGGCCTCGCGTAGGGCGCGTTTCACCAGCGCCAGAATTTCCGCGTCGCTTGACTGATCGGGAAGGTTCAGCCGATAGGGTGCCGTGCTCATTCAATGGCCCCGATAGTTGGGACGGCGCTTTTCCAGGAAGGCGCGCGTGCCTTCCTGGGCGTCCTCGGTGCCGAGAAGGCCCGCCATCAGGCCGACCTCATGGGAAAGTGCCGCATGCAGGCTCATGGCTCCTGCGCTGCGCAGGGCCGCTTTCGCTGTACGGCTCGCAAGCGGGGCCTTTGACGCGATGCCGCGCGCCTTCTCGAGCGTTGCCTCGACGATACACTCGGCCGGAACGACCTCGTCCACGAGGCCCATGCGCCGGGCGGACCAAGCATCCACGAACCTGCCCGTAAGCGCGGCTTCCACTTGCGGGCCCGCGCCCGTGCGCTCGCGCCAGAGCTGCGTTCCGCCCGCGCCGGGGATGATGCCGAGATTGATTTCAGGCTGGCCGAATATCGCGTTGTCGCCCGCAACGATCAGATCGCATGACAGGGCAAGCTCGCAGCCGCCGCCCAGGCAGAAGCCCGTCACTCCGGCAACGATGGGGGTCTCGGTTCGAAAAATGCTCTCAAAGGCTCGGCGGGTGGGAGAGGCAAGATAACTGGCGGGCGAATGGCCCGCCAATGTGTCGACATCGGCCCCAGCCGAGAAGTCCTTGGGGCCGCCGGTGAGCGCCACCGCATGCACCGCCGGGTCGCGGTCCGCCCTGGCGAGTTCTTCTGCAAGTCGCGTGAGAACAGTCGGATTGAGCGCGTTGCGCGCTGCCGGGCGGTCGATGAGCAGGAGCAGGACGGCGCCTCTGCGCTCAGCCTTCACAAATGAGTGTTCGCTCGCTTCCATGGCAGCTCCTCGATGATGGCGAAAGGTTACATACCCATCAGTATGTAGGCAAGTGGCCAGCGTGAATTGCTTTAAAATTGCCTAAAACAAACCGATATTACCTACATTATAGCTATAATATCACTCTGTTGACATTGCGACATACTCATCGGTATCGTGCATGGACAGAACAAGACCGGTAACGGCGTTCACATAGGAGGAAGGTTCATGAAGTCGCTCAAGACCAAAGCTCTCAAGACTCTCGCCATCGCGTCCTTAAGCGCTCTCGTCGTTGCCGGTCACGCTCAGGCCCAAGCTCAAGATCCCATCAAGGTGGGCGCGATCTTCCCGCTGAGCGGCGGCGCGGGGCCGCAGGGCCAGCACGTCACCCAGGCCATTCAGGCCATGGCGGCGATCATCAACGAATCGGGCGGCGTCATGGGCCGCAAGATCGAGGTTCTTTCGCGGGATGACGAATCGACGCCTGCCGTCGGCGTCTCGCGTGCCAACGAACTCATCTCGGCCGGTGTCTCGGTGATCATTGAGGGCTGGAACAGTCCGGTGACGCTCGCCATGCAGCCGGTCATCAACCGCGCCAACATTCTCGACATCACTGCCATCTCGAAGGCTGATCCGATCCTCTCCGGCGAGGGCAATCCCTATGCCATACGCCTCAACAGTTCGAACTCGCAGGACGGCGCGGTTATTGCGAAGTATATCGCCGATGCCAAAGCCAAGCGCATTGCGTTTATGACGGAGAACGACGCCTATGGTAACGGCGCACAGGAATCCATCGAGGCCGAGCTGAAGAAGCTCAACTACGCTTACGAGAAGGTGGCCGAGGAGAAGTTTCCTTTCAACCAGGCTGACTTCCGCGTGGCCCTGACCAATGTGCGCGCGGCCAATCCCGATATGACGATCGCCATCAATGCCAATGAAGGTCTCGGCATGCCGGCGCTTATCCGCCAGGCGAAGCAGAGCCGTCTCCCGGGACAGCTCGTGACCGCCGTCGGCACCGTCGCGCCGAGCGTGATCTCCGTGGCCGGCGAAGCCGCCAACGGCGTGATCGGTGCAGACATCTACTTCCCCGATGTGGAGCCCTTCGCGTCGAACGAGGCGAACAAGAAGTTCGTCGCCAAGACGCAGGAGATGTTCAAGTACACGCCCGACAAGTTCATGGCGCTCGGTGCGACTTCGCTGCAGGTCTGGGCCATGGCCGTCAATGAAGTGAAGAGCCTCGACAAGGAAGCTGTCGCAAAGCGCATCCGCGGCGGCAGCTTCAAGGGCACGATTTTTGGGGATGTGACTTTCGCGGCGAACGGCCAGCTCGAGTCCAGCCACAAGCTCTTCACGATCGATAACCAGAAGATCGTCGTCCGTCCGGCTTCGAACTAAGGGTGGTGAGATGTCCGGCAATATGGGACCGGTTCTTCGCGTCGAGAGTCTCGGCGTCACCTATGGCGCCCTGGTCGCCCTCGACGAGGTGACCTGGAGCGTCGGTGCCGGCGAGATCCTCGGGATCATCGGTCCCAACGGCGCCGGCAAAAGCTCCTGCTACGACGCCGTCACCCATCTCGTCCGGAGACGGGGACGGGTCTACCTGAACGGCGAGGAGGTGACGGACACGGCGCCTCATCTCCTCGCCGAGCGGGGCCTGAAGCGGGCGTTCCAGCAGAACGCCTTCTTCCACGAACTGACCGTTCTGGAGAACATGGTCACCGTGCTCCAGGACCGGTACGGCACGGGCCTTCTGGCCACGACGCTGCTGCCCTTCACGCAGGTGCGCCGGAGGGCGGAGGCGGTGGAGGACGCCAAGCGTCGCCTTGTGCGCTTCGGCATTCCCGAGGCGTATCACAACCTCAAGCCAACCAATATTCCCTACGGCACTCAGCGCATGCTCTCGATCGCGCTGGCCTATGGAAGCGGGGCCAAGGCACTGCTCCTCGACGAGCCCGCTGCCGGTCTCGGCGGCGCGGACATGACCCATCTGGTCAATCTTCTGATCTCGCTGAAGAGGGAAGGCTTGGCCGTGGTCGTCATCGAGCATCACATGGACCTGATCATGTCGGTGGCCGACCAGATCGTGGTGCTGGAGCAGGGCAGGCTGCTCGCCACCGGATCGCCACATGAGATCCAGTCCGATCCTCGTGTCCTCGAGGCCTATCTGGGGCGTGCGCAATGAACATTCGTCCGGTTCTCGAAGCTACCGACCTCAAGGTCGCCTATGGCGGCAACGTCGCCCTCGACCTGTCGCGCATTGCAGTTGGCGAGCGGGAGCTCGTCGGCGTCGTCGGCGCGAACGGGGCTGGCAAGTCCACCCTCGTCAACGCGCTCCTCGGCTGGTCGCGCGGCGCGCCGAAGGTCTCCGGCAAGGTCATGCTCGACGGGCGCGACATGTCCGCGCTTCCGCCCCACGAGCGGGTCAGGTCGGGTTTGCTGCTCATCCCCGAGGGAAAACTCGTCTTCACGCAGATGAGCGTGGAGGAGAATCTCGCCACGAGCGCCGAAGGGCCCACCGACGGGCAGAAGCGGCGCCATTACTCGGTCGATGATGTTTATGCGCTCTTCCCGCGCCTCTATGAGCGCAGGCATCATCTCGGCTCGCAGCTATCCGGCGGTGAGCGTCAGATGCTCGGCATCGCGCGGGCGCTCAGGCTCGGACCGAGAGCGCTGCTGCTGGACGAACCATCCATCGGCCTTGCCCCGCGCCTCGTCTCTACGGTTCTCGAAACTGTGCGGTCGCTGGTCGATTCCGGCCTCACCGTGCTCCTCGTGGAACAGAACGTGCGGGCCGCCATCGAAGTGGTCGACCGCCTGGTCCTGCTCGAACGCGGGCGGATCCTCGCTGAGGGGCCGGCCTCGGAGATGCGAGACGACCCCCGGATCGCCGAAGCCTATCTCGGAGCGCATGTGGCATGAACCTCACGCAGCAACTCGTCAATGGGATCGTTCTCGGCCACGCCTATGCGCTCATCGCCATCGGCTGGACGGTGCTCCTGGGCGTTGCCCGGCTGGTCAATTTCGGCCACGGCCAGATGTACATGCTGGGCGCATTCGTGACCTGGTATGGCGTCTCGCGGCTCGGGCTTTCGTATTTCGTTGCCATTCCCCTCGCCATGATGGTCGGCATCGCGGTCGGCTACATCATGCAGAGAGTCATGCTCCAGCTCACCCTGAAGCAGGACCTGGTCTCGATCATGATCGTCACGCTCGGCTTCGGCTACGTGCTCCACGGCGGGGCGGCCTTGTTCTTCGGATCCACGGGCCAGATCCTCGAGACACCGTTCTCGACCAGGGATATCTACTGGGGCGACCTTTGGATCACGTACCAGGATATCGCCATCGTAATCGCCGCGATCCTGTTCTTCGCGGCCCTGAAGTATGTAATCGACCGCACCCGGATCGGCCGGCTGGCCCGCATGGTGGCCGAGGATCCGCAACTGGCGCAGCTCGCAGGCGTCAACGTGCGTCGCGTGTATCTGGGCGTCTTCGCCTTCGAAGGCGCCGCTGTGGCTCTGGCGGCCGCTCTCGTGGCCCCCCGCACGCCCATCCTCACTTCGATGGGTTTCGATGAGGTGATCATCACCTTCGTGGTCGTCGTTCTCGGGGGCATCGGAAGCGTCACGGGGAGTTATGTGGCGGGCCTTGCGCTTGGTCTTTTCACGGCCTTCTTCGGAGCCTTCGTGTCACCGGCCTACGCCACCGCCGCTGCTTTCGCGGTCCTGATCGCGGTTCTGGTGATCAGGCCCGGCGGCCTTGCCGTCAGCCCAGGAGGGCGCTGAGCATGAATCCCGGGATCAAGACCATTCTGCTTGCCGTGCTCGCCATCGTCGGCTTCTTCGTTCCCACGCTCCTGGGGGGATCCGGCGCTGTCTATGCGGCCTGCGTGCTGATCGCGATTTTCGCGGTCATGTCCTACGGCCTCGACATTGTGGTGTCGGACCTCGGTGAGGTCAGCCTCGCGCACACGGTCTTCTTCGCAGTCGGGGCTTATACGACGGCCTTGCTGTCGGCCAGCGCAGGCCTCGGACCCGTCCTGTCGCTTGCGGGCTCCATTCTCATGGTGCTGCTGGTTGCGGCTGTGCTCGGCTTCGTGACCCTCCAGCTGCGCGAGTTCGTCTTCTCCCTCGTGACCTATGCGGTTGCGGTGGTGGCGGCGACCATCGCACAGAACTGGAACTTCCTCGGCGGCTCCGACGGCCTGAGGGGCATTCCCGCCTTCGAGCTGCCGTGGCTGGGCTTCTCGGCCCGCAACGACCAGGGACTTTGGCCCGTCGCCTACATGCTCCTGATCGTCGCAATCTACCTCGTGTCGGCGTTCCGTCGCTCCAAGCTCGGACAGGCGGCCATGATGGTGCATCTCAACCAGCGCCTGGCGGTGACCTCCGGTGTCGATCCGCAGCGCATTCGCCTGCAGGTCTTCCTGGTCTCGGCACCGATCACGGCTTCCGCCGGTTGGCTCTATGCCTACCAGCGCGCCTATATCAGCGCCGACGTTCTGGAAACCTACTTCCTGATCCTCATGCTCACCGCCGTCGTCGTGATGGGACGCCGCCTGCTTCTCGGGCCGCTCATCGGCGTCGCCCTGATCCAGGTCCAGGAGAAGTTCTTCTCCTTCGGAGGCTATGTGGACAAGATCATCCTCGGCAGCGTCCTCATTCTCACGCTCGCTTTCCTGCCCAACGGTCTGCTCGGAATTGTCGCACCGTTGCGAGGCCTTTTTACCCGACGGGTCACGCCGGTCGGCAAACCCATTCCTGAGAGGAGCTAAACCATGACGGTCATCTGGCAACCTGCCCTGGATGCAGACGCTCAGAGCTGGCAATCCCTGGCCGCGCGGCTGTCGGACATGCATTTCGCTCAGCTGGCCGAGGAGCTCGACAGGGAGCAGCGCTATCCATGGGAGAACGTGCGCCGCCTCGTGGACAACAGGCTGGCCGGGCTCTTCATTCCAAAGGCCTATGGGGGCGAGGGCGCGAGCCTGACGGCCACCGTGGCCGTTGTCGAGCGCATCGGCTCCAGTTGCTCCTCCACCGCTGCGATCCTCTGCGCCTATCAGCTCGGTGCCTTCCCGGTCCTGCTCGCAGGCCGCGAGGACCAGAAGAAGCTCTATCTGGGCGAAATGACCAAGGGCGTCGGCACGAGTTTTGCCCTATCCGAGCGCGAGGCGGGCTCCGACGCTGCCGCCATCACGGCGACCGCCGTGCGCGAGGGCGAAGGCTGGCGCATTCGCGGCGAGAAATACTGGATCGGTAACGGCGGCGCGTCACGCTACTATGTGGTCTTCGCGAAGACGGACGCGTCCGCCGGCGGCCGGGGTATCTCGGCCTTCATGGTCGATAAGGAACAGGAGGGCGCCGTCATTGACGAGCTCTCCGACAAGATGGGCATTCGCGGCACGCAGACCTCGAATCTGAAGCTCGATGTCGTGGTGCCGGACGAAGCAAGGATCGGGGAGGTCGATCGGGCTCTGCGGCTGGCTTTCCAGACGCTCAATGTGGGCCGCGTGATGGTAGCCGCCCAATCTCTCGGGCTGGCGCTAGCCGCCTACCGTGAGGCCTCGCGGCGCGCTGTGGAGCGCAAGGCCTTTGGGCAGGCGATCATCGACAACCAGGGTATCGGCTTCAAGCTCGCCGACATGGCTGTGGAGATCTCCGCTGCCCGCATGATGCTCTACGAGGCCGCGAGGGCTTACGACGAGGGGCGGGACGTGGCCAATCTCGGCGCGATGGCAAAACTTTACGCATCGGAAGTCGCTCACCGGGCGGCGGATGCGGCCGTGCAGATCTGGGGCGGCTTCGGCTACTGCAAGCCGAATGTCGCCGAGCGCCTCTACCGCGATCAGCGCATTCTGGAGATTTACGAGGGGACCTCCGAAGTCCAGCGCCTTGTGCTGGCGCGCGCCGTGCGCAAAGAGGTGGAGGACGCCGCTGCCGCAGGGCAGGGCGAGCCCCCACAAAGACGGAGCGCCTGATGGACACCGGGAGTTCAGCCCTGACATCCCTGACTGGAAACGAAGCACAGGACGAGATTGTCCGCGCGGCGGCCGAGGTCTTCATGGAGTTCGGCTTCGCGGCCACCTCCATCGATGCCGTAGCTGAGCGGCTAGGGGCCACCAAGGGACGAATCTACCATTACTACCGGAGCAAGGCGGAGCTGTACTTCGACGTGCAGATCGCCGCCATGGAGAGATTGACGCGCGAGATCGAGCCGATCGCCAAGGGAGCCGGAAACGCTGCTGAACGCCTGGAAGCCATGGCGCTCCGGCACACGACAATACTCATGGAAGATCTGCCCATGCAAAAGGTGGCCGTGCGGGGCCTTGAGCGGGAACTGCTGGGTTCGGTCGCCGCGCGGCACGCCAAGACCCTGCGCTCGATCATCCGTCTGCGTGACAATTACGAGCAGATCTTCGCCGAGGTGATCGACGACGGAATCCGCGCGGGTCTCTTCATGGACATCCCGCCGCGCCTTGCGACGAAACCATTCTTCGGAGCCCTGAACTGGCTCACCGTGTGGTACGCGCCGCGCCGTCTTCAGACGGCGGAGGACATCGCCGAGATCGCCCGCACCCTGACCGGATGCGCCATGCGCGGAATACTCAGAGGAGCCCAGCCGTGAATGCTCAAGTGACCCGTCCGTATTCCTCCGACATCTGGGATCCTGTCGAGACTTGGTCGAGGGAGCAGATCGAGGGGTTCCAGCTCGGTGCGCTGAAGAAGCAGCTCGCCCGCGTGGAGGCGAAAAGCGCCTATTACAAGAAGGTTTTCAAGGACGCGGGCTTCTCGGCAGCCGATTTCAGGACCTTCGAGGATCTGCGTCGTCTGCCGATCACTCGCAAGGCTGACTACGTAGCCGGGCTTCAGGAGGATCCGCCTTTCGGAACCATGCGCGCGGTCGACCTGAACGAGGCCGTTCGCGTGCATTTCTCGTCCGGGACGACGGGGCGTCCGTCGCCGGTGCTGTGGTCCAGGCGTGACATCGAGCGATGGGCCGACCTTTATGCCCGCTATCTCTACGCCCAGGGGCTGCGCGCCGGCGACGTGTTCCAGTGCATGTTCAACTATTCCTGGTTCGTCGGCGGCTTGGGCGCGACGCTCGCCGCGCAGCATATCGGGGCGCTCGTGATCCCCGGTGGCTCGGTGGACACCAAGCGGCAGATCGAGACCATCAAGGAATACGGCACCAAATGCGTCATCGGCACGCCGTCCTTCATGGCTCACGTGGCGGAGGCCGCCGATGAGATGGGCTTCGATCTCGCAGCCTCCACGGTCAAGATGGTTTGCGTCGGCGGCGAGCCCGGCGCGAGCATTCCCGGAACCCGCGAGCGGTTGGAGCGCATGTGGGGCGCGAAGATGTTCGATTGCTATGGCGCCCTGGAGTGCCAACCCATCGGCTGGGACACAGCCCTGCAGCTGGGGCCGCAGATCGCCGAGGATTTCATTTATGTGGAAATTCTCGATCCGGACACCCTGGAGCCCGTTGAGGATGGCCAGCGCGGCGTTCTAGTGCTCACTCATCTCGACAAGGAGGCGTGCCCTCTCGTGCGCTGGTGGACCGGCGATGTGGTCGTCCGCGACCGCACGCCGACGCCAGACGGGCGTACCCATGCGACGCTGAAGGGCGGCGTCCTGGGCCGCGCGGACGACATGCTGATCGTGCGCGGCGTCAATCTCTTTCCGAGCGCCGTCGAGGACATCGTGCGCGCCTTCCCGGGAACGACCAATGAATATGTCCTCGTCATCGACGATTCCGTGAAGGACCCGAAGACCGGCTTCCTGACCGGGGTGAAGCTGCGCGTCGAGCGCATGGACGACGCTCCCGAGGACCTCGGCGAGAAGCTCTCCTACCGGCTGCGCGAGCGCCTGCAGGTTCGGTTCCTTGTCGAGGTGCTGCCGGCGGGATCCCTGCCTCGCACGGTTCACAAAGCCAAGCGCGTGATCACGGAGTAGGCATCATGGCAGCGCCGCGCACGCTTGAGGGTAAACGCGTCATCGAGTTGTCCCAGTTCATCGCCGGGCCGACAGCGGCGCAGCTCCTGGCGGATTTCGGCGCCCAGGTGATCAAGATCGAGGCTCCGTCGGGCGACGGCTCCCGCGGGCTTCCGGGAACCGCGTTCGGCAGCGTCTATACCCGCAGCTTCAACACGTCGAAGGAAAGCCTCGTCATCGACACGCGCCAGGAAGGGGACCGCGCCAGGTTGTTCGATCTCCTGAGCAATGCGGATGCGCTCGTCTGCAACCTCGCGCCGGGGGCCCTGAGGCGGCTTGACCTGGATGCGGTTTCCATTCGCCGTCGGTTTCCCCATCTGATCGCCACGCTCGTGTCCGGCTACGGCCAGCAGGACGACCGCACTTGCATGGACACGATCGCGCAATGCGAGAGCGGCTTTGCATGGCTCAACGGGGCGGAGGATGGCAGTCCGCGCATTTCCACGAGCTGGCCCGCCGACTTTTTCTCCGGTCTCTACGCGGCCCTCTCCACGGCCATGGCCCTGGCAGAGACGAACCGCACGGAGGGCTGCATCATCGACATCTCCATGATGGAGATCGCAGCCGCCATGCTGCTCGGGCCGGCAGCCCTTTTGGTTTGCGAGGGAGGAACGCCAGCACCCGGCACCGGCAATCGGGACCGGGCCTCGGCTCCTTCGGGCATCTATCCGTGCCTGGACGGCCACGTCTACATCTACGGTGGCCTCGACCCATATTGGGCCAAGCTGAAAAGCGTCGTCGGCGGAAGCGATGCACCCTCGGGCGAACGTCTCGCCCGGGCGGAGGAGTTCGACCGGCAGGTCAGCGCCTGGACCTCGCGACACATCCGTGAGGACGTGCTCTCCGTCATGAACGAGTGCGCCATTCCGGCGGGCTCCGTGCGCGATCCTGTGAGTGCCGTGGAAATGATCCGCAAACTGCGTGACGGTGCCGTGAGCCGCAGGCTCGCGTCCGGAGAACACGTTCCGGCCTTTCCAGCCCTGTTCGATGGCGAGCGGCTCCACCGTTCGCCGGCCCCATCCATCGGCGGATCCCGACGCGCCGACTGACACGGAGCAAGACCATGTCCTCATCCTTCAACGATCCTTACAACGCCTCCGTGCTCCGCGACGGGCTTTTCGCAAACCGTTCCGCCTTCGTATCCGGCGCGGGCTCCGGTATTGGCCGCGCTATCGTTCTCCGCCTCGTGCAGCTCGGCATGCAGGTCTTCGGCACGGGCCGCCGCGCTGAGATGCTGGAGGAGACGGCCGGTCTCGCTGAAGGCATGGCGGGGCAATTCACCTACAAGCCCTGCAATGTTCGCGAGACGGAAGCCATCGAGGCGCTTGTCCGTGAGGTTGGCGAGAGCAGGGGCATCGACCTTCTGGTGAACAATGCGGGCGGCCAGTTCTTCGCACCCGCCACGGAGATCAGCCGCAGGGGATGGGACGCGGTGATCGACCTGAACCTGAATGCGGTCTTCACCGTCACGAAGGCGGCCTATCCGTATCTCAGGGCCAGCCGAGGCAGCGTGGCAAGCATCTCCCTCTCGGGCGTCGACCGCGGATCCAAGGGACTCGCCCATTCAATTGCAGCGCGCGCCGGCGTTCTCGGCATGACGCGATCGCTCGCACTGGAATGGGCGAAGGACGGAATCAGGCTCAATTGCATCGCGCCCGGAACGGTCGTCACGGAAGGGCTAGCCGGAGAGGCGGCCCGTCCGATGCTCGAGCGGCTGGTGGAGGCGACGCCGATGGGCATCCCAACCTCGGTGGAGGAGGTGGCTGAACTCGTCGCCTACCTCGCAAGCCCCGCCGGGCGCTTGATGACTGGCCAGCTCATCCAGATCGACGGTGCCGCCCATCTCGGGCCGGGCCTTCACATGATCGCTGCTGAATAGGATCTACCAATGCTGGCTCTGGAGGGAGTGAAGGTTCTCGACCTGTCGCGGGTGCTTGCGGGTCCATGGTGCACCCAGACGCTCGCCGACCTCGGTGCTGAGGTATGGAAGATCGAGGAACCGATCAAGGGGGATGACACGCGAAGCTGGATGCCGCCAGAGATCAACGGCGAGTCCACCTACTTTCTCTGCTGCAACCGCTCGAAGGAGTCGGTGGCCATCGATATCAAGGACCCAGCCGGGCAGGCCGTCGTGCGGCGCCTTGCCGAAAAGGCGGACGTGCTGGTGGAGAATTTCCGCAAAGGGGCTCTGGAGCGCTTCGGGCTCGGCTATGAGCAACTGTCGGCTGTCAATCCGCGTCTCGTCTATTGCTCCATCTCGGGTTATGGCCGCACCGGCTCGCGTGCCGAGGAGGCCGGTTACGACTTTGCCATTCAGGCCGAAAGCGGCCTCATGGCGATTACAGGGGAACCGGACGGCATGCCGATGAAGCATGGCATTGCGATGACCGATATCGTGACGGGCATGAACGCCACGCAGGCAATCCTGGCCGCCCTGCTCGCGCGCGAGAAAACCGCGCGCGGGCAGCACATCGACGTGTCCCTGTTCGATTCCGCGGTCGCTCTTCTGGCTAATGTCGGATCGGGACACCTGGCGACGGGATCCGAGCCCAGACGTTTCGGCAACGCGCATGCGACGGTGGTGCCTTACCAATTGTTCGACAGCGCCGACGGAGTGCTGGCACTTGCGGTTGGCAATGATCTTCAGTTCAAGAATCTGTGCATTCAGGTTCTGGAGCGTCCCGATCTCTGGGCTGATGAGCGATATCAGAAGAATCGCGATCGCGTAATGAACCGGCGAACGCTGATCCCGGCTCTTGCGGAGGTTTTCCGCACGCGCGGCACGACTGAGTGGATCAGGCTGCTCAAGCTCGCTGGGGTCCCTGCGGGTCAGGTCAGGAAGGTTTCCGAAGTCTTCTCCAGTCCCGAAGTGGCGGATCGCGGTCTCGTGGTTGAGGTGCCGGATGAGCGGCACGGCACCCTGCGCCTGATGGCTTCACCCCTGCGGCTCTCGGGAACGCCCGTGCGACCGCCGGTAGCTCCTCCGCGGCTTGGGGAGCATACCAGCGCCATACTCAAACACGAGCTTGGGATGAGCGAAGAGGAAATCGGACGGATCAGAGGCCCGTCCTGAGAATCCGAAGGATCCGGGAAATCGCGCTTGGAAGGATGAATGAACGGCATGCCTCCCACAGTATCAGAGCCTGCGCCTCCCAGCGTCTTCGATCCAGCGCGCGAGGGCTGGACCCTCCGGAATGACGAGCCGGGCTTCATGGTGCTGATCGGCCCTTTGTGGCAGCACGGCGAGGGGCAGGAGCTCGCCTTTGGCTTCCTCGTTGAGGAGAAGCACCTCAACAGGCGGGGCGTGGTGCACGGCGGCATGCTGATGACGGTTGCCGACCAGGCGCTCGGCCTGACAGCCAGAGAACTCACAGGCGGACTGCCGCAGGCAACGATCCAACTCGATACGCATTTTATTGCTCCGGCCGTCGCGGGGGAATTCATCACCGTCAAGGCTGAGGTCGTCCGGCGCACCCGCTCCATCCTGTTCCTGCAGGGAGCGCTGCAGGTTGGAGAGCGCGTTGTCGCCTCCTCGCAAGGGATATGGAAGGTGCTCTCGAAAGACTGAATAGACCCAACGAACGGGTTCCAGGGAGGAAGCGATGAAAACTGTTCTGAAAGCACTTGCGCTCGTTGCGCTAGGCGCGTTGTCCGGGGGGAGCGCGCATGCACAGCAGGCCCCAGTCAAGGTGGGCATGATCCTGCCGCTGAGCGGCGGCGCAGGCCCTCAGGGTCAACATGTGACCCAGGCCATTCAGGCCATGGCGGAGATCATCAACGAATCCGGCGGCGTCATGGGCCGCAAGGTCGCGATCCTGAGCCGGGACGACGAATCCACGCCCGCAATCGGTGTTTCCCGAGCGAATGAGCTGCTCACGGAAGGTGTCTCGGTGATCATCGAAGGCTGGAACAGCCCGGTGGCGCTTGCCATGCAGCCTGTCATCAGCCGAGCCGGCGTTCTGGATATCACCGCCTTCGCCAGTGCCGACACCATTCTTTCCGGCGAAGGAAATCCTCTTGCTATTCGGCTTAATGCGTCGAACTCCCAAGGGGGAGCGGCTGTTGCCGAGGTCATCGCCAACAAGATCAAGGCGAAGCGTGTCGCGTTTCTGACACAGAACGACGCGTATGGGACCGGAACCCAGGCTGCCATCGAAGCCGAACTGAAGCGGCTTGGGCATGTGTATGAAAAGGTGGCGGAGGAAAAGTTCCCCTTCAACCAAGCCGATTTCCGGGTGGCCCTGACCAATGTCAAAGCGGCCAATCCCGATGTGACGGTTGCCATCAACGCCAATGAGGGCCTCGGAATGCCTGCCCTCATCCGTCAGGCGCGTCAGATCCGGTTGCCGGGTCAGTTCCTGGCAGGATTGGGCACGGTTGCGCCGAGCGTGATCTCCGTGGCAGGCGATGCCGCCAACGGCATCATGGGAACGGATATCTACTTCCCTGACGTGGAACCCTTCTTATCGAACGAAGTGAACAGGAAGTTCGTGGCGAGGGTGAAAGAGAAGTTCGATTACACTCCCGATAAGTTCATGGCGGTGGGTGCCTTTGCGTTGCAAATCTGGGCCATGGCCGCAAATGAGCTGAATACCCTCGATAAGGAACCTCTCGCCAAACGCATCCGCGGCGGAAGCTTCAAGAACACGATCTTTGGCGACGCTGCATTCGAGCCCAACGGACAACTTAAATCCCGAATCCACACCTTCTCCGTCCAGGAGCAGAAGATCGTCGTGGACCTGGGACACGGCGATTGATCGAATGCGCTCCGGGTGGTCCCGGATTTTGCGCGGTATGGGGACAGGGCAGGATGTGAAGAGCCGGTTGGGGGCCCAGTTCTCCCTCACGTTTTGCCAGATGCTCTCCACCGGTTGAACTCGAGTGTCTTGGGGAGCCACGGAACAAGTGTAATGCTGACCGGCATCGGCGGATTGCGTGAGGCATGGAGCCTACGCGATCCTGCCGCGCCGAACTCAACCTCTGCCTGTCCTCGCAGCAGTTCAGGCTTGCCTCCGGGCCCGCTTGCCAGATCAAAACAGAAACGAGCAGCGTGCTGGAGAGGGGTGCTCTGGGATAACAGAGTCTTGTTCATGCGATGATTTTTGCGATGCACCGCAAACGCGTGCAGCGCGTCATTGCTTCAATGATTCTAAGGGAGTCCCAATACTATGGCAGCAAAAATATCTCGTACGATGGGCCTGCTGACGCAGCCAATATTGAGTCATCAAAAGCTCGTTACGGGTTTCAAGAAGTGTTTTCTTTCTATTCACGAATGATTGACTGGTCTTCATGTCGTCCTAAGATTCATACTCCGGCAGGGACGTGACGGTGCGCCAAAAACACAAGTCGGGAGGAGCGAGATGGTCAGCCTAACGATCAATGGAACCGTTCATCAGGTTGACGCTGAACCAGATACTCCTCTTCTATGGGTCATCCGTGAGCAGGTCGGGCTGACCGGGACGAAGTATGGCTGCGGCGTCGCTCAATGCGGTGCCTGTACCGTCCATGTAGATGGCGTCGCCACGCGATCCTGCAGTCTTCCCATCTCGGCGGTCACTCCTGAACAGAAGATCGTGACGATCGAGGGCCTGTCTCCGGACACATCACACCCTTTGCAGAAAGCCTGGCTCGAGCTTGATGTTCCACAATGTGGCTATTGCCAGACCGGTCAGATCATGGCTGCCGCGGCTCTCCTGCAGGCCAACCCCACGCCCTCGGACGAGGACATCGTAGCCGAGATGACGAACATCTGTCGCTGTGGAACCTATAACCGCATCAAGGCCGCCATTAAACTTGCTGCTTTGGAAAAACGCGACTGATCGGACCGGGAGGGACCAATGACCGCAGTACTCGATGTATCCCGCCGCTCGTTTCTTGTCGGTTCGGCCGCCGCGGCCGGGGGCCTGGCTCTCGGATTCAATATTCCTTTCAATGGCGAAGCGTTTGCTCAGAGCGCTCCTGAGATCAATGCCTGGGTGATGGTGCGACCGGACGAAACCGTGGTCGTCCGGGTCGGGCGCGTCGAGATGGGACAGGGCACCCTCACGGGCCTCGCCCAGCTTGTGGCCGAGGAATTGGAATGCGACTGGGCCAAGGTCACGACCGAATATCCAACGCCCGGTCAGAATGTGGCCCGCAATCGCGCCTGGGGCAACTTCCAGACCGCCGGCAGCCGGGGCATTCGGGATTCGCACGACTACATGCGCAAAGGTGGAGCGGCTGCACGGCAGATGCTGATCCAGGCTGCCGCCAACGGGTGGGGGGTGCCGGCCAGCGAGTGCAGCGTCTCGAAGGGCGTCATCACCCATGGCCAGAGCGGCCGCTCGACCACATACGGCAAGGTCGCCGAGGCGGCCTCGAAGCTCGAAGCCCCGAAGGATGTGCAACTCAAGGATCCAAAGGATTGGACAATCGCCGGCAAGCCGCTCAAGCGGATCGACACGGCCGAGAAGCTCAACGGATCCCAGGTCTATAGCATCGACGTGAAGCGCCCGGGAATGCTCAACGCGGCGATCAAGGCGAGCCCGGTTTTCGGCGGTAAGCTCAAGGGCTTCGACGCCGCACAGGCCGAAGGCATGCCGGGCGTCAGGAAGGTCGTCGCGGTCGGCGACAATGCCGTCGCGGTCGTCGCCGATACCTGGTGGCGCGCAAAGACGGCCCTCGATGCCGTTGCCATCGAATGGGACGCGGGGCCGAACGCATCTCTCTCCAGCGAGGACATCGACACGATGCTCAAGGAGGGATTGGCGGCGGAGCAGGCTTTCGTCGGCAATCAGGCCGGGGATGCCAAGACCGCCATCGCTGGCGCGGCCAAGAAGGTCGAGGCGGTCTACGGCTTCCCCTATCAGCACCATGCCACCATGGAGCCGATGAACGCCACGGCCCTATGGACGACGGACCGGTGCGAGGTCTGGACTGCAACGCAGAATGCCGAGGCCGCCCTCGCGACGGCGGTGGCCGCGTCCGGCCTGCCCATCGACAAATGCGATGTCTATCGACACAACCTCGGTGGCGGCTTCGGGCGGCGTGCAACCAGCCATGACTATGTCCGCCAGGCGGTTCTCATCGCCAAGCAGATGCCGGGTATCCCCGTGAAGCTGATCTGGTCCCGTGAGGAGGACATGCTGCACGGGCACTATCACCCGATCACCCAGGCCAAGATGGTCGGCGCTCTCGATGCGGACGGTAGCCTGATTGGGCTGCACATGCGCATCTCCGGTCAGTCGATCTTGGCGGGTGTCAATCCTCAAGGCCTCCAGAACGGGCGCGATCCGGCGACTTTCCAGGGCCTGAATCCGACTGGGACCGAAGGCGTGCTCGGCTACACGATCCCGAACCTGCTCATTGACCACGCCATGAGAAACCCGCCGATACCTCCGGGCTTCTGGCGCGGGGTGAACAACAACCAGAATGCGCTCTACCTCGAGTGCTTCATGGATGAACTCGCTCATGCGGCCGGGAAGGACCCGCTCGAATTCCGGCGCAAGCTGCTCGTCAATCATCCCAAGCACCTCGCCGTGCTCAACGCCGTCGCCGAGAAGGGCGGCTGGGGCACGCCGGCACCGGAAGGCGTCTACCGTGGGCTGGCCCAGCATATGGGGTACGGCAGCTACGTTGCCGCCTGTGCGGAGGTCTCCGTCGGCGACAATGGCGTCCTGAAGATTCACCGGATCGTGGCAGCGACGGATTGCGGCCACGCGGTCAACCCCCAGCAGATCGCAGCCCAAATCGAAGGCTCCTTCGTCTATGGCCTGACGGCCTTGCTCTATGGAGAGATCACGCTGAATGACGGCAAGGTGGAGCAGGAGAACTTCGACTCCTACCAGATGATGCGCATGGACGAGATGCCTGAGGTCGAGTCGATAGTCATGCCTTCGGGAGATTTCTGGGGCGGCGTCGGTGAGCCCACGATCTTCGTGGCAGCGCCGGCGGTTCTGAATGCCATCTTTGCTGCGACCGGGAAGCGGATCCGCTCCGGGCCGTTGACGAAGGCTGATCTGCGCAGGGCGTGAGGACGTGAGCAGGTTCCGCCTGGCTCATGCGTTCCGGCTAAGGAATGCAGGGCTGATCCTCGTCATCCTGATGGGAGGAACCATGCCGGCGATTGCCCAGGGCGGAATTCCTCCCGGGGCTGCAGCCTGCTCCGGTTGCCATGGGCCGGGCGGTTCCGGAGCGGCCGTTCCCTCGCTTCGCGGGCGCCCAGTGGAGGAAATCGTGGTCGCGATGAACGCATTCAGGACGGGAGAGCGTCTCGCAACCGTGATGGATCGCATCGCCAAAGGCTTCACAGACGAGGAAACCCGAGCCATCGCATCATGGCTGAGCCAGCAGCGGTGAGGCATGCTGTGTCGAAATCTCTGAGCCGAAGAGCATTCCTGAAATCGGTAACGGCGGGCGCGATGACGGCCGCTCTTCCCAGCCGGATTCTTGCGCAGACCTCAGCAAAGGTTGTCATCATCGGTGGAGGCTTTGGCGGGGCCACATGTGCCAGGGAATTGAAGCGGGAAGGGCTTGCCGTTTCGCTCGTGGAGGCCAGTCCCATCTATACGGCCTGCCCCTTCAGCAACTCCGTGCTCGCCAGCCTGCGTCCCATCGAGGCCCAACAATTCACTTTCGACACACTCGAGAAGGAAGGTGTGGGCCTCGTCCTCGGGAGAGCGATCAGCGTCGATCCCCGGGCTCGCCGCGTCGGGCTCGATGATGGATCGATTCTTGATTACGATCGTCTCGTCCTTTCGCCGGGGATCGACATCCGGTTCGATGCCCTTCCGGGCTATGACGAGAGCGCATCGGCAGCCTTGCCGCATGCCTGGAAGGCCGGGGAGCAGACCTTGCTCCTGCGCCGTCAACTCGAAGCCATGGACGATGGCGGGACGGTTGTCATCGTGTCTCCCGCCAACCCATTTCGTTGTCCGCCAGGGCCGTATGAGCGGGCAAGCCTGATTGCGCACTATCTCAAGACTCAGAAGCCGCGCTCGAAGATCCTCATCCTGGATGCGAAGGACAGCTTCTCGAAGCAACGCCTGTTCCAGGCCGCGTGGCAGGATCTCTATCCCAACATGATAGAGTGGGTGTCTCTCTCGTCGGGCGGGACAGTGATTGAGGTCGATGCGGAGTCCAAGTCTCTGGTCACCGATTTCGGACGCCATACAGGGGACGTGATCAACGTCATCCCGCCTCAGAGAGCCGGTCAGATCGCTCAGGCGGCTGGCGTTGCCGATCGGAGCGGATGGTGCCCTATCGACCCGGTCACGTTCGAGTCACGCCTTCAACCGAACATCCATGTGATCGGCGACGCTTCGATTGCGGGGGGCATGCCGAAATCGGCCTTTTCTGCCAATGCGCAGGGAAAGACCTGTGCTGCTGCCGTCGCGGGCCTCCTCAGGGGCGAGGTTCCGGCTGAGCCCAAGCTGATCAACACCTGCTACAGCCTCGTTGCGCCCGACTATGGAATCTCTGTCGCCGGTGTGTACCGCCCAAGAAACGGATTGCTGACGGATGTGGAGGGCGCCGGTGGGACAAGCCCCCTGAATGCGCCTCCCTCCTTCAGAGCACAGGAAGCCATATATGCCGATGCATGGTTCCAGACCATCACCAGCGAAGTCTTCGGCTAGGAGCCTGCCTGTCATGCTGGCTGCCGTGGCCTTTATCGTTTTCGATGCGGAGCAAGCTCAGGCCCAGGATCTGCGTGCGTTCGAGGTCGTAGGCGATTCCATTCCAGAGCCGTTGGTCGGCACCAGGGGGGATCCCGTCCGCGGTCGTGCCATCGTGGTGGATCGCCAGAAAGGCCTCTGCCTGCTTTGCCACTCCGGGCCCTTTCCGGAGCAGCGCTTCCAGGGAAGCCTCGCTCCCGACCTGAAGGGCGCCGGAGCCCGGTGGTCGGAGGGGCAATTGAGGCTTAAGATCGTCGACAGCCGGCGCCTGAATCCCGCGACCATCATGCCACCTTACTACAGCACGGAGAACCTCGCCCGCGTTGGTCGGAACTGGCAGGGAAAACCGGTGTTGAGCGCAGAGCAGGTCGAGGACGTGGTGGCATTTCTCTCGACGCTGGTGGAGGAGCCATGAACCGGAAACAGGGGCGCTTCGAGACGACGAGACGTGAGATACTCCAAGTTGGGGCGGGGGCTCTGGCACTGGTCGTTACACGCCCAGCCCTGGCAACGCCCGAGAGCATGGCGGCTGCCATCAGAGCCTTTGCCGGCGAGGCGGAGATCCGGGAGGGCAGAGTGAAACTCGAGATTCCTGCGCTCGTGGAGAACGGCAACTCCGTTCCCCTTACAGTGACAGTCGACAGTCCGATGACCGTTCAAGATCACGTAAAAACAATCGCCATCTTCAACGAACGCAATCCACAACCGAATGTCGCCCATTTCTATCTCAGCCCGCGCGCAGGCCGGGCTGTGGTATCCACCCGCATCCGCCTGGGCGATTCCCAGAACATCGTTGCCATTGCGCAGTTCAGCGACGGTTCGTTCTGGTCCGACAAGGCCGAACTCATCGTCACGTTGCCGGCCTGCGTGGAGAACTGACATGGCACGGGCCCTCATCAATGTTCCCGCCAGAGCCAAGAGAGGAGAGGTTATCGAGATCAAGGCCCTCATCTCGCATCCGATGGAGACCGGATACCGGACCGGGCCTGATGGAGCGCTCGTGCCGCGCGACATCATCAACCGCTTCATCTGTACTTATAATGGCGAGGAGATCTTCAGCGCAGACCTATTCCCCGCCATTGCCGCCAATCCGTTCTTCTCCTTCACGACCACCGCGACGGAGAGTGGCCTCATCGCCTTCAGATGGCTCGACGACCAGGGGCGGGCACAGCTTGAAACGGCGAAGATCGAAGTGGAATGAACTGGTCGCTGGCAGGAAAAGTCTTGTTTCTCGGAGCCGCCGTTGCTTCGGGGCTCTCCTTCTTCGAAGCCGTGGCTCAGTCCTCTCCCGCTTCGGAGCGGAAATCCGGATTCGAGTTCATGAGTTCGGAATCGCAAGTCATGCAGCAGGATGACTTCTCGAACCCCGGCATGCTTTGGGTCGCCGAGGGAGAGGCGCTCTGGGGCGCTAACGCGGGTGCGGCTACGCGCTCATGCGCTGACTGTCACGGCGACGCGGCCATGAGCATGAGAGGTGTTGCAGCACGCTATCCTGTCTATTTCGCGGAAAGTGGCCGTCCGATTGATCTCCAAGGTCGGATCAACGTCTGTCGCAAGGCCAACCAGAAGGCCGAGCCCCTTCCGCTCGAAAGCCGGGAATTGCTCGCCCTCTCGGCCTTCATCGGAAGGCAATCGCGTGGCATGCCGATCACGACAGGGGAGGACGAGCGCCTTGAGACGTTCCGCGCGGGCGGGCAGCAATTCTATGAGACGCGGCAGGGCCAGCTCAATTTCTCCTGCGCCAATTGTCACGATGACCACTGGGGAAGGAAACTGGCAGGAAGCGTCATTCCACAGGCTCATCCGACGGGCTATCCACTTTACCGCCTCGAATGGCAGGCCCTGGGATCCCTGCAGCGACGGTTCAGGAACTGCATGGTGGGCGTGCGAGCGGAACCATATCCCTTCGGCTCGCCGGAATATATCGATCTGGAGCTGTTCCTCATGGCCCGCGCACGGGGGATGCCTCTGGAGACGCCTGCGGTCCGGCCATGAGATCGGAATTGTAGCGCACGCAACCTACCTCCGCTGCATCGGCTATCCATCCGTCGGTTTGTTTACCAGCCTGGGGAGGCGCAAGACCGGTGAGACAGGGAGGCGTGCGCAGGATGTGAGCAGGCGAAATCCCTCTGCGAAAGAATGCCTTGCGCAGGGAGCGTGCTGGCCCAGCCGCGCAAGGTGAAACTATGAAACAAATTCTTGCAGGTTTGTCCTGACCGCGCCGGAAGCCGCACCTGGCGGCTACAGCATCGGACCCAAAAGTGGACTTGCACTTTTGGGATTGATCCGATGCTTCCTCTCTTGGCTGGCGCATCGTTCAAAGCGGACCCGGAGGGCCACGCCAGTGAAAACCGGGTCCACTTTTCGCTAGCGCGGCCCGCTGGGTCCGCACGATGCGCTATCGTGCGCACTCGACGCAGCCTGTCGCACGACAATGACCGTCTATCCTTCTCACCGCGTCAGGAATTCCCTGAGAGGTTATTATGCCTTAGTAAGGAGGGATCAACTCAGTCGGTGAGATCCCATGCACGAAGCCTCGTTCATTGCCACGGTCGCGGTCTGCTTCGTTCTCGCGTTCGCCTTTGGATATCTCGCGGATCGGCTCCGCCTGCCGCCCCTCGTCGGGTATCTGGTCGCCGGGATTGCGGCAGGACCATTCACGCCAGGCTTCGTGGCGGATGGGGCTTTGGCCTCCGAACTCGCGGAGATGGGAGTCATCCTGCTCATGTTCGGGGTTGGGCTCCACTTCTCAGTCAGGGACCTCATGGCGGTGCGCAGCATCGCGATACCGGGAGCTGTCGGCCAGATCGTCGTGGCTACCGCCCTCGGTGCCGGGCTCGCTCATTTCTGGGGCTGGACCCTGGGCGAGGGCATCGTCTTTGGACTGACCTTGTCGGTTGCCAGCACGGTTGTCCTGCTGAAGGCTCTCGAAGAACGCAATCTCCTCCAAAGCGCCAATGGCCGGGTCGCCGTCGGTTGGCTCATTGTCGAAGATCTCGCCATGGTCCTGGCGCTCGTGCTGCTGCCGGCCTTTGCCGAAATTCTGGGCGGACATCCGGCGGCCACTTCGGGTGCCCATGCTGCTCCCACTTCCGATGGTCCCATCCTGCTGACGTTGATGGTGACACTTGGCAAGGTGGCCGTCTTCGTTGCATTGGCGGTGCTGCTGGGGCCGAGGGTCGTGCCCTTCCTGCTGAAGCAGGTGGCCCGAACCGGAAGCCGCGAACTGTTTACGCTGTCCGTGCTGGCGGCGGCGATCGGCATCGCCTACGGATCGGCGAAGGTCTTTGGCGTATCGTTCGCCCTCGGTGCTTTCTTCGCCGGCGTGGTTCTCAACGAGTCGAGGTTCAGTCACAGGGCGGCAACGGAGTCGCTGCCTTTGCAGGACGCCTTTTCCGTCCTCTTCTTCGTCTCGGTGGGCATGCTGTTCGACCCCATGGCGCTGTTCCGCGACCCGCTTCCGGTCCTGCTGGTCGTCGGACTGATCGTGGTCGGGAAGGGCCTCATCGCCTTTGGTATCGTTACTATCCTGCGCTACCCTGTGGATATGGGGTTGCTGGTCGCGGCGAGCTTGGCTCAGATCGGAGAGTTCTCCTTCATCCTGGCGGGTCTCGGGATGTCGCTTGGACTGCTTCCGAGCGAAGGGCGTGACCTGATCCTCGCAGGGGCCCTGCTGTCTATCACCCTGAACCCACTGATGTTCCAGGTGGTGAACAGGCTCAGGAAGCGAATCGGAATCGATAGCCCCTCGCGAGCAACGGATTTCGGGTTCAACCGGTATCAGGCTCTTGAGAGGGAGTTGGCGGCGAACCGCCTCCGGAACGAGGAGCGCGAGCGAGCACACGAACTCGAGCTTCATTCCCTGCTTGAGACGTTTCCCGTCCTGAACCTTGTGAGCCGGGATGACCAGGAAGAGTTGCTTCTTCTCTTCCGACCCAAATCAGCGGCGCCGGGCGAGCGCGTCATACGGCGCGGGGATCGGCCGGACGGGATGTACTTCATCTCCACCGGTGCGGTGGAGGTCTCTGTCGGAGACCGGCAGATCCGGCTCGATCACGGAAATTTCTTCGGCGAGATGGCACTGGTGGACGGTGCTCGTCGCAACGCCGACGTGACGGCGGTCGACTACTGCCAGTTCCTCGTTCTTGAGAACCGCGACTTCAATCAATTCATGGGCCGTCATCCTGCCCTTCGAAGTGCGGTCAGCGAGATGGCCGAGCAGCGCAGGGCCATGAATGGCAACCGGGATTCGCATCCGGGAGAGGCCCAGGGAGTGGTCAGTCAGGTCGGGGAAATCCCCCAGCCGTAATCCGTCGGGTACGCCTGCACTGGGGCGAGGGGCTCGGTCGCCCGCCGAACGGTGGCGCGTTCTCAAAGTCTGTCAGCAACCTCGCGCGCTATGGCAAGTGACGACGTCAGCCCGGGGCTTTCGATTCCGAAGAGATTGACGAGGCCCGGGATGCCATGAGCTTGCGGGCCCTGAATCAGGAAATCCGCGGCTGGTTCCGCCGGCGTCGTTAGCTTGGGCCTGATGCCTGAGTATCCTGCGAACAGGGAGCCTCGAGGCAGGTCGGGCCAGTAGCGACGGACCGCCTCTTCGAAGTCGCGCTGGCGATCCTGCCTGACGCCATAATCGAGCGTATCGGTCCATTCCGTATCGGGGCCGAACCGGGACTGACCGGCCATGTCGAGGGTGAGATGAACACCCAACCCGTGAGCATGAGGGGCCGGATAGATAAGTCGCGAGAAGGGGACGCGCCCCGGAAACATGAAGTAGCTGCCCTTGCAGTAGCGCGTCTCGGGAATTTCACTCTCCGGCAGGCCGGCGATTCTTCGTGCAACCGTTGAGGCATGGAGGCCGGCGGCATTCACCAGGGACCGGCAGCCGATCTCTATGGGCTCGTCGCCTCCGCATTGGACGATGAACCCACCTCCGGCACGCTCGGCGCCGGCAAGCGGCGTGCGGAAGGCGAAAAGAGCGCCAGCGTTCTCCGCGTCCGCCTGCAGGGCGAGCATGAGGGCGTGGCTGTCGACAATTCCAGTCGAAGGCGACCACATCGCCCCAATGGTCTTAAGGGCTGGCTCCATCGCGCGAGCTTGGTCTCCCGTGATCATCTCGAGATCATCCGCGCCGTTGCAGCATCCCTGTGCCGCCAGGGCCTCTACGGACGCCAGCTCCTCGTCATTGGATGCCGTGAGAATTTTCCCGCAACGGCGATAAGGGATGCCACGTGCGTTGCAATAGTCGTAGAGCGCATGCCGCCCCTCGATGCAGAGTTGCGCCTTGAGGCTGCCGGGCTTGTAGTAAATTCCGGCATGGATCACCTCGCTGTTGCGGGAGGATGTCTCCGTGCCGATGCCCGGCGCACTCTCCAGCACGAGCACCGACAGGCCTCGCAGCGCAAATTCCCGCGTAACCGCAAGCCCGATCACGCCTGCGCCGATGACGATCGTGTCGAAGTGATCCATGTTTGCGGACACGTCGAGTGGGGTTTCTAAGAAGCGGGAGCGTCGCACACGAAGCGGCCGCTCAGCACATCGAAGCCGGTGGCTGGCGGTGTCGCAATGGCGCAGGCCTCCGGGCACGCCCGAGCCAGAAGGCGGCCGTGCCCGTCGGGTGCGATCCGTTCGCCTTCCTGGCAGATGACTGTGCCGCGCACCATCGACAGGACCGGCAGGCCTGTCACGACACGACCTTCGTAAGGTGTCCAGCCGAGGCCGTCGTGCAAGGTATCGGGATGGATCTTGAACTGCCTGTCGGGATCCCAGAGAACGAGATCGGCGTCGGCACCCTGCGCAATGACGCCTTTGCGGCCTGCGAGGCCATAGAGCCGGGCAGGTTCAGTCGCCGTGATCTCTACGAAGCGCTCGATCGACAGGCGCCCACTTACGACACCCTCGGAGAATATGAGCGGAAGCCGCAGCTCCAGGCCGGGCATTCCGTACTGGACCCGGTTGAAGGCCGTGTCAGGACCATCCCTTAGCTTGCCATCGGGGCCCTCCATGACAAAGGCGGAATGGTCCGAGGACAGGATCGACAGCGTGCCGTCGGCAAGCCCGGACCAGAGCGCATCCTGGCTTGCCTTGTCGCGAAGCGGAGGACTGCAGCAGAACTTGGCGGCCTCGAAAGAGGGACGCTCAAGCGTCTGGCGCGTCAGGACGAGATATTGGGGGCAGGTTTCCGCATGAATCGGGAAGCCGCGCTTCCTGGCCCACCGGACCTGCTCCACTGCCTCGGCGCTGGACATATGGACCAGCACGATCGGGACATTGACGAGTTCCGCCAGAGAGACGGCGTGATGCACTGCGTCGCGCTCCGCGAGCATGGGCCGTGCGTCGGCAAGGTGCCGGATCTGGCTGTAGCCTGCGGCCAGGAGCTTCTCGGTGAACCACGCGATCATGTCATGGCTCTCCGCATGGATCAGCGGCATCGCTCCTTCGCGCCGGACGGCCGCCAGGACGTCGAGCGCGGCCCGGTCGTCAAGACGAAGCGCGTCGTAGGTGAGGTAGATCTTCACCGACGTGAAGCCCTCGTTCACCAGTGCGGGCAGATCGACGTCCAATGTCTGTTCGGAGGCATCGGTCACGATCAGGTGAAACCCGTAGTCCAGGACCGACCGGCCTTCCGCGCGAACCTTGTAGTCCTCGACGACCTTGCGCAGGCTCTGGCCCCGATGCTGAGCTGCGAAGGAAATAAGCGTGGTGGTCCCGCCGAAGGCTGCCGCGAGACTCGCACTCGCGAAATCGTCTGCCGTGCGGGCGCCGCTCGAAACCATCTGGTCAATATGACAATGGGCATCGACGCCGCCAGGGAGGACGAGAAGACCCCGTGCGTCGATCACCTCGCCTGCCGACGAAAGGTCTGAATCCAGCGCCGCGATCCGGCCGTCGCGGATCCCGATGTCCACTTCTACAACGCCCTGTGGTGTCACTGCGCGACCACCACGGATCACTGTGTCGAACGGTTGAATGCTCATGAGGGGCGGGTCTCCGCTGCCAGAGGATCAGGCTGAATGCATGACGGTCTTGTTCTGCATCCGTGATACCAGGCGGACAAACGGCCAGAACATGAGGAAGTACACGATGGCTGCCGCCACGAGCGGGGTCGGGTTGTAGAGGAGGCCCTGCGCGATCTGCGCTGAGCGCAGCAATTCCTGCAGCGCCACCGCAGATGCGATGGAAGTCTGCTTGAAGAGCTCCACGGTGTTGCTCACCAGGTCGGGCAGCACGTTGCGGGTCCCCTGTGGAGCCACCACATAGGCCATGCTCTGGAGCCATGTGAGGCCGGTCGAGCGCGCAGCCTCACGCTGCCCCTGTGGAACGGATTCGATGCCGGCTCGAAAGATCTCGGCGAAATAGCTTGAACCGTTGAGCGTCAGGGCCAGCACGGCCGCCGGGAACTCCCCAAGGCTGAGGCCGAGGAAGGGCAGGCCGAAGAAGATGAAGATCAGCAGGACGAGCGGCGGAATCGCGCGGAGCGTGTCGACATAGGCAACGAGCACCATGCGCAGCGGTTTGCTGGGGAGGTCCTGCGCGACCGCGATGGCGAGGCCGATCGCGATCGAGAGCGGCACGGCGGCTGCTGCGAGAGCGAGGGTCAGCCATAGCCCCTCGACGAGCAAAGGCCTGACCTCGCGGAGGATCTCGAGATTGAAGAAGGTGTTGACGAGCTCGCTCATTAGGTCCTCGGATGGGCGTAGGCCCGCTCAAGCCAGCGTGTGAATCGAACGAAGGGTAGGAACAGAGCGAGGAACAGAAGGGCGCCGACTGTCAAAGCTGTCGGATTGGCGACGTTCGACTGAATGCTCGAGGTAACGTTGAGCAATTCCGGCACTGCGACAACCGATCCGAGAGTGGTGCCCTTGCTGATGCCGATCGCGCGGTTGGTCAGCGGTGGAATGGAGATCCGCACCACCTGTGGCAGGATGATGTAGGCAAGCGTCTGCGTGAAGCCCAAGCCTGTGGAGCGGCCCGCCTCCCATTGACCTTTGTGGACGGAGTTGATGCCAGCCCAGAAAATCTCCTCCGCGAAAGCGGACAGAACCAGGGCGAGAGCGACCACGGTCGCAGTGAATGGCTCGAGCACCAGCCCGAAGTGAGGCAGCGCGAAATAGGCGAGAACGATGAGAACAAGCTGCGGGATCGACCTGAACAGATCGATGTAGAAGATTATCAGCGCGTTGAGTGGTTTAATGCCATAGAGCCGGATGATGGCGATCAGGAGCCCGAGGGGAATCCCGATGAGGATCGTCAGCACCGACATTTGGACCGTGATGAGAAATCCTTTCAGGATGTCCGGCCAGTAGTCCCTCATGAGCGGGAAGTCGAAGAAGTATCGAACAATCTGGTCCATGGGCCGCCGTCAGGACTTGGTACGCGTCACAAATTCGCGAATGCGGGGGTTCTGCGGAGAAACCAGGATCTCCTCAGGCGTCCCTTGAGCCAGGATCGTTCCCTTCTCCATGAAGACGACCCGATCCGCCACTTCACGGGCGAACTGCATCTCATGGGTGACCACGATCATTGTCATGCCCATTTCCTTCGTGCGAACCATCACATTCAGCACCTCGCCGACCAATTCCGGATCAAGGGCGGATGTGGGTTCGTCGAAGAGCATCACCTGCGGCTCGAGTGCCATGGCGCGGGCAATGCCGACACGCTGCTGCTGGCCGCCGGAGAGCTGGGCCGGATAGGAATCCGCCTTGTGGCCGAGGCCCACGAGATCGAGATACTTGAGGGCCTTCGCATTCGCCTCGGCTTTGGACAGGCCCACAACCTTGCGCAGGGCCAGGGTCACATTCCCGAGCGCCGTCTTGTGCGGGTAGAGATTGATGCTCTGGAACACCATGCCGATGCGCCGCCGCAGGGCATTCAGATCGACGTTCTTGCCTGTGATTTCGTTACCGGCGACGACAATGCGGCCGCTGGTGGGTTCCTCAAGGCGATTGATGCATCGCAGGCACGTGCTCTTGCCCGAGCCGGATGAGCCGACGATAACGACGGCCTCACCCTTCTTTACCGTCAGATCGATGCCGTGAAGAACCTCTATGGTGCCGTACGACTTGTGGAGCCCATGGATCACGACGAGATCGCCGTCATCCATGCCGTTGTTGTTCTGCGCAACCATCACTGGCAGGACGCCTTGCGCTCGGTCGCGTCATACCCCTCGAACTCGGGTGCGCCGGTTCCAGGATAGACCTTTGCAGTCGAGGAACCTTCTTCCGGCGGTACGCCGAACCACTTTTCATGAATCTTGGCGAGGGTGCCATCCATCTTCATGCACTCGACAGCTTCCTCGACCTTTGCGCGGAAAGCCGTATCCTCCTTGCGGAAGGCAATGCCGAAGTGACGGCCGCTGTCGAGGACGAAAGCAACCTCGGTGTTGGGTACCTGTGTCGAGACGTAGCGCGAGACGGGCGCGTCCGCGACGTTCGCGAAGGCGCGGCCGATCATCACCGCCTGCACGGCATCCGCGTTCTTGTTATAGCGCTGGATGGAGTATCCGTATTTGGCCTGGTTGTCCGTGAGCCACTTGTCCGAGATGCTGCCGTTATTGACGGTCAGCTCTTTCCCCTTCAGATCCTCGAGGTTGGCGATCTTGCCACCCTTCTTGACGAGGAAACCCATGCCGGTCGGCATGTAGGGCTCGCTGAACAGCATTTGGGCCGCACGCTCGGCGGTGATGTTTGTCGGCGCCGGGATCATCTCGTAGCGCTTGGAGAACAGCCCCGCAAAGATTGCCGAGAAGTTGCTGTCCGTTACGTCGATGCCCGGGCGACCCAGTTTCTTCGCAATGGCGTCCGCGAAATCATGAGTAAAGCCGGTGACCTCGCCTGACGGCTTCTTGAAACAGAATGGCGCGAATCCTAGGTCACAGGCGATCTTCAGCTTTTCGTTCTGCGGGTGATCGGCATCCTGCGCCATGGCGGGAGTAGCGAGCAGAGCAGCCAGAGCCAAGCCTTGGGCAGCACTGCGCAAACCCGTGATCGATGTAATCCACATAACCTCTGTTCCCTTATGATTATAGCGATGGAGTGAGCCATCTGATGAGCAGCGTATCAGCACTCACCCATTCCTTGCTCATGCTAACTTATGGCGGAAGCATAACATTGTGTTAAGCAACAATGTTCGAATTCGCGTCGGCCTTGGAGGTCGCTGCGCGTCCCATATCGTGCAGGATCTTCGTGAAGGCCTGCGCAACGCGCGAGAGAGGTTCGAGGCGCGATGTAACAAGGTGAACTTGCATCTGGGTATGTGGCACGAACGGCCGCGCCTCGATCTCGGGCCAGGTGCCGCCGCGAATCACGAACTCGTCCACAATGCCGACTCCGGCTCCGGCCTGAACCAGGGAGCAGGCCACGGGCGTGAAGCGCACGACCGTGTCGAAACGGAGCGATGTGCCGCTCGTAGAAAGGGCGCGTTCGATATGCAGGCCATAAGGAGTCTGCGGGCCATAGCCGATCAGGGAATAAGGCGCGAGATCGGCAGGCGTGATCTCGGACAGTTTCTCGAGTTCATGGCCGCGCCGGAAGATAACCCGAAGCCCTCCGTTCATGATCACGCTATCCGTGATGGTCGGCTCATCGACGGGTAGGACTGAAAGCCCAAGATCGACACGATTTGCACCGATTCGAGCAATCAGTTCCTGTAGTGTCAGGATCTCGAACTCTACCCGTACGTCGGGGAAAAGTTCACGGAAGTGGCAGATGGCCTCTGGAACGATTGCTTGGCCAACGCTGGGGCTCGCGATGACGTGCATGCCGCCCGTACCACGCTCGCGCAATTCCTGCGCAAGATTGTTGACCCGAAGGACACCCTGGTGGACCTGATCCACCTCCGCAAAAAGCCGTCGTGCTTCCGGCGTTGGCTGGACGCGGCCCTTCACCCGCTCGAACAGCTTCATATCGAGGCGGTCTTCTGTGTATGCAAGCAACCGGCTGATCGCGGGCTGAGATACCGCCAACAGGCGAGCCGCACCGCTGATCGAGCCCGTCACCATGACGGCCCGAAAGACCTCGATCTGACGCAGATTGAAACGCATTACGATAACACCCTGTTATGGCTTGGCCCAGAAATAGCATGATCCTGCCGGCATAACAGCCATTATGGTTGGGTATGCGCCGGAATGTGTGGGGCATGGCGCGCCGGCGAGGGAAGGGACATGAAACGCATCCTGACCATGAATGATGTCGAAGCGGCCATCGCGGGCGGGTCAATCTTCGCAGCGGGAGGGGGCGGCTGGCCCGATCATGGCCGCATGTTGGGCCAAGCCGCGGTTATGACGGGGCAGCCCGAGTTGGTTTCCATGGACGAGGTGCCCGACGAGGCCGTCATCGCCACAGCGGCAGCCATCGGAGCGCCCGCCGGCACAACCGACTGGCAGATGCTCGGCATCGATTACGTGCGTGCCGTCGAGCTGCTGCAGGACGCACTCGGAAAGCCGGTCTATGGTTTGATGATCGGCCAGAACGGCATGTCCAGTACGCTGAACGCCTGGTTGCCGGGAGCCGTTCTTGGCACCAAGGTGATCGATGCAGTGGGCGACATCCGCGCGCATCCGACCGGCGACATGGGATCGATCGGGCTTGCCGGCAGTCCGGAAGCGACGATCCAGACGGCAGCAGGCGGAAACCGCTCCCGAAATGCCTATATCGAGCTCGTGGTCCGGGGCACCACCGGAAAAGTCTCGCCGATCCTGCGCACGGCCTCCGACATGTCGGGCGGATTCATCGCGTCCTGCCGGAATCCCGTTCCCGCTTTCTATGTCCGCCAGCACGCGGCGCTGGGCGGAATCTCGATGGCCCTGGCGCTCGGCGAACGGATTCTGGCCGCACGGCCGAAAGGGGGGCGTGCCGTCGTCGATGCGATCTGCGAGCAGACCTCGGGAACGGTGGTCGGCCGAGGCATCGTCCTGCGAAAATCCGTCGCCTACACCCGGCAGGCCTTTGACGTCGGGACCGTTCAGATCGGCGAGGGGAAGGGCGCGCTCATTCTGCACGTGATGAACGAGTATATGGCTGTGACCGACCTCGACGGACGGCGTGTCGCGTCGTACCCGGATGTCATAACGACCCTTGATGACGATGGCTCGCCGATCAGCGTCGGGCAGATCCGGGAAGGCATGGAACTCGCCGTCCTGCGGATCGCAAAAGAGCATATCCCGCTCAGCGCCAGCGTGACGGATCCCAGCGTTTACCCCGTCGTCGAACAGGCCCTTGGCCTCGACCTGACAAGCTACGCCCTCGGCGAAGACGGAGTTGGGCAATCCGAGGCACACGATAACACGCTGTTATGAAGCATGCCAGAATAAGCATGATCTGTTTTGAAAGGCTGCCGTTATGCTTGCTGCATCACACGTCGGCCCTATCCGCCACTTTCCACCAGGCAGGTTCTCATGAGCGATTTTGATCTCGTCCTTCGCGGCAACATAGTTCTCACAGACCGGATCATCGAGGACGGCTATGTCGCCGTCTCAGGTGGAAAGGTTGCGGCCTTCGGCACGGGCGCGCCGCCTTCGGCCCGCGAGTCCCAGGACTTCCGCGGCCAGTGGATCATTCCCGGCGTCATCGACGGGCAGGTTCACTCCGGCAGCCAAGCCAATCACGAAGGCATCGGCATGTGCTCGCGCGCCGCGGCAGCAGGCGGCGTGACAGTCATGGTCGACATGCCCTACGACGAGCCGGAGCCCGTTACAAATTCTAACCTGTTCAATGAGAAGGTCGCTACGGTCCAACGTGACGCCCACGTCGATGTGGCGCTCTATGCCACAATCACGGTTGAGAACGGTCTAGATGCGATCCCGGGTCTGGTCGATGCGGGCGCGTGCGCATTCAAGTTCTCGACCTTCGAGGCGAATCCCACCCGCTTCCCGAGAGTCGGGGACGACACGATCTACGAGGCGTTCAAGCGCCTTGCCCCGACGGGCCTGCTCTGCGGCGTTCACAACCAGGATCAAGAAATGACGAGGCGCAACATCGCCCGTCTCGTCGAGGCCGGCGACACCGGGCCCGATGCTTTCGGTCGCGCTCACACGCCGCTGATCGAAAACCTTGCCACCGCGCGCATCTACGAGATTGGTGCCGAGACAGGCGCGCGCGCTCACGCCGTCCACGTCTCGACCTCGCGCGGGTTCGAGATCGCCAACATGTACAAGCGGGCGGGCTACAAGGCGTCCATCGAGAGCTGCGTGCAATATCTCATGCTGAATGCCGAAGAGCATGTTCCTCGCTTTGGCGCGAAGGTGAAGCACTATCCCCCAATTCGCTCGAAGGCCGAGACAGAACTTCTATGGAGCCATATCGCGGCAGGGCATTGCGATTTCGTGTCCTCCGATCACGTCTCGTGGGGGCTTGAGAAGAAAGGTGATCCGAACGTCTTCAAGAACACCTCGGGCGGCCCGGGCATCGAAACCCTGCTGCCGGCCTTCTGGACAGGCTGCGACGAACACGGCATCTCGCCGACCATGGTGGTCAAGCAGCTCTGCGAAGGGCCGGCCAAGGCGTTCCTCCTTGCCGACAAGGGCCGTCTCGAGTCGGGCGCTGACGCGGATATCGTCGTGCTGGAGCCCGGCCGCTTCCGGTTTGATCCGTCGAAGAGCCTCTCCGCCGTCAAGTGGAGTTCTTTCGAGGGGCGTGAGTTCACCGTTCGCGTGGCGGCGACCTACGTGCGTGGCGCACTTGCCTGGGATGGAACGGCCATCCGCAACAAGGCTGGCGACGGCCGCTTCCTCCGCCCAGCGGCATAGCCGTGAGCATCAACTCCGACCGCCTGTGGGCGCGCATCGAGGCACTGTCACGTATCACCGATCCTGACCGTCCGTGGACCCGTCGCTCGTTCTCGCCCCTCTTCCTGAAGGGGCGGGAATGGCTCGCCAGCGAGTTCCGCCGCGGCGGGCTCGCAACGTCGATCGATGCCGGCGGCAACCTTGTTGGTCGCCTTGCCGGATCCGACCCGAACCTGAAGCCGATTGTCGTCGGCTCGCACTCGGACACGGTGCCGTCCGGCGGCCGGTATGACGGCATCCTCGGCGTTCTTGCCGGTCTCGAAGTGGCGCAGAGCCTCGCCGAACGCGGCGAGCGCCTGCGTCATCCGCTCGAGGTCTATGACTTCCTGGCCGAGGAGCCGAGCGAGTTCGGCCTGTCGTGCATCGGCAGCAGGGCTCTTGCCGGAATGCTGTCCGATGGCATGATGGATCTCAGGCGGCCTGACGGCATGACCTTGAGGGAAGGACTTGCCTATGTTGGCGGAGATCCCGAGAACTTGGCCTCGGCCAGACGTTCCTCCGGTGACACGGCCGCCTATGTCGAGGTGCATATCGAGCAAGGTCGGGTGCTCGAGCAGGAAGGCATCGCGATCGGGATTGTCACGGATATCGTCGGTATTCATCGGGAGCGCATTACGGTCGTGGGTCGGGCCGATCACGCGGGCGCGACTCCGATGCCTCTGCGGTCGGATGCACTCGTCGGTGCCGCGCGCATTGTCGAAACGGTGCATGCCTGCGCTTTAGCGCTGTCGGATGGCGACAAGCCACTCGTCGCCACGATTGGAAAACTGGATGTGCGTCCGAACGCGGCCAATGCCGTCCCGGGCGAAGTCGAGATGGTTCTCGAAGTACGGTGCGGCGACGAAGCCGCGACCCGCACCTTCTCCACGACTCTGATCGAAGAGATCCGTCCTTCGCTCGCGGCACTCGGACTCGAAGTCCTGGTCGAGCCCCTGAGTCACGCTTCGCCGACTCCCTGTGCTCCGGTCGTGCGCGACGCGATCAGGGCTGCGGCAGCGTCTCTCGGGCTATCGTCCCGAGACATGCCGAGCGGGGCGGGACACGATGGCGTGTTCGTCTCGCGGACCGGCCCGATCGGAATGATCTTCGTGCCTTGCCGTGACGGCCGCAGCCACGCGCCGGAGGAAGCGATCGAGCCGCATCAGGCCGCCGACGGTGCCCGTATTCTCTTCGAGACCGTGCGCCGGCTCGATGCAATCCTCGGGTGATGTCATGGAATGGGCGACAGCCGATCTGACCGATCGAAATCTTTACAAACTTCTGGTGAACACGGTCGTTCCGCGGCCCATCGCCCTCGTCACCACGGTCGACGGGGACGGCAATGTAAACGCCGCGCCATTCAGCTTCTTCAATGTCTTCAGCCATGCCCCGCCGCTCGTCGTCCTGGGAATCGAAGGTAGAGAGCCGGCAGAGCGGCCGCTGAAGGATACGATGCGCAACATCCGCGCGACGGGGAGCTTCGTGGTCAACCTGGTTGACCGGGCTCTCGTGGAAGCGATGACGATCTGCGCCATCGATCTTCCGTCCGAGATCGACGAGCTCGCCGCCGCCGGGCTGGCATCGGCCCCGAGCAAGAAGGTCGCCGCGCCACGGATTGCCGCGTCGCCCGTACAGCTTGAATGCCGCGAGACCGTATCTCTGTCGCTTGGAACGCGCCATCGCAACCTCGTCGTGGGCGAGATCGTCCGCATTCACATCCGCGATGGCCTGGTGGACGATAAGTTCCACGTCGACATCGATGCTCTGGATCTTGTCGGCCGCCTGCACGGAGCCGACTGGTATGTCACGACGCGCGACCGCTTTCAGGTGCCGCGCCAAAGCTACGACACGTTGCGCGCGCAGCAGCAGGGAATGCGGGCAGGCAAGGACAAAGGTGAACCATGAGCGGCACGATTTATGTCATCAACCCAAATTCCAACGAAGCCGTTACGGCCGGCATAGACGCTGCCGTGGACCCACTCCGTTCCACCGATGGCCCTGCGATCGCTTGCGTAACCCTTCGTAAAGGGCCTCCCGGAATCCAGTCCCAGCGTGATGTGGATGGGATTGTCGGCCCGCTCCTGAAGCAAGCGGCGTTGCTCGAGGACGAGGCGGCAGCCTTCGTCGTGGCCTGCTTCTCCGATCCTGGCATGTATGCCCTGCGCGAGCAGAGCGCGCGGCCTGTTCTGGGCATTGCCGAGGGCGGCGTTCTGACGGCTCTGACGCTCGGCCAGCGGTTCGGCGTCATCGCGATCCTGCCAACCTCGATCCCGCGACATCTTCGCTACTTCGGCGCCATGGGCGTGCTCGACCGCTTCGCTGCCGACCTGTCCATCGGCTTGACCGTCGCTGAACTGTCGGACGGCTCCCGCACGCTCGAGCGCATGATCGCAGCGGGTCGGACCCTCCGGGACACCCACGGCGCCGATGTCCTCGTCATGGGATGCGCGGGCATGGCCCGCTTCCGCGAGACGCTGGAGCAGGAGCTCGGAATCC